>DAIQAU010000005.1:0-35083 GCA_036781565.1 Bacteriovorax sp. | reverse complement strand
TCAAATTCAAGAGCAAACAATTTTTCATTGGAAAAGATCGAAACCTCTCCAAGACTTTTCTGTTGCGACTCAAGTGAGGGGCTGATTTTTTTCCATAAATTCAAATCTCTCAAACTAAGATCTTTCTCAAATGAATAAACTGGCTTCTTCACTTTGCGCTTCGCCTGGCGGCTGATGATCACCCATGTCCCAGCGATGCCCACGAGGAAAATACCAATGAGCGCAGGCCAGACGACAGAGAAAGACTTCTCAGGAACAGGAGCAGCTTGAACAGCGGAAACCTGATGAAGAACAGTCGGCTGCATCGCTTTCTTTCTTGGAAGAGACTGAGTAAGCGACAATTTCACAGAACGCAATTCATTTAAAAAAGTTTTTGTTTTGATCGGATTGAGATTATTCATGACAACAAATTTTTCAAGCTCAGTTAATTGCTTCTGAGTTTTGACAATGTCGCCCTTTTTTTCAAAGTCAGCAATAATCACTTCAGTCTTTGCAGTGATCCGCTTCCAGTTGTTGTTGAGGGCACTGGCATAGAGAGAGGTCAAGCCCTCTTTTACCGCAGCACCGGCCGGCACAGAGGCTGCAAACAAGACATTCAATACACCGATCAAAAATATTTTTTTAAGCATGCACGTTACCTTCAAAAGATTTTCTTTCAACGTCTTCACTTCCTTCTTTATTAGAGAAGTTTTCGAGTCTGTTTAAATTAAAAATAAAAGTCATGAACTTTTTATGACGAATTAAATCTTCAACAAACTGAATTTTGCAAGAGCTGCCATAGGGTCTTAACTGAGCAGTTGTTTTACTTAAGACCGCTTGAATATAGTCATTGGAAAAGCCGGAAGTTTCTTTAGATAATTCCAGCGAGAGATAGACCCAGATATCTTTTGCCAAAACGTCGCAATAAAAAACATTCTCTTTTCCCTTAAAAACTCCGTGAGTATTTTGCAAAGAAAGTGTCTTGATCAAAGCATGCAGCAGATCCACAGTCAGAACACTTTTGCTGAATAGAGATGATTCATCTGTAAATTGAATTGATGAAAAATCAATCTTCAAAGTGCGCGACACTTCTTCAATCATCAGTTCGAAATCACCTGAAAGCGCTTCCGCCGGCAAAGGCGGTGGAAGTTCGGTACTTTTTTTAAGTGCTTTAATTTGCCTGATTGCTTCGGAAGCATCCTCAGCAGAAAAATCTCTTCCGCTTTTAATTTCACTTCGAAGAAACTTTCTTTGTAATTTATTGGTCGACATGAATTACCTCTAAAATATTATAGAGGTTTATCGCTGAGGCTTTTAGCGGTGGAAATTAATTCCCAAAATTATAGACGTATAGGATGGCGGCGCCGGACGATTTTCCGTTGAATTCTCCAGTGAAAGTGCTCTGGAAAAATTTTACAGCAGCTCCATGGTCGCCTTTAATCTGGGTCTGAAAAAAAACCGAGTCCTTAGTTACTGAAATCGCTTTGTTGAAATTGGATTTTTGTGAGAGAGACGAACCATATTCGGCCCCGAGAGACATTTCTTTTTCATACACATTGAAATGGATAGAAAATTTGAGTTTTCCATATAACAGATCATTTTGGACAATCTTTATTCCTTCCCCGGCCGCAGGGAGGTTGGCAAAAACCAGGGATGAATACTCAAACCCTGCTCCAACTCTTAAACGAGAAAAAAAAGTTTTAAACGCCCATCCTTCAAGGGCCCGAGAAACACTGATCTGATATTTCTCTTTCTTTACCGGGATTCCGGCATTCAGTGAAAATCCGTAACCCCACGGATATTTCGCATGAAAATCCGTCCGATAATCGGCACCAAGATTTAGGTAAGTAAGATTAGTTCTCGCCTGAATTAATCCGGTGGCATCTACGGTTTCAAACCTTAGCCCGGAGTTCAGATTGAAAGTGATTGTTTTAGGGGTTGGAGGTTCAACTGCAGGCATTTCAGGCTGAGCCTCGCCTGCACTGATGGCAATTTTTTCATTCTTAGGATCATTCAGCTTTTTTTCAGGCTCTTTTTTTTTTCCATTCTTCGCAGAAGAAAGAGGATTTTTTTTCAATTGCAGCTCTTCAGTTTCCTGCTCCGGAGCTTTGAGTGAAGTCTCTCCCTCTTTTAGAGCACTTTTTGCGCCCGCGGCTGCATCTTCCGCTTCTTCCTCTTCTTTTGTTTTTTGCTTTTTCTTTTTTTCTTCTCGTTTTAATTTTTCATCAGCCTCTTCTTTTTTTTGGGACTGATTCTTTTTCTTTTTCTCTTCGAGTTCCTGTTCTTCCTTTTTCTTTTTCTTTTCCCGGCGAGCTTGTTCCTCAACCATTTCCCTTACGGCTTGAATTCTTTCAAAATTTTTTCTTTCAAGCGTATCGCGGTTTTCTCTGACAAAATCATCTCCCAGAATGAGATCGTACATAGCGAAACGCATCTCATTTAAAACGTTGTACTTGCTTATTCGTCTGGTTATGACTTTATCGTATTTATTGGTAACCCAATTGTAGTAATGCAATTTCAATGAATATTCAGAACTCTCTTTACTGATAGGAAGAACTGAAATTTTCAATCCGTAAAAGTTTCGATAGTTTTTGTTATAACCTTCGGGGCGTTTCTCAGAATAGCTGACAGTGTATTTACCCGTCAGAATGATAACATCAATGGCATTTTGGGAAATTTGATTTTCAATAACCTTCAATTCAGGAGGAATTTCAAAAGGATCGACCTGTAGGAAATTAGCTGCTTTGAATTCTTCAACCTGCTCTTTTCCATCAGATTTATTTTCTGCTGAATAAGCGACACTGATCACCAGAAGAAAGATCGCAGCTAAAAAAGTTCTTATCATTTGCTTAATATCTCAGAATCATCAAAATAACTTTGCATTTCAAGATTTCTCAACTTTGTACTTTTCAATGGCTTGAGAATTTTGACAACAACGCGACGATTGAGTGCCTGATTTGCCGGAATAGCATATCCATTTTTGTCAAAGTTATCAGCGACAGGTCTTGAATCACCATACCCAACAGACACGAGTTGAATTGGTTTAAAACCGTAAAAGGCAAACCGTTCAATGACTGAGGCTGAACGCGCAGATGAGATTTCCCAATTTGAACGATAAAGAGAAGATTCTTTTACATTCGAACTGTCTGTATGTCCTTCTACAAGGATTCTGTAGTTGGGATTTTTACTTTTAATTAAACCGATCATGGCATCGATATTTTTAAGAAAATCTTTTTTAATATTCACATCGCCTTTTTCAAAAACAATGGCGGAAGAAAAAACCAGCTGCAACTGACCATCTTTTACTTCTGCTTTAACTTTTCCTTTTAAATCAGCAAAACCGCCGATCTGCATACCAAGTCCGTCCAGTGCTTTGTTTTCAGCGTCTTCTTTGCCGGGAACAAAGTGTTCAGCAACCTGTGCACTTTTTTTAGCAACAACTTGTGGTTCGAAACTGGCAAACGACGTCATAATAACGAAAAAACAAAAAAGAAGAGTCATCATATCAGCATAGGAAACGATCCATGGCCCTTCACCTTCGTGAGCTTCTTCGTGTCCGCCACCATGCCCTCTTTTTTTCTTTTTAGGCTTATGTGTGGATTCGTCGACAATGTGAAGTTTATGAGCACTCATTTAACTAAGCCGCCTTTTTAGATACTTCTTTCCAGTCAAGTCTTTCATTTGGAAGTAGATATGAATTTAATTTCTCAGCAACGATTACCGGGTTGGTTTTCGCCATAATCAATCGAAGGCCTTCGATAATAATGATGTTCTTCAATTTAATTTCTTTGGCATTATCTGCAAGGCTGTCCCCGATTGGCAGAATAAAAACGTTTGCCGTTACGATCCCGAAGAATGTGGCAACGAGACACGTTCCCATGGCCGGACCAATCAGTTTCATAGCATCTGCGCCCCCGAGGTTAGAAAGAAGTGCAATCATCCCGAGAACCGTTCCCATCAAACCAAAGGCCGGTGGATATTTTCCAAGGTTTTTAAAGCGGTTCGCTTCTTCTGAGTAATGGTGATACATGTTTTCCACGCGCTCATCCATCAGATCGAATAGCTCATCGCCTTTAATAATATTGTCTTCAAGCATCTGCAGTCCTTCAATCAGAAAGGCATCTTTAGTTTTTTCTTTAAGTGCACTGATTGGAGCTCCTGCGCGGTATTCTTCAGCAAGTTCCATAATTTCTTTAATGATGCTTTTGTAGTAAATTCTTTTACCTTTCAGCATGCGAAGGAAGAATGCTTTTAACAACATTCCTACACGGTTGATCTGAACTGTAATCGCAGCGGCACCAAGAGTCCCTCCCAATACCAGAAAGATGGCAGGTAAATCCTGGAACATGTGATATTCTTTCGGAGTAATCGTTGTCACGATACCCGCGGCAACAACTCCCAGAATTAATAGTAAACTTGCGATTGAAAAAATATTCATAATTACGTCCTTCTCATTAAGCTGCTAGATTTTCTTCCTGCTTATCGGATTCAGAAATGTCACTGAACCATGATTCGATCTGATCAATTACATCGCGCTGAATTTCCTGATTTCCGGAAACAAGCTGACGTGTATAAGAAAGGAATTCCTGTTGTAATCTTTCTCGTTTTTCATTTTGCAGTCTGCGGAGTGCAACCTGGTTTTTTAGAATGACTGAAAGTTCAACATCAATCATCTCTCTTCCTTTTGAACCTTTTGGTGCAAATTTCCCTAGCATCGTTTCACGTTGATCGTCTGCCATCGAAGCAAAATATTGCACTTGAGTTTCAATAGGCATCAACTCAACAATTTTTTTGTAAACTTCATCCGGAACCTGATTCACGAGCGTGCGAGGGAAGATTTTAATCGCTGTCAATTTAACTTCATCTTCAGAAAAATGTTTCAGCAATGTCGCATATAATTTTTTCTCAACGTCTGCAGATGCGCCCGGAAGAATGTCGATAATTCTTTTTAGGAATGGCGGCTTCTCACGTTTTGCCTTAATCGATTCTAATTTTGTTTTAATGACAGGAAGAACGTCATTGATTTTTTCAGGATTAAAATCCGCACTCTTGTCAATTAAATCTGCAACGAGTTCCGGATCCATGATCTTAAACATCTCTGCGATAATATTTGATGAAAGTACGTTTGTGAAAACAACTCCAAGTTCAATATCTTCCTGACAGAATTTTGCTGCATCTTTTGCAGACAGATCAAGAAGTAAATCACATGTTTCATAATCATTGATAAGGGAAGGCACCATCAGCATTTCAGTGATTTTATTGCTGATGAATCCAAATGAATTTGAAACTTCCTCTTTAGTGAGCTCAGAATGAAGGAGAGCTTTCCATGTCGAACGTTCATCGTGCGTAAGGGCTTTGAAAAGTTCACCTAACTCGCTGTCATCAAGAACTGTGACGACTGCGCTCAACGCGTTCATCTCTGCTTCAGTTTTCGATTTTACCCACCCTTTAAGCATCAAAATGGCGTCGTCGTGATGATTCGTCAGCGCTTTTCTGAAGCGTTCCAATCCTTCAACAATTTTTAAAGTTACCGGGTCTGTTTTTGTCAGGTCAATTTTCATATCATCCTCTTCCTCTGCTAGAATTTCTTCTTCAGATTTTTCTTCTTCAACTGTTGATTCTTTTTCTGTTTCCTGGCTGCGGCCTTCTATAATCTGCTTAGCGGCTGCTTCTTCTTTCTTCGCATTTTCATTTGTTTTAATGAAATATCTTGCGATCAGGAACAAACTCAATCCCATAATGGCAGAGGCCAGAACAAGACCGATCATCACATCGAGATTGCGGAAGAATTCATACCATTTTGGAGCTTCTTTTTTGGCGTTTATTTGCTCAAGTTTACCTTCGAGCTTTCCATTGCCGCCTTTTCCACCGGCGCCGCCAGCTTCAGTCTGGCCTTTGATCTGATTAGCTTTCAGATCCAGAAATTGAGTGTTGATCTGAGGGGCGACTCCGCTGATATTGAAAGTAAGACCAGCGACAACTTTTCTGATTACTTGTTTTGTCTGATCAGAGAGGCCCGAATCAAAAGTTAAATTGATATCGATAGTCTTTAGATAATTGAATAAATTGTAACGGTCAGTAAGTTCGATCAAAGCTTTTTGATTCAGCTCAGCTTCCGATGTTTGTGTTTCTACCGCCTCGTCGCCCACAACCGGAGCTTCAAGACCAAGTTTATTGAAAACGATATAATCGTCTCCTTCTTTTGGTTTTTCAGCTGTCGTGAATTTTACTTTCGTTGTCTGCTTTGTTTTGGTGATCATCTTGCTGGACGGACTTGAAGCACCATCTTTATCAACACCAATCTTTACTTCGATAATATAATCGTCTTCTTTGATGACAGGACGAAGAGACTTGATAATTTTCTTCTCAATATTTTCCTGCAAGCGAACAGTTTGCCACTCTAAAGTGGAAATACCATCAGCGCTTTCAAAGTCTCTTGCAATCGCGAGACTGGAAATCAGGAAGGCAAAAATGTATAAGAATCTACTTATTTTTTCCATCATCAGTCCCTAACGATTTTTCGAGATACGATTTCATCATGAAAGCGTCTTTATTCTCAGGATTCACTCGATATGCTTTTTTGTACCATGTAAGAGCGTTGGCCATATCTTTTTTCAAATAATATGTACTCGCAATCAGCTCTGGTATGATTGAAAGATTTTTTTCACTATTCTCAAGCAGTTTCAATTTTTCGATGGCATCGTCATATTGAGAAGCGCGAATCAAACGTTGAGCTTCAAAAAGCTCATTGATTGATTTATCGACTTCTTTGTACTTAGAAAATTCCTGAATGGGTTCGAGATTAAAATTTAAATTGAGATCACTTTTTAACATATCAGAAAGAACAATTGATTGAGGAATGTAGCCATCTTTCTGAATGACAACGATGAAAAAACCAGACTTGGAATAACTTCCTGCTAGCTCCTGAATATTGCCTGAATAAGAAGTTTTACCGATTTTATTTGAAAGTGTTCCTCCAAAATCTCTAATGATCACGGTGGCATCAGTAGGATCTGAAGTAATTTTTAATTCATCAGCAAAAGCAATCGATGAAACTGCTAATGTCAGAAAAATAAAAAGATTTTTTCTAAAATGGTTCATAATCTGGACTCTCCAACTTGTTTGTCGGTGAGCAGACGAAAAATATTATGAATTCTCTTTATAAATGCAGGGATAGAATTTTTAGTAGCAGACTAAAAGTTTAGGTTATAGGTTCCGCCTAAAAGAATTTTCATTGTCATTGAAGTAACCAGAGCACCGATACCGCGGCTGAGATTGGCCTCTGCTCGCAATCCCCATTTTGGAGAAAGGGAGTAAATCACTCCTCCCTGACCGCCGAGCTCAACTATCACATCATTCTTTGTGGCGGACTTGGTGTTGTAGACTAGATAAGAAGCTCCAAGATGTGGACCGGCATAATAACGAAACTTGGGAGCAATTTTTATTTCCATGCGCTGGTCAGAAACATAAAGTGGTGAGCCTACCGAAGAAAAATAGAAATTCACTCCAGATGTTAAATAAAAATTTCTATCGGGTGTAGAGGCCATAACCGGGCCTCCTGCGCGGACAAAATAGGATCTTTTGAGAGTCGTGAAATATTCAAACTCAACATCCAGTGGCATTGAAGCCGCTGTTCCTGAATAGGGCGTCGAAGTTGTCGCAGAAGTTCCATCTGTAGGTTTGATCTGACTTTGCTGTTCAGTGTATGTTGTAGAGATTGACCCAATAGAAAATGAAAACTGCGCTGGCAATTTATCATCAGCGTAGCCGAAGTTACTTATCACAAGTAAAAGAGCTACAAAGACGGCCAATATATTTTGCATTTTCATTCTTAATCCATGTTAAAAGATAAAAAAAAGTGGTGTATAAAAAAGTCGAAGTTCTATTTTTTCTACCTTGGTGATGGAACTGTCTAGACATAAGATAAGCAAACATAATAACACGAAATTTCAGTTGTTTAAGAGTTTTTAAATTGGAAAACGAAATCCTTGCCATACGCACGCTTTTTTCTTCAGGTGACTTTGAAGAGGCTAAAAAGCGTCTTGCTGAATTTATGAAAAGGTATGATCAACTTTCTGAAGAAGAGCAAAGCTTCATCATTGGGATGACGATTAATTTTGAAGATTATGAGAGAGCGCGCATGCTTCTCAGTCTTGATTGCGACAATCCAAATAAACAATCTGATTCTGAATTTTATCTGAAAAAACTTCTCTATTACGGACAAATTAAATTCCGGGAACAGTCTATTGAATCGGGGCTGAAACTTTTCGACAAAGTTATTAAGGCGATAAAAGAAAATAAAGAGAAGATCAGTGAGTTAACTTACAAAACTCTCATCAGCTCAACGGTTTCCAATCTACGCGCTATGTATGATTTTAAATCCATCATCGAGCTGGAAAAATTTTATCCTTATTCGGATCCACTGCCTGTCGTCGATTGTTTGATGAAGATCGAAGTACTTCGCGCGAAAACTTTTCTTGCCAACAAAGTCACTGAAGAAGACCTTCATGAATTAGCAACTCTTCAATCAATGCATCCAGAGTCGAGTTCATACACATCTGTGATAAAACTGCATGAACTCGAAATGAAACTGTTCTTTAATTTTCTCAGCGAAGAGGATCTAAAAGAATATGAAGCTTTTATTCTCGTGAATAAAATTCCCCCTACTCACATAAAACATTTTTATCACCTCATCGGTCTCGCAAAATACAAATTCGGACACTACGATGAAGCAGTTGCTTCTCTTTCCCGCGCCCTGACTGATTGTGGTTTGATAAGCTACACGCAGTCCATTTATTACTGGATTGATAAAATGAGACCGGGCACTTTGACGACTTCAGAATCTATTTTATTAAAGTGCGCTCCTACCCGTGCCATGGAAACTTATCTTTGCGGAAATCGCTTTGCCCCTTCCCCCTTGCTGAAAGCGCCTTTTTATCAGGTCGAGCTTGATAAAATGCCGGATTATTCTTCATTTGATTGCTGGTTTATTAATAAGCAGGGAATTGAAATGAAATCCTACAACAACCTTCCAGCTGAAGGACGATGTCTGGATTTAAAAGCTGGTCTCTTTTTTGGTGGCAAGAAAACGGTCGTTCTTACTGATCTGCGAACTCAGCTTCTAAGACACATTGTCAGCTTTGGCAAAAGAGGCGCCCATCAGTCTTATTTAATCGATACAATCTTTGACGGGACTTTTTATTATTACGAAAGTGCCAAGCTGCGCTTAAAAAACCTGATTGTCGAAATAAATAAACTTGGTATTAAGATCAAACGCAAAAATAATGCGTACTTTTTTGATTTTGAGAAAAACAATTTTTCTATTATTTTCCCGATCAATCACGGCTTCAGCGGCCCGATTGCCTTTCTGGAAAAATCGTCCCCGGCGCTATCGCGACAAATCATTGAAAAACATCTCAATGTTAAGCCGTCAACGGCTTCACTTTACTTGAAAAAGTGGAAAGATGAGGGTCTCATTTTTAAGGATCCTTCTCAGAAATACGGAGAATTCTCTTTCTCCAGCAAAGCCCCTACTGCTCGCCTTTAATATTCCCAATGAATTAGCTCCATTTTCACTCACAGCAGAAGCCGGTCTAAGCCTTTGCAAACCCCCTCTTTTGGGCTAAAAAAGTTCCATCTATTAATCTTAAACAGAGAGTAAATCTATGATTCACGAATGCACTGTCAGCGAACTTAAGCAAAAACTTGACGCTAAGGAAAACATCCAGTTCATCGATTGCAGAGAACAAGCTGAATGGAATGAAGCAAACATTCCAGGTGCAACACTCATCCCTCTCTCTGAGTTTGAAGCAAAATACGAAACTGTTTTAAAAGATAAAAACGCACCTATCTACATCCACTGCAGAAGCGGAAAGCGCAGCATGAATGCCTGCATGTTTCTTCTTTCTAAAGGCTTCAGCAACCTTACAAACGTTGAAGGTGGCATCATGAGCTGGATGGATGCTGGGTACCCTACAAAGAACGGATAAAAATATGTTAGACCTTTTCGATGACAACGATGATGTACATAAGCCAACTATTTCTGAAGAAGAACTTTCTGATGAACAAGTTCTGGTTGAACTCAAAAAAATAAAAGAAGAATTGAAAGACCAGGTAGTCGTTCTTGGTCACCATTATCAACAGGATGATGTCATCAGCTTTGCAGACATCACCGGTGATTCACTTCAACTTGCAAGAGAAGCTGCAAAGCTTGATAAACCTTATGTGATTTTCTGTGGCGTGCATTTCATGGCGGAAACCGCAGACATGCTTACGAGACCGGATCAAAAAGTCATACTTCCCGATTTGCGTGCAGGTTGTTCGATGGCCGACATGGCAAAGAGATCGGAAATCGATCGCGCCTGGGCCTTTATGACAAAATCGACGAAAGAAAAGATTGTGCCTGTTACTTACATAAACTGTGCAGCGACGCTCAAAGCTTTTGTAGGCGACAATGGCGGCGCTATTTGTACTTCATCGAACGCAGAAAAAATTATCAAGTGGGCCCTTTCGGAAGGCGAAAAACTTCTTTTCTTTCCGGACCAGCACCTTGGAAGAAACACCTGCTTTAAGATGGGAATACCTCTTGAAGACATGGTGATTTACAATCCTCATATGCTGAACGGCGGATTAACTGCTGAGCAAGTTGATAAAGCGAAAGTTATTCTCTGGTACGGCTTCTGCTCTGTTCACCAGGGATTCACACCAGAACAAGTCAAGACAATCAAAGAGAAAGACCCTTCAATGACAGTCATCGTTCACCCTGAGTGTAATTTTGAGACGACACAAGCGGCGGATGACAACGGTTCAACGTCTTACATCATCGAAAAAATTGCAAAGGCTCCTGCCGGTTCTAAGTTTGCAGTTGGGACTGAGATCAATCTTGTTAACAGATTGGCAAACATTCACAGTGATAAAACCATTGTTTCTCTTTCACCTTATCAATGTCTTTGCACGACTATGTATCGCGTAAGACCTCGCTGGCTACTTGCCAGTTTCCGCGCGATAAAAGAAAATAAACCGATCAATATTATCAGTGTACCTGAAGATATTGCGCGTTCTTCGCTGAAAGCGCTAGATAGAATGCTGGCGATTAAATAACTCACACAACACACACAAGGTTTTGAAAATGATTTACGCTGATTACAATGGTTCCGCTCCTCTCTCTTTAGAAGTAAGAGACTATCTTTTAAAAAGATTTGAGAAAGGTCCATTTGCTAATCCAAATGCCATTCACTATCTCGGCTCGAAATGTCTGATGGGAATGGAAAATGCGAGGTCGGTTTGCGCTAAAGTTTTAGGCGCAGACTACGAACAAGTCACTTTCAACTCTGGTGCAACAGAAGGTATCTCAACTGTTTTTCATACTTGTCTTTCAAACGAAACTAAGAAAAAAGTCATTATCATTTCAGGCATCGAACATTCTGCTGTGGTAAACACGGCTCAATACTACGGCACAAAAGGTTTCACTGTTAAAACACTTCCGGTTAACTGCGACGGTGTTATCGACATGACAACTTTAAAAGCGTGGATTAATGATGAAGCAGGAAACATTGCTCTCGTGGCCATCATGGCCGCAAACAATGAAACTGGAGTCATTCAGCCTTACCAGGAAATTTCAAGACTCTGCTCTTTAAATCAGATTCCTTACCTTTGCGATACAACTCAGTTCATTGGAAAAACACCATTCAATTTTAAAGAATCAAATATGGACTACGCGGTCTGCTCGGGCCACAAGCTTGGGGCGATGACTGGAACAGGAATTCTCCTTGCGAGAAATCCTGAGAATCTTCTTCCACTAATTATTGGCGGCGGTCAGGAAAAAGGTCATCGCGGTGGAACTCAAAACTACTTAGGAAACGAAACAATAGCAGTTGCCCTTTCTACTCTGGAAAAAACTTTCCAGAACATTCCGGCGCTTTCAAAGAAACGCGAGGAATTCGAAAACAAAGTTAAAGCAGCTTTCCCGGAAGTCGTTATCATTGGAGAAAAAGCTCCAAGATTAGCGACGACAACTTATATTTCTTATCCAGGCATTCACGGCCAGGCCGTACAAATTGAACTGGAATCCAATGATATTTTCGTCACGACATCTTCAGCCTGCTCGGACAATATGCCGGTTACGTCGAAAGTTTTAAAAGCGATGGGAACTTGTGATAATATTGGACGTGGTGTGGTGAGAATCAGTCTCTGCTTAAACTCTCCGCTCGAATATTATGATCGTTTGGCGGATGCTTTAATCAAGGCCTACTCCAAACTTGCAAAGGTAAAGAGTTTTTAAATGCTAAAACTGACATTCGTTCTGCAGTTAATCCTTCTGGTGATGATGGTTTCGTGTTCGCATACAAAACCAACCAGTGGAATCTCTATTGCAACGGCGACAACTGGTTTAATGAAGAATCATATCGCCCCTTTTCCGGTGTATCTGACAGAAACGCTTGAATCCCGCTCCGAACTGGAAAAAAAATACTCTTCGGATCTTTTCATTGTTCATATCGGTCACATACTCAAACCTAATTTTACTAAAGAGCAGAATGAAAAAACGCTTGCTTCTCTTAAAGATCTTGGGATTAATCTCGTCAACCTGACGCTTGAAGATTTTGCCATTGCGGAAGTTCAGGGAATTGATTTTGAGAAATATCCACAAACCTTTTTAAATAGTACTGTTGTCGATTTAACTCAAGACAGTCTTGTCAGTGGTGAAAACATTGTTTCCTATGATGTTCACAATGGCGTAGCCTTTATTGGTTTGTCAGACACTCAATTGGACAAAAAGCTTCCCAAGGAAAAATACATTATCAGCGATTACGTTCTTTCGATTTTAAAGGTCAAAAAGACAGCATTAAAAACGGCCACACCAACAACGATTCATTCTTTTATTTTGATTCACCGACTTGGCTCCGGGATTAATGAAGTCATGGAAAGATTGCCTCCAAGCTTCATTAACTCACTGGCAGATTAAAATGTGATCCGCGTTCATCACTGCAGTGAGATCGCTTTGACAAATCCCCGCTTCACTTTCATCAACAACCTTAATTCCGCGTGGACATGCGGGTTCGCCTTTTTCACCGCAATGATTCTGACCACAGAATTTTGAACCGCCCTGAGGGCAGTTGTAATCGACGATGCTGTACCAACCATAGCGACAATCATCGCAGCGGTATTCACCAACATTATTACAATTTTTATCCACCTGTTGGCATCTGATGGCCGTGCCATTGCTCATTCTATCGCTCAGCTTTCCGAGATATTTATTGTTCTGATTGAGAAAAGTTTCCGCATCTGTTCTGAGGAACGTTAAGCCTGATCTCCATTTCTTTTCTTTTTGTGGCTCATACTTATCGTGAATTAAATTTCCTTCGAGATTGGCCAGAAGAAAAGCCCATGAAATTTTTTTGCCTTCATTTTCAAAGTCAAAATGCAGGTGTGAATTTTCAAGCGTCACTTTTAATTTATTGATTTTTTCAAATGAAAACCAACTATCGCCGGATTCAGTTTCGGGACAGGCGCTGTCTGTTTTTAGTTCTTCAACACTTAATTTGCCAGTGATCTTTTTGTAGGGAACCTGATAGTAAACACAATGGGTTTTTATGGCCAATCCGTTCTCAACCGGAATTTTCATACGGAAGAGCAGTTGAGAAATCCCCGGTGGTCGTTCAATCACAACATCATTTAATTTAAATTCTTCCAATGAATAAGCATAAAGCCATTCGCTGGCGAGCTTCATTTCTGCTTCTGGAAGGGAAAGTTTTCTGACCGGAAGACAGCCCGATAAAACAAATAATAACATCAAGAGGATTTTAGTCATCGCGACTCCCTCATGCAGCGGAATCCAACTTGAAATTTATCAATGGCAATTTCCGGATTGAAACCTTTGAAATCAAAATGGCGAAGCTCAAATCCTTCTCCATCCCATCCAGCTCTAAATCCCAGGCGGTGCCATTGAGATTTAAAATTAAAATAAAAAGAAGAGGCTTTTAAATTACTTTCAGGATCAATTGGATTTCGAAAGACTTCCATTACACCACCCATTGCATCGGTGAGCCCGGCCCAGGTTGGAGACGTTGCATTTATTTGAAACGGTTTTTTGGCAGGGCATTCCTGGGCGTAAATAAGATTACAATCAGGGGTAAAGTCACTGCGTTTTTTTGTCCAGTAGTAAGGCGAGCGATTGTTTTTTACCGGCAAAACTTCATTTAAATCCATTGGTAAAAATGTGGCCGCATCAAAATAATGGGCCTGCAGCAATTGCTTTCCTCTGAACGAGCAGTAATTCATCATCTGTTCTTCTTTTAGATCTGTCGCAGGGAGAAAGAGATCCGATCCACTTTTTTTCTGCAGTCCTTTAGTAAAGTCTGCATTGCCGAAATCAATCCAGTCATTAATTTCTGCATTGGTCACCAGATGCCTGTCGATATAAATGTTATGATTGAAATTATCGAATCTGAAATCTTCAGCATCCTTCCCTGTGACTTCTTCACCGTAAGCATAAGCGCGGTTTTGAAGAAAAACTTCCTGGCAATTATCAGCAAGAAGCAGGTCCATTTTTTTCTTCGATTGATTGTCTTCGATCGTAAACAAATATCCGGTTCCATTTAGTCGAACGTGTGCAGTGTTGGACTTAGTCACGTAACGATAAAGCGACTCGCCATATTTAACAAAATGATAATCGGCCTTCTTGTTAAAGACCGCGAGACATTCCATCAAAATGGGATTGCATCGCAAAAGTGATTCATCAAAAGAGCCTTCGATTTTTTTTAATTTCAGGCATTCGTTTTTCCAGGAATTCCACTCTCTGGAATCTTCTCCCTCCGTCCAGAGGCGATGAATCTCAGAAGAGTTTTGTATAAGCCTCTCTAAAACGGCCTTTTCCTGAACGAATTGCTCAGCCTTTGAATTATTCTTCGGGGAATTTTGATAAAAAAACCATAGTGCAACAATCAAAACGGCACAAATTGACAATGACAGGATTATAAGAGGACGTCTTTTGAATTCTTTCATAAGAAGCTACAATTATAACTAACAATATCCAATGTGGAAATAAAGCCAAAGGAAATATCATGAATCATCTCGACTGGATTCACAAAGCAACGGAACAAACAGACACCCAGGCTGAAATACTTTCTTTCAGTGACTATATGGAAAAAGTTTTTGAAAAGAATCCAAAGCTGGAATGTCGCCCGACCTATGAATTCATCCGTGACATGCTTCTTCAATACGGCACAAACAAAGATGGCTCGTATAAATTATTTGGTCTGTCTCATCCTGACTGTCCACCTGTTTATGGTCAGACAAAAGTTCAGCAAGCCTTAATGCAAAACCTGGTGAACTTCAGTGAAGAAGGATTCAATAATAAATTTATTCTTTTGATCGGACCTAACGGCTCTTCGAAATCTTCTCTCGTTAAAAAACTTATCAAAGGTCTGGAAGATTATTCTGAAACCGAAAACGGAAAATTATACAGCTTCAGCTGGATTTTCCCGATCGAAACTTACGTCAAAGGAACCCTCGGTTTAAACAGCACAATTCGCGATCAGAATCTGGTGAGCTACGCTTATCTTGAAGACAAAGATATTTCAGCGATCATGCCGTCTGAATTAAAAGATCATCCACTGCTGCTCATTCCTCGCGAATACAGACAGGAATTAATTGATCAAGCTCTTGCCGGTGATGATCACTTGCTTGAGTCCGTGAGAAAATCTTATCTTTATCGCGGCGATCTTTGTAAAAGAAATCGTATGATTTACGATGCTCTTTTAAAAAGCTACAAGGGAAAACACCAGGAAGTGTTAAAGCACATTCGCATTGAAAGATTTACAATCAGCAAACGTTATTCAACTGCAGCAGTAACAATTGAACCTCAAATCCACGTCGACGCCCGCATGCAACAGATTACAATGGACAAGAGGCTCGCTAGCCTTCCTCCATCTCTGCAATCGTTGAATCTCTTTTCACTTCAAGGTGAAGCCGTTCTGGCCAATCGCGGGGTTCTCGAATATTCAGATTTATTAAAACGTCCTCTCGACGCTTATAAATATCTCCTGATGACAATGGAAACAGGGTCCATCAACCTTCAGGGCATTCTGACTGAACTGGATATTTTCTTTATCGGAACATCAAACGAAATTCACCTGGCGGCTTTTAAGCAGCACCCGGATTTCAATTCATTCAAAGGAAGATTTAATTTTGTCACTGTTCCCTATCTTCTCGACGTGAGAGATGAAGAAAGAATTTACGAAGAGCAAGTTCACGGTTTAAAAGACCGGTCACATTTCGCTCCTCATTCACTGAATGCACTTTGTCTTTTTGCCATCATGACACGTCTTCGTGTCTGCCAGACAAAAAACTACAATGACAAAAAGTTAGCTAACATTGCGACAAACCTGAACCCGCTGGAAAAGGCTCTTTACCTGGCCAGTATTGAATTGCCTGACAGACTGGACATTGAATCAAAACAAATTTTGAAGCAAGGTCAGGAAGAAATTCTGAATGAATATGTAAACGACAGCCTTTACGAAGGAAAGTTTGGTCTCTCTCCCCGCGACTTAAAACATATTATCTATAAATTATCGTCGCAATTTGACAACGTCACGTTCGTCGAAGTGCTTGATCATCTTCAGCAATTAATTTTAAAGAAAAGCGAATACGATTTTCTGAACATGGCCCCGCAGGCGGACTACCATAACCCGGCCCGCTTTCTTGAATTAATCAAAGAATACAACCTGAACATTTTCGATCGCGAATTGAGAAATTCACTTGGCTTGATTGACGACCGTTCATACGAAGACTACATTAAGCGCTATATTGAGAACGTCAATGCGCTGATCAAAGGCGAGAAAGTAAAGAATACGACAACTGGAAAATTCATCGATCCGGATGACTATTTTATCAAGGAATTTGAATCTTCAATCAACCTGAAGGAAGATCCAAAAACATATCGTTCACTTCTTATTTCAAAGCTTGGGGCTTACTCACTCGACAATCCGGGAAAACCGATCGTTTATACAGAAGTGTTCCCTGATCTCGTTGATCGTCTCCAGGAATCTTTCCGAATTGAGCAGAAAAAAGTTATTGTGAACATTTCACGCAATATGATGTTTTTCGAAGCTGAGTATTCTAAAAATGTTGATGCCAACATCGGAACTCCGCTTTCGGATGAAAACAGAAAACAAATCCGTTCGGTTTTAAAGAATCTTGAAACTCGCTACGGATACACGGAAGGAGCTGCGATGTCTCTCCTGAAGTTTTTGATCAAGGAAAAATACTAGTTCCAGACTAGTTAGCAAGAACAAATGAGCATTTTAAGTAAAGCCTATCGCGCCGATATGTTCGAAGTCCGTCACCTGGTGGATGAAGAACATCACGGTGCAAGGCTTGATCAATTCCTCCAGATTTATCTCGATTCTTTTTCACGTGAAACTGTTAAAAGAAAAATCAAAGACGGAGAAATTACCATTGTGGGCCGCCCTGGCACGCACAAGCCTTCCACGATTCTTCATCATAAAGATGAAGTAGTGATTCGCTTTTTCAAAACAAAATATGAAGATGAATACTGGCGCGGCGAAAAGCTTGAACTGCAAACTGTGCCAGAAATAGTTTTTGAAGATGATGATCTGATTGTCATTTCAAAACCGGCGTTCATGTCTACTCATCCCGCAGGGAGACATGTTTTCAACTGCGCGACTGTGCACTTTGAAATGAAATACGAACACACCATCCATTCCCTTCATCGCATTGACCGTGAAACATCAGGCATACTCATGCTGGGTAAAAATCCGAAGATGGCCAACGAAATGATGGTGCGTTTTGAGCAGGACGATGTAAAAAAATGCTATCTTTTCATCTCAAAAGTTCAGCCTGGCTATGATGGACAAACAGAATTTATCGCCAATGAAAGAATGGCTTCGCCCGATCCCGGATTAAAAAGAGTTGTCGTTGAATATTATCCCGAGAACTCCACACAGGGAAAACACGCACGCACATTTTTTTATATTCTGGAAAAAATCGGCGACTATGTTATTGGCATCGCCTGCCCGCAGACGGGAAGACAACATCAGATCCGCGTTCACGCTCTCGCCCACGGACTTCCATTGATCGGCGACAAGCTCTATTTAGGATCTTATCCGATGTTTCAACGCTTCAAGGATCAGCTCGCCAGCGATGACGACTATAACTTGATGGAAATTCCCCGGCATGCTCTTCACGCTATCGCCTTAAAAATTCCCTATAAAAAAGAAGAAAAGATTTTTGTCACCCATATTCCTCAAGATCTAAAAGAATGGATCTTGCAGAAAACTTCATTAAAAATTGAAGACCTTGAAAAGAAAATTCATGAGACGATATTTAAATATTACTCCCGTCAGGATGACTAGGTATGGATTCAGAAAAGGACAGACTTTTCGAGTTAGAACAGCAATCAATTTACATCATCAGAGAAGCTTACAAAAAGTTTCCTAAACTCGCGATGCTCTGGTCGATGGGAAAAGATTCAACGGTCATGCTTTGGCTTGTGCGGAAAGCTTTTTACGGAAAAGTTCCCTTTCCGATGGTTCATATTGATACGACTTTCAAAATTCCCGAGATGATCAAATTCCGCGATGAAAAAGCAAAAGAATGGGGTTTGAATCTCATTGTGGCCAAAAACGAAAAAGCTCTCTCTGAGGGAATGAACCACACTGTGGGAAGACTGGAGTGTTGTACGGCCTTAAAAACGGAAGCACTTAAAAATTTTCTTCAGGAAAATCCTTTTCAGGCAATTTTTGTGGCAATCAGAAGAGATGAAGAAGGTACGAGGGCCAAGGAAAGATATTTTTCCCCAAGAGACGAATCATTCAAATGGGATTTCACTGAACAGCCTCCTGAATTATGGGATCAATATAATACTGATTTTCCCTCGGATGTTCACGTGAGAGTTCATCCTCTTCTCCACTGGTCGGAGCTCGACATCTGGAGATACATTGAAAAAGAAAAAATCCCGGTGCTCGATCTCTACTTTGCCAAAGAGGGCACTCGCTACAGAAGTGTGGGTTGCGCTCCTTGTACAAAAAATATTGAAAGCGATGCTGATACTCTCGATAAAGTCATCGCTGAACTTCGCGTGACAAAAACCGGTGAACGTGCCGGCCGCGCTCAGGACCAGGCCGACAACTATGCCATGCAAAAGCTGCGTGTGAAGGGGTACATGTAATGGATCATTCTTTTAGAAGAGTGGTTATTGTCGGCCACGTCGATCACGGTAAATCCACTCTCATCGGAAGACTTTTATCAGACACTCAACAGATCTTTCCTGAGAGAGTTGAAAAGGTAAAAAAGATCTGCGATCAGAATGGAAAAAAATTTGAATTTGCTTTTTTATTGGATGCTTTCGAAGAAGAGCAAAAAGAAGGAATTACCATAGATAAAACCGAAATTCCCTGGGTCTATGGCGGAAAAGAATTTCTTATTATCGATACGCCGGGGCATAAAGAGTTTTTAAAAAATATGATCAGCGGTGCTTCAACTGCAGAAACAGCACTGATCATGCTCGACGCCGAAGAAGGAATTAAAGAACAATTCAAAAGACATTCCTATATTGTCGGCATGCTAGGAATTAAAAACATAATTGTAGTCGTCAACAAAATGGACCTGGTTCAATATAGCGAGGCCCATTACAAAAAATTGCTTCAACAAATTGAGCGCATTTACTCTGAGCTGAAAATTCAGGCGGCTCAGATTGTCCCGGTCTCTGCTTTTCTCGGAGAAAATCTCCTGGCCAAAAGTGCGAAGCTTTCCTGGTATAAAGGGCCGTGTCTTGCCGAGGCACTGGTCGCAGTGTTTGACCAAAAAGAACAACAGAAACAAGATCTGCGTTTTGCTCTTCAGGACGTTTACAAATTTGATGAAAAAAGAATTTACGCTGGAAAGATTGAAAGCGGTTGTCTTTCCGTCGGCGATAAACTGAAATTTCTTCCGAGCGGTTCTGTATCCAGAGTGAGAAGTATTGAAAGCTGGAACACAAAGACACCTGTCCTGCATGCTCCGGAAGGATCCTCGACCGGATTCACGCTGGAAGATCCCCTTTTCCTTGAGCGCGGAGAAATTGCTTTTCATGAAAACGAAAAAGCACCAGCAGTTACTTTTCAGGCACACGCTTCAATTTTTTGGATGAATGCGGAATCACTTCAGCCACGTAAAACGTATAAGTTTAAAATGGCGACTCAGGAAGTTGAATGTAAAATTGAAACGATTTTCAATGTTTTCAATCCTCAGACTTTTGACGATGAAACTCCCAAGGCTAAAGAAAGTCTTCGTCTTGAAAACGGAGAGGCCGGCGAAATCATCATTAAGTTTCAAAAGAATATAGTCTGCGATGCCTTCAGTGATTTTTCATCAACCGGCCGGTTTGTTCTTCTCGACAGCCATCGCATCGTCGGTGGCGGTGTTATTCTTTCAGCAAATACTATTCAGGTTTTTAAAGAAAGCAGTGAACTGACATCCGAAGAAAGAGCCAAGCATTACGGTCATCAGGGAGCCGTTCTCTGGTTGACAGGTCTTTCGGGCGCAGGGAAATCCACCATTGCTAAACAACTTGAGAAAAAACTTTTTCTTATGAATGCGCATGCACTCGTTCTGGACGGCGACAATTTAAGAAAAGCGCTGAACAGGGATCTTGGCTTCTCTGATGAAGACCGGAAAGAAAATATCAGACGTACAGGTGCTGTCGCAAAATTAGTCGCTGACGCTGGCTCCATCGTCATCGCTGCTCTCATCTCTCCCTTTAAGTCCGACAGAGATTTGGTGAGGGCGCAAATGGAAGGGACAAAATTTATCGAAGTCTTTGTAGATTGCCCTCTTGAAGAATGTGAAAAGCGCGACACGAAAGGACTCTATAAGAAAGCCCGGGCCGGAGAAATAAAAGGGTTCACTGGCATCGATTCAGATTACGAAGAACCTGTTGTACCGGAACTGACCATCGCTTCAGATAAAATAAAACCAGAGCAAGCGGTTGAAAAAATTCTGCAATATCTTCAGAAAGAAAAAATTCTGGAAATAAAAGAACGATGAAAAAAATAGTGATCATCGGTGCTGGTTTTTCAGGTTCCCTGTGTGCCATTCAATTGCTCAATCAGGCCACTGTTCCCCTGCATATTATTCTCATTGATAAACACGATTTCGGAAGAGGTGTCGCTTATCAATTACAAGATGAAAGTCTCTTGCTCAATGTCCGCGCCGATAACATGAGTGCATTCCCTGATTCTCCTTCACATTTTCTGGATTGGTTGAAAGCTCATGGATTTGAAGTGACTCCGCAATCGCTGGTTTCCAGAAAAATTTATGGCGATTATATTTCTTCCCTCCTGAACGACAAGCGATCGAAGCTGGAATTTATTCAGGAAGAAGTGACAAGAATAAGTGAAGCGGTTTATCTGAAGAACAATCAAAGTATTAATGCTGACAAGATCATCCTCGCCTGCGGTTTGGATTTTCCCGCTGTTGATTTCAAAAGAATTCTCACACAGAATGAAGATATCACGATTATGGGCACTGGCCTTTCCATGGTTGATCTCGTGGTCTATCTGGACAAGCATCATTTCGAAAAGAAAATTACGGCCGTTTCAAGACACGGCAGGCTTCCCTCCACACATCATTTTTATGGATCTGAGATCCAACGACCGTCTTTTGATTTTTCCGCTGACAAAAGCCTGGCCTTTGTTTTTTCCCAATTCAAATCTGCTTTAAAGAATTTTGAATGGCGATTGGTCATTGATGCCTTGAGACCGCATACGCAGCTTCTCTGGCAATCTTTTTCAATTGAAGATAAAAGACAATTTCTGCGACATTGCCGCTCGCTTTGGGATGTCCATCGTCACAGAATGAGCCCTGATCATAAATTAGTGATCGATCGTAAGGTACAAGATGGATCGCTGGAAATTATCAGAGCAGGTTTCGGGAAATACACGCCCAGAACGCCATTTGTCGTCTCGCTGACAGGTCTTAGCTTCGATTCTTCAAACGGTCTGATTCATCAGCTAATCAGCGATCAAAAGGCTGAAAAAGACCCTCTGGCGCTGGGGCTTAAGACTGATGGCGAGGGCAGGCTTAACTCTCAAATCTACACCCTTGGACCGCTAAGAAGAGGTGAACTCTGGGAATGCACAGCTGTTCCTGAAATCCGCAAACAAGCGTCTGATCTGGCCAGTCTCATCCTTAAGGAGCTATAAATATTTCACGTCCGCCCACTTTTTTCAGGAGCGTGATACTGTTTCTTTGCTTTTTTAAGGAGACGCACCAATGAGAAAACTTTTAGTCGTACTGGCCCTTTTTGCAGTTGCTGCCGGCAATGCCTTTTCAAGAGATCTGATAGTTAATTTTTCTCAAGTTAATGATGGAGTCTTCAGAGGAGCCCGCCTTACTTCCGTTGAGGCCGTTCAATATTTAAAATCTATCGGAATTAAAAATATTATTAATCTCCAGGGAGGAGATCTTAACAGTCGTTTCGGTAAAATTATTCCCTGGGCTGAGCCGGGAGAAAGACCGGAAGTCATTGCAGCTGAAAAGAATGCCGCTACCAATTCTGGCATGGGTTATCTGCACGCACCTTTAAACTCTCTCGAACCAATTACGCTTGATGAAGATAAGGCCATTGATGAGGTTCTAGAGTTCATGCACAATAAAAATAACCAGCCGCTTTTTCTTCACTGCGAACACGGTGCGGATCGCACTGGCCTTCTTGTTGCTCTTTACCGCGTGAAGTATGAAAAAGTGGATGTTGAAACCGCGAGAAAAGAGTGGATCAGAAATGGCCACAACAAACTTCACCAGATATTCACAGGTGATCTCGATGTTTACTACTACGAAAAAGTAAAAGAATTTAAGAGATAAAAAAATTTTTCGCTAAAGATTTTTTTTCAAGTAATTCAAGACGCCAAACGGCCCGACATTCTCATCCCCTGTGAGGATGGTTGTAGGTTTGTGGACAAGGCGATCCATGATGCTTGCAATGTTCGAAACGCCGACTGAATTAGCAAAGGATTTAAACATCGCCTGATCGTTGAGTGAATCACCAAAGAAAAGGCAATCCGTTTCATTCACGTTATGTTTTTTCAGGAAGTGATCAACGGCAATATACTTTGAAATTTCACCGCACCAAAAATTTAAATGAACGTTCGATGTTGAGAAATTGATATTGTGCTGACGAAGAAAATCTTCAATATGATGAAAAAGAACTCCGTCCTGTAAATCGTGAAGCTCAATCGCGCGGTCCGTTTTTCTGCCAAAGCTGTCGACTGATAAACGGATATTAGGAAAAGCTTTTTCAAACTCCAGAACAAATTTTGCCAGTCTTTTAATTTCTGCTTCACTCACCATCGGCTCTTCAGTAATAAATTTTCCATTGCGTGAAACAATAGTTCCCCCACCTTCAACGATGACGTCAGTGAGGAAAGGAAAATGCGTCAGAAGAAAATGTCCCCAGGATAAGGAACGGCCGGTGACAATGACCAGTGGAACTTTATTTGACTCAAGCAGATTGAGAATATCAAAAAAAACGGGGCCCAATCCTTCTTTGTAAGTCAGGGTCCCGTCGAAATCTGAAAAGACAATTTTTAATTTATTCAATTGGGTATGCGACACCGAAGAAAACTCCAGAGAAGCTGTTCTTCAAGCTGACGATCGCCTCAGCGTTTGCTGTCAGTTGTTTTTCAGGACCTACGTCCGCAGGAATGATTCCTGAAATACCAACGTTTGCACTCAAAGTTGTTTTATAAGAGTTGTTTTTTCCATCAAGACTGATTCCGTAAGGAAGTGAGAGGTATGGGAAAGCTTCTTTACCCCAGAAACTGAATCCTTTTGAAACAGTTGGAGCAATTCCCATGATGTTTCTTCTTGAGTTGAATTCTTTTGAGTTTTCAATGAAAGCTTTCAATGAAGTTCTTGGTTGATTATCGTAATCCGGGAAAAGCATATAATCATAACCGGCAAAAAGACGAGCTGAGCGCTCACCGCCAGAGATCCCAAGACCAGCATCAATCGTTCCTGCTTCGCTTAGCTTTTGTGTATAGCGAGCTTGCATACCAAGACCGCCGCCAGCTGAAGTAATACCTGTTAATTCAGCAGAGATAAGTTTTGTGTCTGCTTCCAGAGGAAATGTCGAAACTCCCATCCCGTACGCGTGGGCCTTCTGGCTTAATCCAACCGTCATGGCGAGAGCGGCCATAAGAGAAATTGCTTTAAAATTTTTCATTTTTACCTTCCTAACTAAGCATAATGTCGTAACTAAAGTGTAATAGCATATAAGGTGAAGAGTCAAAATTAAGCAGGTAAAATCTATACTAAGTGCGCGTAGGACCAAAGTTTTCGTTGACTATGACTCTTAGAGCCCTTATAACCTTTCTACTAAATATGGTGGCTGTAGTTCAGTCGGTAGAGCACTAGATTGTGATTCTAGGTGTCGTGGGTTCGAGCCCCATCAGCCACCCCATTCTTCCAAGGATGGCGACAGTAAAATCAAAATTCAAATTGAAAGCTTCGCAAGAGGTAATCATAATTAAGCCCGGATTAACCCCCCGGGCTTTTTTTTTGCCTGAAATTTTTTATAAATTCTAACATTCCTACTTTGAAGCTGTACCTCGAGAAGGAGAATTATTGGTCAATTTTTCGGGACTATTATAGACGACTTGATAGGCTTTCCAGAGATTTTTGAAGTTATTATTCTCTATAGATGCAGAGATCAACTTTTGAAAAATAAGGACATTCACAGCAAAAATTAAAAACGATTCAATTTTAATCATATTAAAATGTCTTGCTGATTTTATTTTTTTGGCAATCACAAAATAGAATAAAAGACTTAAAATTAAACTTCCTAAAGTCATCACTACTATCATCGACAGAGCATTCAATGCCCAAGATAGGCCCCTAATACAATCCACTCCGCACCTTGCTTGGGCATAATATTCTGGATTAGCAATTCCTCTAAAAAAAAATTTGCCGTAATAAATAAAACAATAGGCAACAAGAGCATTAAATAAAGTGAACCACAGACAAGGGCTTTGCAAAGAAAAAGCAGTTTCTTTTAAAAACAAGATGAGACTATCTTTCGGTTCTGGAAGCTTGTTATATTGCTGATAAAGGTTTCGATCGAAAATACTGCACCGAAATTTTCCAAAAAAATCTTGTCTTCGATAATGAACGATATAATGATCGCTGCTTTTTCTTACTGATATTATTTCATCTTCTTCAAACGCAATTGGCTCTTTAGCTAAGAAATTTTTTAATGAATAGAAAGGTAAGAATATGAATAAATCATAAGCTTCACCAAAAGTTTTAGGTCGAATCACAACTGACATTTTCATCCCCCTACTAATTAGTTTTCGGGTTAAATAAAAATAACTTAATAGAGAGACTTCAGTTTAGAAAAATAATCTGGCTCTTAGTGCGGGCTTTTTTATAAAAAAACCCCTCGTGATAAGAGGGGTATTCAAGGTTCCAAAATCTAATCGGCCTAACAAACCGAGATTTAGGGGTAAAAAAATCTTAGCACATTTATGAGCGGAATCAAGCCGAGAGCTCCTGGACCAATGAAGGTCTGACTTTCAGGAGGCAAGGATGCTCAAGGTTCCAAAATCATTAGAGCTCATAATTCTGATTTTAAAATTACTAACAATAATTTTAAAATTGTTAAGGAATTATCTCTAAGGTTTTAGGGGAGAAGCAATTCTCCCCTTTTTTTATTACTGTGGCAGATAATTGATTTTGAACACGACTGTCTACGAATTTAAATGCCACCCAATTCTCAAACTTTTTAGAAAATGCGGACACCCCACACCACAATAAGACATGCTCTTTATTTAAAAATTCAAACTGAGGACTTCGCAAGAAGAAATCATTAATTAGCCCAGTCTCACGAAGGGAAAATTATCACTTTAAAAAGTATTACTCGCTGCTGCTCTGGTAGTTTTAGCATCCAATGCTTTAATGGTGATCGCGCTCTAAGCGAACACATCAGGCTTTATAGAGAAGAACAAAGAATCTAGCCCCGAGGTGTATGTCGATAGTTGCCGTTTAACTTTATAATTTTAGTTTGCCTAAAAAATAGATGAAGGTATTTTTTTGTGAACGAAATTTTAAGGTCGATTCAAAGAAATGAATTGTAGAAAAACTGGCGGTCGCGCTGGTTTCATCTTGGATTTGCTTTTATTTTTTTTGAGTTTTCGAGCGGCACTTTTCTACTTTTAACAAAAAAATTAAATTTTGTTTCGCAGTTTTTTTTGCTGTTTCATTTGCTGCTTGGATTCTTTTTATTGATCTCGCTTGTGGCTTTCGTCCAGCGATTTTTCCTCTATAAACATTTCTGGACAGATTATTTTTTTTCTATTCTCGGACAAAGTATAGTTGTCACCTTTTTGCTCTCACTTGTATCCGGAACTGTCCTGTTCTTCACCGGTATTACAGATTTTAAATGGCTGTGGTACCTTCATTTAACAACTTCTTATTTTTTGACTGTTGTGATTTGTCTTTTTTCCATTCTGGTTTTAAGGCGAACTCAGCGTGCTCTAAATGGTAAAACGCGGGAAGCGTTCTTAAAAAGTATTCGTCAGGTTATTTTTAAAATTGCCGTAAGTTCTGTCACAATGGTGCTTATTCCGTTAGCTCTTGGGTTTCTTTATTTCGAAACGGATGTGAGAGTAATACCTAAAAGCTACAGCCGTCCTTTTGAAGTGAATCCTTTTTTTCCCGGCGCTGTAAAAACAAAAGATTTTGCGTTTTATAAAAAAGAGGTTTTCGCCAATTCACAATCCTGCGGCACAACCGGATGCCATGAGGGAATTGCACGGCAATGGAAAGAGTCAACTCATTCCAATACTCCTAATCCATTTGTCGAAGCTGTTCAGAGACTCATGATCCAGGAAGGAAACAATGGGCACATCTTTGATCAGATAAAAATTGAACACATCAAAGAACTTAATTTAAAAAAGCCCGGAAGAGAAACATTCAGAAAATGTGCAGCCTGCCACGCGCCTGTGGCCCTGATTACAGGCAATGTTGATCCTTCCATTCCTTATGAGACAGACAAAAACTTCGAAGGTGTTTCTTGCACTCTTTGTCACAGCATTGAAAGCGCTTCCGGGAAAGGAGGAGGTGCTTATGAAGTCAATCCTCAGGCGCAGTATCTTTTTTCATATGCCCAAAACCCAATCGGGCAATACCTTCACAATGCTCTCATCAGGAATAAACCGGAACTGCACAAAGAGTCTTATTCAAAACCATTTTACAAGGAAACGGGCTACTGTATTTCCTGTCATGAAAGATTGCACTTTAAAAGCTGGGAGCAGAGTACTTATAATAAGGGATTGTATTCTGAAAAAACTAAACACTGTCAGAACTGCCATATGCAGGAAGTGCCCACCAGCAATGAAATCTCAGCGAGAATTAAGGGAACCGTTGCCGATCACCGCTTCATAAGCGGTGGCCTTTCAATGGCGAGATTCAATGGAAAAGAAGAACAGTTTGCCAAGACCGTTCATTTCCTGAAAGATAAAAAAATTGATTTGAAAGTTGTTGCACCTGCGGCTCTGCAACCAGGCCGGTTACAAACCATTGTTATTCGAAATGCCAATCTGGGAGTCGGTCACAACTTTCCGGCTGGACCTGAAGCAGATATTGTCGAAGCCTGGGTTCATATTTCGGTAACCGATTCGCAGGGAAAAATAATTTTTGAATCGGGAAAATTGCAAAACGATAATCACCTCGACCGAAATTCCACTTTCTTTTATCATTCAGAACCTTTCGATGGAAATGGCACGAGCATGGGAATGAATCGCCATCGCTCTTGGCGTTTTGTGGAAGACAGGCACCAGGTAATAAGGCCAAAAATGTTCCATGATGTGAAATATAATTTCTTTATTCCAAAATCTTCCTCCGGGCCGCTTTCAATAAAAGCTTCCCTTAATTACAGAAAACCCAATCAGGAATTTGTCGACTGGGCATTAGGAAAAGGGAAATTCATAGTGCCTTACGTAGAAATGGATTCTGAAAAGGTTTTGGTCCGCTTATCCACTGATGCAAAGGAACTGAGTTCTTCTCAGGCTGCCTATAAAAAAGAATTGGATAAAGTAGTTATCTCCGGCGATATCAAAAAAATGGAATCATTTCCTCCCCCTGATCATCAGCTGGATGTCGAAGCTAAAATTCTCACGCACGAGGCGTATAAATTTCTAAATCAAGGGCTTCAAGCCAAGGCCATTATAACCATTGAGGCGCTCGGGGAAGCAGCGAAGAAAACCAGATCGTACAAGGAATTTTATCAAAAAATTAACAGAAATAAAAAAAGAGGCAGGGATGAATTCAAATAGGGACATGTTCAAAATATTTTTTTTCATCATTCTGTCCATTGCCGGAATTTTTTATTTCAAACGAACTGAACCATTTTTGCAAAAAAAAGAATTAACGAAACTTCGCTTCCAGATCAATATTTCCTCCAATGAACGTCAGAAGGAAATTGCTTCCGAAGCACAAAGTTTTGCCAGAATAATGAAGGAGAAAGGTTTTGAAATTCAAATTTCTTATGCAACTCCTGAGCAGGAACGGGAAATCGAGAATATTTCAGAATGGGATATTCTTCTGGCGAATTCGATGCATGCCATTGTCAGCCAGAAAAAGCACCTTGGGCTTTTTAAGATTATTGCCGCAAAAAAGGATTGCTTTATCGGAACTCATCTGTTGATAAAAAATAGTTCCTCTATAAGAGAGATCAGACAATTGGATCAAAGGAAAGTTTATATCTTCAGCCAGGGCGTAGTAAATCCCTTGCTTCTTAAGACTGTCATCGATAGCAAAGCAGCGAATTTTGAAGTAATCAACGATCAAAATGTTCTAAAAAATAAACTTGAAACAGAAAGGGACTTTGCTCTCTTAACGAACTATTCGTCAGAGGAAGAAAATAGGAAATACACAGGCCTTAGAGAGCTTTATGCTTCGTCCTTTACTATCCCTTGCAAGTTCTTAATGATTTCCAGTGTAGTGCCAAAAACTGTATTCGATAAATTTATTCAAAATGTAAATTTCGAGATGACCCCGATACTAAAAAATTTTAAGAAGATCAGCGATGAAGATGTTTCGAAAATATTTAAAAGTTTTCCCTGGAAAGAAATGAAGCGATTGCGAACTGAGTTGCGGAATAAAAAATGATTTATTCGATCTGGGCTGCACCGGCCATCGCCCTTTTTTATTTTGTTTGCAGTCTTTTTCTTCCGATAAAACATCGAAAGAATTTGCTTGTTTTTTTTAATTTTTTTTTGTTGTTGATAATCAATGGAATTGCGCTGAGCCTGTTTTTGGTAGCAATCTTTGTTTTGAATTTTCTTCCAAATGTGTTTTCCACACTCAATAAACGCGCCGTAACCTTTGGACTCATTTTTCTTAATGGATCTTTTCTTTTATTTTTTAAATTACTACCAATAGCAATGAAAAATCCAATTCTCGCTCCGTTGGGACTCTCGCTGTTTATCTTTCAGCAAATTGCTTTTATTGTCGACAGAGAAAGAAATGCGGACCTATCGGAAATATCTTTAAAAGATTTTTTTCTCTATAGTTTTTTGTTCACGCATTTTTTCACCGGGCCTGTCGCTAAAATCAGCCAGCTTTTGAAAGAGCAGCCAGCTCATTTATTGCTGAAGAAGGTGGCTATTTCTCAGGGAATTTTTTTAATTTTTTGTGGACTCTTCCAGAAGTTGATCATTGCCGATAATATTGCAGTACTAACAAGCCCCATGTTCAATCAGGAATTAAAGATTAATGATTTTGATATCACTCTTTCTTTTCTACTGAATAAATATGAGATCTTTGCCAATTTTAACGGCTTCTCTGATATCGCTTTAGGAAGTGCCCTCATTCTGGGTATCGAATTACCTGCAAATTTCAATCGACCTTTTCACACTTCAAGTCTAGCTGAATTCTGGAAGAGATGGCACATGTCTCTTGTCAGCTGGATAAGGGAATATGTTTTCTTTCCCTTTATTCTTTCTCCGCTGGGAAAACTGGGTGTTTCGTGTGCATTGTTGCTGACCTTTACGATTTTTGGATTATGGCATGAAATAAAATGGACTTTTTTTTTCTATGCCATCATTCAGGTTTTCATCATTCTTGTCGAAAAAAAAGGGAGGAGGTTGAGCGTTCATCCATTTTTGAGATGGATCTTTTTTTACGTTGTTCTTATTTCAATACCCGGAATTCTTTTCAGGTCAAAAAATGTCAGTCAATTCATTTCCATTTTGACCAGCTTGAAACAAAGTTCCCTGCCGGGAATATTGAAAATTGCCATAACGTATAAAGGAGTATTAATACCGGCTTTCATTGGAATCATTCTTTATGAATCAGTCTTCAGTAGAAAAAGTGTAAGCATCATTCAATTTTTTCATAATCGTCATTTTATTTCGAGAATTATCCTTTTTTCAGCGATGGCGTTGCTGCTGTTATTGATGAAAAGTTCTTCAACTGGAAATGGATTTATTTATGCAACTTTTTAGTTTGAGCAAAAATTCTATGCCCCGCTTTAAAATATTATTTTTTTTGTTGGGACCGTTTCTGGTCATTTATTTTTTTTATTTTTTGGCAATGGACTTTTACTTTTATCCCTACGCTAATCCCCGCGCGGCGCGGGTACAGGCATCTGTAGATTATGCCAGATTCTACGCAAGTCGTGATGTTCATTATCTCGTCCTAGGCGATTCCTCATCTCTTTATGGAATTATTCCAAAGAATTTGCCTGGCAATAGCGTTTCTTTCAGCATGATCGCGGCGAGTTTATTTTCCAGCGCCAAAATTTTGGAACAGGTCAAAAATTTAAAAATTAAAAAGAGCATTATCCTTACTCAATCTTTTATCAATGATCATTACGATCAGAATGTCTGGGGTCTTTTTGTTCCGATGCGAATTTATAGTTATGCCGAAACTTTAAATTTGCTTTGCGGAAGCAATGAATGCAGCTGGAGTGATTATTTCCTGATCAATCTTAAATACGCTATGGCAAAATGCTATTTATCAGATATGAGTATCAATTATTTCCGTGAGCGAATGGAACAATTGGACATGAAATACAATCGTCGTTTCTATAATAATTATATGCTGCTGTTGAAAGAAGGGAATGGACATTTTACCAGGAAAGGAAGTTTTGAGTCTTCAAGGGAAAAGTTTCTGCTGCCGTATTTAGAAAGCTTTTCTAGGCCGATACAAACTATTCCTGAAATTGAATTTATAAGCCTTAAAAAGATACTGCAATTTGCCAGCGATCAGAATGTTTTGGTTTATTACGTTATCATGCCCACTGCCGCTACAGCGCTTGGTGTTTCCACTGAAGCCTATCGCAATAGTATTAAATCGCGTCTGCGTCCGTTTGAGAGTGCGAATTTTATAATATTAGATGCATCAGATTACGAAAAACAATTAACGATCGGCGATTTCTGGGATTACTCTCATCTCAATAATTATGGTGCCCGGAAATTTACCGAACATTTGCGCGGCCTTATTCCTTAGTTGCAACCTACAACTGCAATTCTGTACGCAAACGTTTGCCCAATTGCATAGGGACCACTCCAGAAGGTTATTAAAGGCCTTCAGTCTTTAAAAGAAGTGCTGAGTATTGTTTATCGAGCCCATCAAACATGAATTGCGGCGACACTGTTAAAATTGCATTGATGAGTTTGTCCTGAAGCTTTAGAAGCTTAATCATATTTTCCGAATACAATAATTTTTTGCTGTCTACTTGTTCAGCTCCCGGAAGAAGCACGACCGTCTCTCCTGCCGTATCCAGCTTTAAGTAAAAATTCTTTCCTTGCTTCTGGATCTTCTTCGTAAAGAATGTTGTACCGTCATTCATAACCATTTCAAGGGCAGAAATATCTTCAGCGGCCAGAGCGTCTTTATAGGCTTCTGCTTTTTGGGTTTTATAAACTGAATAGAGAATATAATTTTTAAGCAGCAGACGATTCTTTAAGACAGAACAAGCAAGTGAAGGTTGATTCAACCTGCAATTTGTTTCTGTGTTGAAAATGGATTCACGTTGCTCATAAATTTTATCAAGAACTGGTTCTCCTGCCAGAATAGCTTCCTGAGCAATCGACGACTGAGTCAGGAAAAGGGCATTTCTTAAGAGGTAAAGACTTCGAATTTTTTTATTAAGCTGAAACTGGTTTGTTTCAGAATAATCCTCGTCACCAAAGACTTCGCTGAAAAATGAATTGATAATGGCCTCAGGACCTTTTTCCCAGCTGTCTCTGTCGAAATCCAGCAATGGATAAAGAACGAGAAGTGAAGACGCATATCTTGTAAGCGCAAGTGGAGAAATCAGGTGTTCGAGAGCGTAAACTTCTTTTTGCTCAAGTGAAGTTGCCACAGGTCTTTTCATGACTGCACTTTTATAATCAAGACTAACCATGTCCTTCATCGGCAAATGCAACGGGAACTGAATTGTATGGCCCTCGTTCATCATTTTGTATGTTTCATTGAGAAGAGGGAGATAAATATTCTTCTGAAATGTCAGCAGGTTTTCATTTTCTCCCGAGCTATAAATTGCGAGAACAGGATTTTCTTCCAATGATAAATTGCCAAACGCTTCGTTAATACCGCTTTGACAGTCAGAGAAGCCGTTGAAGTGTGTTGCGTGAACGATCGATTGAAACGACTGGAATTTTTTTAGATTACCGTAGAAATCTTTATGAGTGAGATCAATCAGGTCGGCATCATAAAGTTTGAAAGCATAAGGCTGGGTACTTCCATTAAGTTTTGTGAGCTGGAATTCAATGAGGGACTCACATTTTCTGATATCTTTATTCAGCAATGACTTCCCTATTTCAACGCTTACCCAGACATCATCTCTTAATTGAGCAATTTCTCTCATTTCTTTTTGATGAAGTTCATCGACCATTAAAGCGAGGTCTCTGATCATTTTCATCGTATCAAGCTGAAGCTGAACCATCTGCTTCTGCAGACTCAAAATCTCATCCAGTTTTTTATCCATCATTTCGAGTTGCTTTGAAAGAGCGGCCATACCGGCGCCTTCAGAGTTGCCTCCAAACATTTGGCCCATCGATCCCATAAATGTGGACGCTGCTCCGACATAGCCACCTGTCACAAAACCTTTGAATGTGTTTGAAGCAACGTTCATGATTTTGGAAACGGTCTGAGCTGATTTTAAAACTTTCTGCGCGTCTTTTCCTAGCTTGATCCCAAGAGTTTTTGTAAGCGCAACTGTGTTTTCCAGAACGGAATCAAAATTAGCCGTGATATTTGAAAACGAATCGCTCATCTTCAATAAACTTTGATCAATATTGTTCACATAATTTTCGTATTTTTTTAATTGATCAGAAGGAGTCTTTGCAGCATCCTTGTTCTTATAGAGCTTGTTATAGAGGATTTTGATCTGATCTTTGAAGGTCGCATTAGTCGACGGGTTTCTGACTGCATCTTTAGAGACTTCTTCCAGCAATCCAGCCGTGTTCTTATTCAGTTCGTTTGTAGCATTTTTGAAATCTCTCAGGTTTTGAACAGTATTCTCATGAATATCGCTGATGGCCTTAACGATCTTTTTGGATTTATCAAACTTTTCTTTAATGACCTTCACTTCAGCAATGATTTTTTTAATATCTCTAAATGTTTTTGTGTCTTTTAACTTCTCATAGATTTTATAAGAGATGGCTCCTGCCACACCGGCAATAACGACTTCTTTATTTGTAATTGAAGCATCTTTTCTGATTTGATTGAAGTAATCGAATTTCGTTAAAGCTTCTTTGATCTTTTTTAAAGCTGCATCTTTTTTATTATTGCTGACATTGGCTTCAATAGCCGTAGCAACGACCGGATCATTTTTTTGAATTTCTTCTGCAAAAAAACCTGAAAGTTCTTCTGCATTTTTTTCCAGATTCTCTGCATAGGTTTGCAGAATGTTTTCCAAAAACTGGTTTCGGATTTTTATGCTTGTTTCTAAAATGAGCTGTTTTTCAAAATAATCGGAATCGTTAATCTGCAATTCATCAGATGAAAGAAGGGATTTTTTTATAAGTTCACTATCACTCGCCCAGGGAGCCTGATGAAAAAGCAACGCATTCTTTCTGTTTTGAAAGTTAGCAGAAACTTTTGCGATGATATTTTCAACATCTTCATTGGAAATATTTTCATTGATATATTGTTCTACCGCTTCTCTGTCCGCTTCAGCTACCTGAGAGGCAAAAAGCTTTGCCAGCGCATAATTATTTTTCTCTTTGTTAAGGACTAATTTTTTCCATGAATCCAGCGAAACATTTTTTTGCGAATCAACTGTTAGTTTTAAATTCTCACCGGAAGTAGTCACTGTGCTGTTGTAGAAATTATTAACCGGAGCCTTCTCGCTACAAGCTGTAATGACAAGACAAACGACTAGACACAGGCTGATTTTTGACTGTTTCATATTCTTACCTATACATATTGAAATCAATATTCTTGTGGTGATCTTCCTGATTTAAATACTGGGCAAATTGAATCGAACCGTCTTCCCCTGTTTCTCCGCTGTCCCCAACATCTCCATTCGGCCCTGCTGAACCAGCTTTAACTGCGCTACAGGCCTGGTCGCAAGAGACTGCTCCACCAGGTGAACCTGGTCCGCCTAAGCCTCCCGTTCCCCCCGCACTGCCCTTCCCTGGTACAAAATCAACCTGCAATTGAAACGAGTGATCCTTTTGAGCTGTTAATTTGAAAATACCGGTATGGCCGCCCTTCATTCCGGGAAAGCCTTTGATTCCTTTTTGTCCTTTATAGCCATCTTTACCGCTGGTCGGATATTGATTGTATTCCCAGTTATCAAAACATCTGTGGCCGTCATCATCGCATGTGTTGACCCATCTTCCCGATTCAGGAATTCCATCCAGAATTCCGGGAATGTATTGAGAGGGAAATGATTCTATTTTGTTCGGTCTGAAGTCAGCAGGGATGTCGCCCCCATTCTGACCTCTCATTGTGACATGAAGCTCGCCCGTGGCAAATTCTGTTTTAAGTTCTATATTGCCACCATGTTTACCCATTTTTTTGGGAAGGGCCTTTAACTCGTCATCTCCAAAAGTCGAAATTTCACTGCCAGGGAAAGCGACGATTTCTTCTGCAT
>DAIQAU010000004.1:5273-59576 GCA_036781565.1 Bacteriovorax sp. | reverse complement strand
TTTTTTTTAATTTCTTGTGAAGGAATAACCATATCCATCGGGATCAAATAAACTGAGCGACCAGCTCGAAGCCTGAATCTTTAGAACCTGATTATTTTTTGTATCCGTGATGAAGTACTCACCTGCTGCATTTTTAACTAATTTTTCATTCAATGAAGAACCGTTGGCAAAAATCAAAACTGATCCATCTGCTTTAATTGTCATTGTCGTTAAATCTTCATCGACATAACCGGCCCAATTTCCCACGAAAGCATTGGCCCCTGTCACGAGTGCCGTTCCACTATTGGCCATGATTGCATTGGTCGCGGAATTAGCAGTATCGTTTTTAGCTCCACCGCAACTCACCGCCATCGTTAAAACGAAAATGAATGCAAACATTTTGAATGGTTTCATGGTCCTCTCCTGATTGATGACGAGTTGAAAAGTGCAGAAGATATGCCAAGTGATAAGCATTTGAATCACTGAGAAGAACTTTCAGCGAGGCCGTCTATAATTTAGACACCCGGTTGTTTTTTTCTCATTTATTTGTTTTGTCTCAAATCAGTTGAAGACAAATTCATATAGGGATGTTCGGCAAGGTAATGAACTTCGAGAGCTGGATTCCATTTGAGCAATTCAGATTCGATGGCCACATAGTTTTCTTTTTGAAACTTTCTGGGAACAACGTAAAGCTTAGTAAGTGACTTAATGATGACCTCAGGATTTTTCCATTTCAAAAGATCCATGTAGGAATCGTCGCCCATGAGAAAATTTTTTTGCTTTATTTTAACAAAAGGAAGCCAGGAGCTCGTCGGATTTTTTTCCTGCTTTAAAAGAAAGCCTGGATACAGTGAATAGCTGGTTGATCTTAATTTCTCAGCGAGAGCGAAAAATTCATCAACAGGATCGTGAGCGGCCACATCTTTAAAGGGATTGCGATCAGGAACGATGAGAATGTTTTTTTCAGGACATTGATCGAGACATTCACGATGGCCTTCATGGAAAGGATTGAAACTTCCACCAAAAAAAGTGACAGTGTCTTTGATAGGATGCTTAAGAAAAAGCGGCGGCAGTTCCTTTTGCGAATGCGCTCCCGAAGAATCCGGCATGAATTCAAAACAATCTGCAATGAATTTCAAACTCTCCAGATCATTCATAGTCACGGTCCATTACCGTTTTTCTTCCTTCCGCTCTGGCCTTCAGAACGGCACGGTCAGTGAGGCTGCGAACCTGATAAGAGAGTATTTCCATAACATTGGCCGAAGTGTTCATATCATATTTGTCTTTGATATAGGCCTTGAGCTTTGAAGCCACGATGAGGATTTCCTGTTCATCTGCAGGGCCATTGACCGAACTCTCTGAGGATGGTTTGCTTTGGACCAGGATTCTTTTAGGTGAGCGTTCTTCATTAGTTTCTTTAGCAGCTTCTTCCTTTCGGGGAGAGCGATTTTCTTCGGCCCAGGCACTTTTGTGACTCATGACCTCGTTGTGAAGATTCCAGCAATTAACTGAACAGAAGACTACTTTTTTACATGTGCTCACACTGCAAGATTGATAAATTGAATTAAATCCAATTTCCTTTTTACAACTGCCGCATTTCCGCCAATAATTCTGTGTTTCTTCCACGGGCACTCCTTTTTTACAGGATCATTTTAGCATGAATTTTGAAACCGAATATAAAAACATCCGTTTTCATCTCGAACTGGAGCGTGCCGGCATTTCTGATGCTGCTCTTCTTCTGGGCGATAAATTTCACAGAGTGCCCAACCAGACTATGATTGGAATTAAAAAAGGTGAACTGGTGGCTTATAATTTAACTGTTGTCTCCAAGTTCAATGACGAAGAACGCACGCACTTCTGGAGCAATATTTTGCTGACGAGCAAAGAAGAAGATGTGTTGGAAGAATTGGGTCACTATCTGGATGATGAAAATATTCTGGATGAAATTGTCGACAACTGGAATCTTCTAGGTGATGAAACGGGGCCTGCCTGGCAGACCCCGAAAAAATTGTAAATTATCTACAAGGCATTTGAGAAAGAACAACTCTATCAACCCAAGTGTTTGCACCTGTGAACTGAGCTGATTCTTCTGTTGAACCTGCAGCTGCAATAGAAAGAACGACATCTTGAGTGCTCGTTCTGTCGTAGTATCTCATCCATTGTTGTCCATACACTGTTCTCATTTGAGTTGAACAAACTGGCTGTCCTTGAGGACCTGGGTAACAAACTGTCACTGGTTCAGTGTAAGTACATTGTTGAACAGATTCTCTTACCGGACCGTTAGAAGAAACAGTTCTCACTGTTCCCGCTAAATCTACTTTTTGCCCGATTTGAGCTGAAGAGTATTTGAAAGTTCCGTTGCTTGGAATTTGCGTTCCTTCAGGAATTAAGAAATTAAATTTTTCATCTGAATCGTTGTTTAAACGAAGAACGATTTTCTTTCCGAAAGTTGACTGACGAAGATCAGCAGAATAAGTGCCGACTCTTAAAAGATGCGTGTCACCTTTTGAGTTAACCAATTTCAGGTCTTTCGTGATGTTCAATTGACCTTCAAGTCTTTCACACCCAACTAAAAATGCAGCAGCAAGTAATAAAGGCATAAGGTATTTCATAATCTCCCCCTACAAATAAAATTCTAGTAGTGAGAGAGTATCAAGAGCAAAACGCCGCCGCAATGAAACCTCCCCCGGTGTAAGGTTTTTAGTTTTTTTGCCCAAACGACGGGCGCAAAATGGCCCTGAAGGTTCTCCTGAAAGTTTCAGGAGACTTTTGGTTCCTGGAACCCAGTCATAACATTTATCTCTTGGATGTTTTTAAACGAGAGCGGTATCACCAGCATTGGTTTAACGAGAAGAAGGAGACCCTATGAAAACCGCCTTTTTTGCCATGGCCCTGATGACCCTTTCCCCTGCGTTCGCCTCTCAGCAAACTGATGCTCGATGGAAAACTCAAGTGCAGTCGGCCCGATTACCTTACGATGATCAATCCTACTGCTTTACAAGGCCCAAAGGGAGTGTGGAAGGCGAAAACCTGGATCTGAGAGTAAGACTCGCTTCTGTTTCCAAGTTGGTCACTTCTCTCTGGAGCCTGGATGTCCTGGGGGCGGACTTTAAGTATAAGACGCGTCTCTATCTCAAAGACGGAAATCTTCATATCGCTGGAAGCGCTGACCCATTTATGGGCAATGAGAAAATGTATTTCCTTCTCTCGCAGCTTAATGATCTGGGATTCACTCATTTCGATCGAATAACGTTTGATAAAAATTTTATCGTCTTTCCCAATGCTCAAGGACATATCGAAGAGCATCCGGATATTACACCAGAGTCCATTGCCAAAAATTTAAGAACATACTTCAACACTGCGACCTGGTCTCCGGCCATGAAAGCGGACTATGCACGGGTGCAGTCTCTTGCAGCTCCAGGGCGCATGAGAAAAGCTGTCACCTTCTCTGTGCCTGAGATTGAAGACAGCGAAGGAAATCCGTTCGATGAAATAGATGATGTTCAAAAATTAACTTTATCTTCTCCTCCACTTTCGAGATACCTGAAAGAAATGAATGTTGAGTCCAACAACTACGTTGCTCAAATGTTATTTCAACAATTGGGTGGAGAAAAATATTTCGTCAGTTATATGGTAGAAAATTTCCGCTTCGGCACAAAAACATTGCGCTTCTGGAGCGGAAGCGGTCTTCCTACAATGCTGGACGGAATTCGCTACGATAATTATGCAACCTGCGGTTCAATGCTGACTTTAATTGAAGCTCTCAAACAAAAAACCGAAGCACAGGATCTCACTCTTGAAGACATCGTCGCTGTTCCCGGAAGCGATCAAGGCACTTTCAGAAATAGAATTTTCCCGGCGGATTATAAGAATGCATTCGTTGCTAAAACGGGAACACTTATGCACACATCTACTCTCGCCGGAGCCATGAGTACTAAAAGCGGGCTTTCATTTTACGGAGTTTTTAATCAAAGTACCGATATCGAAAGTTCGAAACGGGTTCAAAATGCAATGGTCGCTGTTCTGATGAACGAGCTCGGCGGGCCCAAGGCCTTTAACTACAAAGTAGAGCCCTTTGATCCTTACGGTGAAGACAATGTTAAAAATCTACTGAAATTTAAATCGGATTTTTTACCGGTGGAAGAAAACTTATATTAGAGAATCTCTTTTTAAGAGATTCTCTTCTTCAGTTTATTTTTCTCGCGATAATATTCGATCACACCGGGCAATGTAGAAATCACTACGATGGCCAGCATGACGAGTTTAAAGTTTCTTTGAATCATCGGAAGATTTCCGAAAAAATATCCCAATGGAATAAAAGAAAAAATCCACAGAGTGGCACCGATGACATTGAAAGACATGAACTTTCTATAAGTCATGTTGCCAATGCCAGCAACGAAAGGTGCAAAGCTTCTGACGATGGGAATAAAGCGCGCAAGAATAATAGTCTTCGCCCCATATTCCGCGTAAAAGTGCTGAGCTTTGAGAAGATGGTTTTTATCAAAGAAGGTACTCTTCTCCTTATCAAAGACACGAGGACCAATAAATTTCCCCACAGAATAATTTACTGAATCTCCCAAAATGGCGGCCACAACCAATGTCAGTGAAATAGACCAGAAATCAAAACTGCCTCTGGCGGCAAAGGCACCGATGGCAAACAATAACGAGTCGCCTGGAAGAAACGGCATGACGATGAAACCCGTTTCAATAAAAATAATCAGAAACAAAATGAGATAGGTCCAGGAATGATAGTGAGTTATCACGTAATCGAGATGCACTTCAAAATGTAGGATATAATCGAGAAGAGTGTGAAGAATTTCCATAAAAAAAAAGGCCCCTGAGTTTTTAATTCAGGAGCCATTTTCGATTAGTTTATTCAGTAAAACAACAGATTATTTGCGACGTCTTTCGTCCTGTCTTCTTTGAGCATCCGGATCTGTCGATTCAGTATCTCCGTAAAGATTTCCGTCAACAACAGTGAATCCATCCGGGTGACCGCCGTGTGGATCGAAGTGAGTCCAATGGATCATCCCCTGACCTACTCTTTTGTATTCGCCACAAACTGTAACAGACTTTCCGACAACAAGAGGAATTCTTCCGAAGTCCAGGTTGCTGACGATAAGAAGCTTAACTTGATTATCTACTGTGAGAGTGAACTTCTGGTGTGGAAGTCCGTCGTGATCTTCAGGAAGAACTTGAGAGACAATTCCCGTCGCCATAACTTGAGGACGAGCAGCGTTTGATCTCATGACCGTTTTCAATTGTTCCATTGAACCGTTCATGATGTTTCCGCGGAAATCTTTGCATTCCGGTATTTCTTTTAATGTTCCAGCTGAGACAGAGAGAGAAAGAACCAGGAAAAAAGAAGCAAACAAAGATTTCATTAAAGCCTCACTAATAGTTGGTATAAGGAAAACTAACGTATTTCAGTCAACCTTGTCTATTCATTTTTAGGTTTTTTTCTCGTGATATCAATGAATTTTTCGCGTTCCTGACAGTTTTTGGTCCATTAGGCCTTCAACGTACGCATTATAACGCACAGCAATTGGCTGATTTTTGCCAAGCCCGGAGGGATCGATGATTTTATTGAAAGCATCTTTCTTAATGGGAAAGGCCGTAATGAGAACCTCATTTTTTTCTTTTTGATTCCAGACTGAGTAGATCAAAAGCGCATCGTTTTCTTCTTCCGCTCTTTTAAACGGAAGCTTCACCAGGGCCGTGCGAAGAGTGAAAGGAGAACCTGAAATTTCTTCTTCAAGATAGGTCGTCTGCAATTTTTTATAATCAAAGTTTTTCAATTCATCCGAAACATTTTTCAAATGGTTCAGGGCCTCTTTTTCGCTTTCCTGTTTGAAGGCAATCTTTCCTGCGAAATAAGTAACGTTTGAAAGGAGTGCACCTCTCAATGTATCAGGTGAAAGACTGTTTCCTGAAAGAGCAAAGCCGTAATTCAAAGTAGGCTCAATCCATCTTTTTCTTTTGTATCCATAGGGCGTATCGAGAACACTGAAAAGATATCCGTAAGTGTGAGTGATCCCTGCGTGTACAATCCGGTTGTCGTTTTCTACCTTAAATTTTTTCTGGAGATCAGCAATGATGGCATCGCTGATGATCTGCTTCTTTGCTCCCGAATCGAAGTTATAACTCTTGCCCCAGAAGTGCACAAGGTAAGGATCTTTTGAATCCGAATCGATTTGTTGATAGAGATGAGGGTTCTCTTGTTTTAAGACATCGAGAATCGACATTTTTTTCTCCGTTTTTTTAACCAGCCTGGCCCAATAAGCGTCAGTATTTTCAGCGTCGTTTTTTTCAATGCCGGAACATGAAACAAAAGCAAGAAGGAGAAATGGAATAATGAGAGAAGAAGTTTTAAAAGACATGATCAGATCCTCTAGCTATATCCTGAATAAATTTTTTATATGAAAGACGTAAACACGTCTGAAAAAGTTTTCATCGATTTTATCAAAACCATGAATTTTCGAAGCGACCTGACTTGAAATACACGTCGTCGTCACGGCTCCGATAAGAGTGAGCGAAACGCAGTTGATGTCAGTATCGGCCGGCAATTTTTTTTGGGCGATGAAATGGCGTATTTTTTGATGAATCAGCGGAACGACTCCGTTATCATTTTTAACCAGTGAGTTGAACAGGAGTTTACCTCCGCTCATGGCATCTCTGATCATGATCTGGTGAATTTCTCTATTGGAAAAAGCGTAAGTTCCAAATTCGACCAGGGCCTTGCAGAATTGTCTTATCTCGGGGTCTTTGAATTCCGGAAATTCGTGTGAAAGATCTTCAGTGTGTTTATCAAAGCGGGCATAGACTTCAACAGCTTCGCGGAAATAATTGTCGATGATGGAATCGAGAAGGCCTTCTTTGTTGCCAAAATAATAGCCGATCATAGCGACGTTGCAGCCCACTTTCTCAGCAATCTGTCTGGTCGACGACGCTTCAAAACCTGATTCGGCAAAAAGCGTACGCGCAACTTTCATGATTTTATTTTTGTCGACCTCTGCCGGCCGCCCTAATTTTTTTGGAGCAGACATCTTCTCGCCTTAACAATTTAATGAGCATCCATTACCGGTGTAGTCGCACCTTCTTTTTTCTTCAGTAAAATAAGTGGAAGAAGTGAAAGAAGATATCCAAAGGCAATGATGCGGACAATTTTTTGATAACCAATGACGAAGGCTTGCTTGTGAGCTAATCCGGTCATGATTTTTACAGCGTCCATCGCCTGCGTTCCCATGCCCACCACTTCACTCAATTTCATCTGCATGCTTCCGGCAATTTGATGAGCGAGTCGCCACGCCTCATGATCGAGCATCGTCACATGATTGGCAAGAACCGAATATGACGTCACCTGATAGCGCGTGAAAAAGGTCGAAATAAGCGCAATTCCCACACTACCCCCCAGTTGGCGACACAGGTTGAGAAGACCCGCGGCCTGACCAATTTCCGCACCGTGAAACTGCGAAAGAACGATAGTGTTGATAGGTACGAATAAAAAGGCCAGAGCGCCTCCTCTGATAAGCAGGGGAAGAAACATTCCATCCACCGAGGTCATCGTGTCGAAGAAAGAAATTTGGTAAGCGGCCACAGACAAACCGATAATCCCGGTAGCGATCAGAAAGCGCGCATCAATTTTGCGAAGGCTGGCACCAATAATCGGCATCAGCATGGCCGCAAATAAGGCCCCAGGAATAAAAAGTGCTCCGGTTTGAGTCGCAGTGAGCCCCTGAATCGTCGAAACAAAAACAGGAATGATAAAAATTAATCCGTAAAGAACGACACCGACTCCGCTCATGAGCAGAACGCCGCCGGTAAAACTTTTATTTTTAAAATGGCGCAGCTCCAGAATCGGATGCTTCGTTCTGAGTTCCCACCAGAGGAGTCCGACAATACTGACGACGGCAATAATGGTGTTGATGAGAATAAGATTGGAGTCAAACCAATCATCGGCCTGACCGCGTTCAAGAACAAACTGCAGACAGCCTATTCCTGAAACGAGAAAAACAAGACCCCAGACATCGATCGGAGTTCTCTGCGCTTTTCTTTTCGCTTTGAGTTCATCTTTTGTGAGCTGATGAGCTGGATCGTATCCGACATCTTCAACCAGAACAAAAGAAAGAATCGCCACGATAATTCCGATCGGAAGGTTGATATTGAAAATCATTCTCCAGCCGAAATGATCTGTTAAATATCCGCCAAGAACAGGACCGACTGTAGGGCCGACCATGACGGACATTCCATAAATAGCACTGGCAATTCCCGCTTTCTCTTTAGGGAAAGACTCGAAAATGAGAGCCTGCGAAGTCGGTAGTAGCGCTCCTCCGGCAAGTCCTTGAATGATTCTGAAAAAGACGAGCATTCCCAAGCTGGTTGAAAGACCGCAGGCGACTGAAGACGCAGTAAAAATGACGATACAACTGGTGTAATAAAGTTTGCGTCCCATCTGAGCGGACATCCAGCTCGAGATAGGAAGAACAATCGCGTTAGCGATAATATAACCAGTCACGACCCAGCTGATTTCATCGAGAGTTGCACCGAGGTTTCCCATCATGGATGGAATCGCCACGTTAACAATACTCGTATCGATGATCTCCAGAAGAGAAGCAAGGACAGCGGTTAAGACGATAAGTTTATTGCGCATGATCTGCCTTCATTAACTTATTAATGAACAAGAATGGAAATCACTGCCGAAAGACCTAACTGGAGGGCATCAACATCTTGTTCAGATAAATTTTCAAGTTCAATTTTCACCGGGATTCTCTGGACAACTTTTGTAAAATTTCCGGTCGCATTGTCTGGTGGAAGAAGACTGAATACCGCTCCAGTGCTTGGAGCAATGGAAACAACCTTTCCTTCAAAATGTTTTCCGGAAACAGCGTCCACTTCTACTTTTACTTTTTGTCCGATTTTTACATCTTTCAATTCAGTTTCTTTTAAATTGGCCAGGATCCATCTTTTGTTTTCAGCAACGAAACCAAACAATGGTTGACCTGCAGGTACAAACTGTCCCGGCTCGACAGATTTTTTAGCAATCACTCCGTCTGTAGGTGCAATAATTCTCGTGTATGATTCATTGAGGCCAGCTTGCTCCGCTTGAGATTTTGCCGCTTTTAATTTTGCTTCAAGATCTTTTACGTCAGCGCTTGCTTTGTCGTATCTTTCTTTTGAAATCGCCTGAGTTTTAAAAAGCTCAGCCGCTCTTGTGTAGCTTGTACGCGCTTCATTGACTCTCGCTTCAAGTGAAGCGACCTGCGCCTGAGCTGCGTTCTTTGCATTGGAATAATCGCTCGTATCGATCTGAGCAAGAATATCTCCCGCTTTCACTTTCTGGTGATCTTCAACAAAAACTTTGCTGATCGTACCGTTCACTCTTGAAGACAACATTAAAAAGTGCGCTGACACCTGAGCGTTGTCCGTGCTCACATGCATATAACTTTGATAGCCAAAATAAGCGGCCAGTAAGACAAATACGATCAGAAACGGCACCGCAAATTTTTTAACTTTAGCTGGCATATTAAATTCTCCTTCCCATTGCTAATTCTAAATTAAGGTAAGCTTCAACAGCATCAACCTGTGCTTTAACAACACCGGCCTCTGCACGTTCGAGGTCAAGTTCAGCATCGAGCAGATCAGAGTTTGTTCTCGTTCCTGCTTTCAAACCATTTTTATAGATGCGCACACTTTCTCGGGACGCTTCAACTGATCTTTGTTTTGCCGAGTAAAGAACGACACTGTTTTCATATCTTCTCTTCCAGAATTCAATTTCATTCACAGAAGCGAGAGTGAGTTTTTTAGCTTTTTGTTCCAACTGCATCTTTTGATAATAGGCCCCTTCCTGACGGGCGTAGCTTGAACCGCCGTCAAAAAGATTCCAGACAAGGTTGACACCGACCGCGTAGGCATTTCTGAATTTATCAGAATCCGTGAAAGAGAAATTTCGATTGTTGTAGTAATCATAGTTGGCAATTAAATTTACTCTAGGCATCCAAGTCGAGCGAGTGGCCTTGTAGGCGTCTTCTGTAGCTTCAACTCTTTTTTCAAGTGCTTTTAAATCCAGTCTTCCTTCTGCAAGAGTTGAATTTGAAGCCGTGAGATTTTTAATCCTGCTGCTGTCAGGAACAGGCAGAGACTCCAGAAGAGCTCTGTTGTCGCTTTCCACTCCCATTGCTTCAGCAAGTGCTTTGCGCGCAAGAAGCGCCGAATCCTGAGCGGCCAGGCTTTCAGGCACTGCCGTTTCAACCTGCACCTGTACTTTTAAAACATCGACTTTTGTGAATTCGCCCTGCTTTAATAAATCCTGAGCGCGTTTTAAGTGATCGGTTAATGTTTTCACATTGGCCTCAGCAACGTTCGCCAGAACCTGAGCACCGAGTGCCTGATAATACTTCAGGCGAATGACGTTTTCGGTCGCCATTTTTGTATGTTCGTGTTCGAGGTCTGCAGCTATTGCGCCTGCCTTGGTGGCCGCGTAGCTGTAGCTTGTTTTAAGACCGTCAAATAAATTCAACGTGGCCTGAGCCCCATAGGATGTTTTCGGGTAAATGGACTCGAAAACAGATGTCGGTGAAATTTGGATCTGCTGATACTTCAAATCAAAAAAATGATTGGCCGTGAGATCGACTCGAGGAAGATAGCCTCCAAAAGCTTCGCGTTTTTTCGCTCGGGCTTCAAGAAGTGCAGCTTCACTGGTTTTCAACTGGGGGTTGTTTGCAAAGCCTTCTGAGATGGCCTGATCCAGACTCAAACCGCCTTCTCCCACAGCAAAAACTGATGAAGAAAAAACAATTGAAGTGAATCCTGCAAGCAGTGCAATGAATTGTGTACGTTTCATGCGACATCCTTACTTAGAAATAGGTTCATACTTTTTTTATGTCTTTTGTCACAATATAGAGCCAAAGTTTGTGCCGTCAATCTTTTTTTAAACGATCGTTTAAGAATGTAGATTAGACAACGCGACTTAAATAAGATTATTCTTTTTAGATGATAAAATTACTTCTAAAGACAACAGTATTTGTTGCGATCCTGGGTTACCAGAACATTACAATTGCCGGTGATACGGCAACCACAATAAAGGCCTCGCTTGAAGCTGAATTGAAGTCTGTTTATTTAAAAAAAATAGAATCAAAATTCGGCGAATGCGGTTCTACTCCGGAATCCTGTTTAACCCAAACAGATGACTTCATGGTTGCCAATCTTCCCAAAGGCGAAGTTTGTTTTCCCTATACGATGTGCGGCTTTTATCATTGCATGGAAAAAAATTATCGCTGTTCAGAAGTAGGCGTGAATTATTTTACAGAACTCGCTTATCCCACCTGCTCGCAATACGTTTCCAATATCAAAAAAAATAAATTTTCTGAAAAAGGAATCAAATGGATTTACTCTGTTATGGTTTGCCTTCAAAAAGGTCTCGTCGACGACTGTTTTTTAAACGGCAATTGTCCCGCAGGAAATAACAAGACGGAACAGAAAAAAACATGCGATCATATCACTGAGTTTACTCTCGCCTATCATCCTGGTTGTTACATCAATAGCGGTGTCGGTGTTTGTCATCTTCCGCTCGCAGATAAAATGGCGATCTGGAATACTGTTAATCCCTACATGACAAAAAGAGAAAGACAGGAAGCTTATAAAGTTATTTTTGAATGCCTGATACCAAAAGGAATTGCTCATGGGTCATAATCACCATCATCACGACCATCATGATCACGATCACGACCACGCTCACGATCATCATGGACATGACCATCATCACCATACTCCGAAGAATTATAATACGGCCTTTGTATTGGGAATTTCTCTCAACGTAGCATTTGTCATCGTCGAAGGTTTATATGGTTACTGGTCGCAATCGCTGGCCTTGATCGCCGATGCCGGACACAACTTGTCCGACGTGGCAGGGCTTCTCATGGCCTGGGGGGCGTTCTGGCTCGCTGGAAAAAAACCGACTCGTCATTTTACTTTTGGTCTTCGCAAATCCTCTATTCTTGCCGCTCTCTTTAATGCTGTTTTTCTTTTAATGGCAGTTGGAATTATTCTTTGGGAAGCAGTTCATCGTTTGATGACACCCAATCTGATCGAATCAAAAACTGTAATGATCGTGGCCGCCATCGGAATTATCATCAATTCTGCAACCGCGCTTTTATTCTTCAAGGATAAAAATCATGATATTAATTTGAAAGGGGCTTACCTGCATATGGCCGCCGATGCACTTATTTCACTTGGCGTGGTCGTTTCGGCAGTTGTCATCTCCTATACTGGATTCAACTGGATTGACCCGGCCGTAAGTATCATCATTTCTCTCATTATTATCTGGGGCACCTGGGATCTACTCAAAAATTCGGTCAAGCTTTCAATGGATGCCGTTCCCGAAGGCATTGACCCTATTGCTGTAAAAATTTATCTGGAACAGCTTTCCGATGTACGCGAAGTTCATGACCTTCACATCTGGGCGATGAGTACTACAGAAACTGCACTGACGGCCCACCTGACAATGAATCAGCTCACGCTGGACAATAAAAGATTAGTGGAGATTTCAAAAGATCTGAAAAAGAATTTTAAAATTCATCACCCGACTCTCCAGGTTGAATTGTTTGAAGAAAATTTTGAATGCCATTTAAAACCTGAGGATGTTCTTTGAAATTTGAAACCGCTGACTTGCAAAAAGTCGTTACTGATTACTACAACAAATATAAATCTCACAATTCCGGCTCCCTCGCCGATTATATCCCTGAACTGGCCAAGGCCAATCCGGATCATTTTGGAATTGCCCTTGTCACTGTGGATGGAAAAATTTTTTCGGCAGGAGATTCTGGACAAAACTTTACTCTGCAGTCTGCTTCGAAACCATTTGTCTATGGTCTTGCCCTCGAGGCCATCGGGCGGAAAAAAATGCTGTCAAAAGTCGGCGTTGAGCCTACCGGAGAGGCATTCAATTCGATTATCGAACTTGAAAAGGAATCACACCGCCCTTACAACCCGATGATCAATTCAGGGGCCATCGCGGTCAGCAGTTTAATCAAAGGAAACAACTTCAACGAACGACTGAATAAAATTGTTTCTCTCTTTGAACAATTTTGCGGTCATTCAGTTCCCGTGGATGAGAATGTTTTTGATTCAGAAAAGAAAACGGCTCATCGAAACCGTGCTATCGCTCATCTCCTGAAGCATTTCGGTATTATTGAAGAAGATAATATTGATGAGGCCCTCGATCTTTATTTCAAGCAATGCTCGCTTTTAGTAAACACTGTCGATCTCGCTATGATGGCGGCGACACTTGCTGGCGGGGGAATTCATCCGCAATCAAAAAAAGCAATTTTCACTTCAGATACTTCGCGCGATATTTTAAGTCTGATGTTCACCTGCGGGATGTACGACTCCGCCGGTAAATGGGCCTACACTGTCGGGCTTCCCGCCAAGAGCGGTGTTAGCGGCGGGCTTTTTGCTTCTCTTCCAGGACACTTTGGTATAGCTGTGTATTCGCCACTCATCGATCACCACGGTCATTCATGCAGAGGCCTGAAAGTGCTTGAAGACTTTTCCCGTGATTTTTCACTTAGCGTTTTTTCCAATGGAGTCAAATAATGCGAGATCAATGGATCCCTGTTGAAAAAATTCAGTATCTCATCCAGCTTGAGGCGTTTGCTATTTTATGGGCCCTTCTGCCTCTTGGTTTTCTTTTCTATAAATTATTTCTAAAAGGGATCACTGAAAAACGTCACGCCAATCTTCGGGGTCGCTTCCTTCGTACATTTATTTATTTTGTTATCACTACTGTGCTGGCCTTCGCGCACTGGACCCTTTTTAAATATGCCTACAGGGCCACTGATGAATATCTGCTGGTGAAATCCGCTTCTTACCTCAGTTTGTTCGCGCTTATTTTTGGCGCGATCTCAACCGTCAAAATTGCCCAAATCTATGTTTATCTCTATTTGTTTTTTGCCAACATGAGTGTCGGTGTTCCCCGCTTGCTGGCCAATATGTTTACGCTGGTTTTTTCTCTCCTTTTAGTCAGCTGGATTGCTGCTGATATTTTTGGGTTTCAGCTGGCCGCCGTTCTTGCGACATCAGCCGTGTTTTCATTAGTACTCGGTCTAGCTTTACAAGATACTCTTGGAAATTTATTTTCAGGAGTTGCTCTGCAAATCGATCGTCCTTTTTCCATCGGAGACTGGGTTGAAATTCACAATGGATCGGAAAAATGGAATGGCCAGGTTCAAGAGGTCAGCTGGCGCGCGACAACACTTATGGGTTTTGCAGATGAACTGATTCTTATTCCCAATCGATTGATTGCCCAAAGTCAGCTCATTAATTTTTCTCATTTGCAGAAACCGGCGAGACTTAATCAGGCCTTTCGTTTTCGCTTTGATGCCAACATTCCGCTGGCACGAAAATCACTGCTGGATGGACTGAAAGCTGTACCAGATGTCCTCTCAGATCCTCCGCCAAGAACGCTCATCACGGAAGTCACAGAATCCTGGATCACCGTTAAAGTGTTTTACTCTCTCGTCGATTACGGCACACGCTATCGCACCGGAGATGTCATCATCACCAATATTCTCGAGCAGATCAGAAAAAATAATCTGACTCTGGCTACTCCTGTCCTAAATTTAATGACAGACGAATCCGACGGTTGAGATTCTGCAGATAGAGTTCTGCCAGCAGGAGAAATCCGACGTAAGACGGACCGAATTTAATCCAGAATTGCGGGACCTGCGGGATAATGCCCATAAACATCAAATTCATGGCGAAGATGCTGATGATAAATTTTTTTCGTTTTTCAGGAAATGCTTTCCAGAGCCGTTTGATATTCCAGAAATTCTTTACTGAGTAAGCGACTACATTCAAGGGAAGAATCCATTTGCGTTCTATTGATTTGTGATACTCAGGATGCTCTTTAATCGTTTTCCACTGAAAAAATGGTAAAAGACAAATCATTGAGGCTAGATGTCCAAGCGGCCAGTTGATCCAGTTGCTGGTGAAAACTTTCTGTGTAGAAAAGTCATCGAGAAAAAGAAACCAGAAAAAAATGATAAAGGAAAAGAGAATTCTTACGGCGATTATTTCTATCTGCAGAATGCAAAAAATAGTTGCTGGAATGAGAAGCATCAAATAAATCTTTTTCATCAGTACTTTTTCAATCCGCCCAGAGTGACCCCCACGCTTTCAGCAAGAGCAAGTGATTCCAGCACCTGAGCTTTCGTCAAACGCCCGAGAGAATAAGATTTTTTTTGTTCAAGCATGCCCATGACAATTGTTTCGGCCATACAGGCGAAACAATCTCCTGTTTTCAACGGAACCCAGGCGTGATCTACAACCTGATCATACGGCAGCCTAGCCAGACCGGCCTGGAAGTAAGAGATATCCGGACGCTTCTTCACTTCTTTTTGCACATTACTTGGAATGGAAATATCCAGCACGACGGCGCTTTCCTTGATGTGTTCGCTTTTAATGATTTCCGAAGCAGAGTTTGTTCCGACAATGACAATGTCACATTCTTTTAATGCAAGGAGATCATGGCCAGTTTGGATATTTTCCTTGCGAAGAGTTGATTGGGAGCAGATCTGTTCGACGGCTTCATCGTATTTAGACTGATTTTTCTGATCATCCCGATGAATAAGCACGAGCCCACTAACTTCATCAGCGATAATTTGCGCCAGTACATTGCAGATGTTTCCGGTGTAACCGACAACTCCCACTTTCACATTTTTCAAATTTATTTTTTTATCCGCTGCTGCCTTCTTAATTCCTTCAATCCCCATTGCAGCTGTGAGACTGTTTCCAGTAGTAATGGGAAGTCCAGCTGAATCGAGAAGCATACCATTTTCACTCACTATGCTGGTAAATTGTCCTAGACCGAAATAATCCATTCCCTGCAAACGGGCAAGCTCAACAGCTTCCTGAACGAGCCTCGCCGCTTTTCCATCGAAGCTTCTCAGGCTTTTTTCAAAATACGAAGAAGGCTGCATAATCCCGTAAAGATTTAAGACGACTTCTTTTCCGTTTTTTCCTTTGATTGTTTTTTGAAAATAACGAAAAGGCGCCGTCTGATTGGCGTAATCGGAAAGAAATTGATCGAGCAAAGGAGCATCAATACAGGCGAAGGCCAGATCAAGGGATCGCGCCTGCTCTGCACTCACTACGTGAGTGAGAAAGCCAATATGTGGCCGTGAATCAGTATGCGAATCGATAAGAGGAGATCTGCTTGCAGAAACTGTTTCCAGCTCCTCTTTGCTAAAAGATTTGTCCCACAGATGAGAAATCATTCCAAGAGTTTTTCTTTGAGCAAGATGGGCGCAAAGAGCATGCAAACCTTTCACTAAAAGTTCTATGCTTTCTTCTGTTACGTATGCACTAGGCTCAAGCCTGATGATTTCAGGCGCGCTTAAAGTAACGCCCACTCTCACATGATGATGATGAAGAAGATAGCTCGTAAAAAGATAAGTTGCATGTCCCTGTTCATAAAGTCCGTTTAGTAAATCTGTCATTGGCGAAGATTGATCGAAATTAAATTCAATTCCTAAAAAAAATCCCCGGCCTTTGAGGGACTTGATGACATTGGGAAATTCCTTTTGAAGTATATTTATTTCGCTTCGAATGCGCGCTTCAAACTGCGAAGCTTTCTGCTCCAGACTTTTCGCATCCATTTCAAGAATACCAAGAGAGGCCAGAGCAATTTTTGAAGACCAGTCATCTTCAGCAAAAGTCGATGTGTGAATCCAACCAAATTCATCAACGTAGTGATCTCGGGCAATCATTGTGGCAGAAATTTTTGCGACTCCGCCGCCAAGGCTTTTTCCGAGGAGAATATAATCAGGTTTCGTCTGGCTCCATTCCGAACAAAGAAACTTTCCTGTGCGGTAAAGACCAGATTGAATTTCATCACAGATCATCGGAATGTGGCGGATTTTTAATCCTTCTGAAATCGTCTGTAAAAAATCGGCCGGAACTTCTTCAATTCCCCCTTCTCCCTGGATTGGTTCATAGATAAATCCGACAATTGGATTGAAAGAAAGACTCGTTTCTGGAGTCAGTTCAAGGGCAAGATCCTTTTCCAGAATATAAGAGAGCATCGCCTCTTTTTGATCAAGTGAAAAAAATTTAACTTCAACCGGAGAAGCCTGAAACATTTTTTTGTATGCGACATTGGCGGTCAGAGCAATCGATCCCGACGTTTTTCCGTGGAACGATTTTTCCAGCGAGAGCATGATGGGATTCATTTGCTCAAGCTGCACACAATAATTTTCAACGTAAGATTTGATTTTTTCCGAAACATTCTTTGTGCGGATAAGGTGTGTTCTTATCTTAAGCAAAGTTTGTGAGCGCTTGTCATTCCACTCAAGCAAAGCATGCTTCAATGCTACTTCAACGGCCTCAGTTCCCGAGTTTGCAAAGGTCGTAATGAAAGTTCTTTCGTCCTGAAGATTTTTTTGAGCAAGAGTATTTAATTTTTCAGCGAGAATTGCCGTTTCTTTTTTTAGCGAAGCCTGAGCGTGTTGAGGTATCTCGTGATCCAGGCAATATTTCATTTCTTTCATGATTGCCGGATGATTATGGCCGAGAATGGTGCTTCCAAAACCACCAAGAAAATCGCAGACCGCAGTCTCGCGCCCGTTCATTTCACAATACATTTTGTCACCCGAAGCCTTATTGAAAACGACATCGAGTTTCAAAGCACCGAGTACTTTTCCCAATTCAGGGCGAACATATTTCTGGTAAGCTAAAAGCGGATTTTCTCTCATTGAGTAATGTTCTCTCGACTGAAAACAGTTTGCAAGCAATGAAAGGATTGACTACCATTAAATGATGAAGACGACTCTTTTAATTGACCTCGACGGTACTCTTCTGGGAGCACATTCCAGAAGACTTCATTGGTATTTCATTACGGCCTTCGTTAGAGAATTAAAAAATCTGGGTTTTGGCATTTTAAAATCACTCGCAATTCTTCATAAACTTAAAATCTCTGTACGTGATTCATCCCACCAGATGAATGGCATTCCTAATTGGGAAAAATCAATTGTCTTTTTTAGTCAACTAACAGACCTTTCACCTGCTCAATCGCGAATCCATCTGACAGAAATGAGTATGAAATGTTTTGTTCACGCGCGCCCTTCTCTTTATGAATTGAAGGAAGCCCAGGATTTTATTCTTTGGGCAAAAGATCATTACCGTTTGATACTCGCTACAAATCCAATGTGGCCTTCCGCCGTTGTGGATTACCGTCTGAAAATAGCAGGCATTGCCCCTTCTGAATTTGAATTCATCACTCATGCTGAAAATATGAGTTCATGTAAACCTAATGTGCAATACTATAGCGAACTAAAAAATAAATTGAATTTAAGGCCTGAAGAATGTTTTATGATCGGCAACGATGAAAAAAAGGACGGGCCTGCACGTGATATCGGCATTGATGTTTTCATAATAAAGTCCCCTGCCGATTTTCGTGTTCTCAAAAAAAAGCTGGAGTCTCTTCATGGATAACCGCGAATACCTGGAATTAAAAACAGTTTTAGGAAATAAAGCGAAAAATTCAAAACAACTCAATAAATTGTTTGAATCCGACTGCGAGATTGTCCAACTGAGTTCAAAAAATTTTCTGGCAACTTCTATCGATTCAATCAGCGATGAAATTGAACTTGGTCTCTATAAAAATGTGGAAACCTGGGCCTGGCTTTCAGTGATGTCGTCGGTTTCAGATCTCGCCGCAAGCGGCACGACCCCGATCGGACTCACACTTTCCACTCAATGGAAATATAATACAACTGGAGACATACAGAAAAAATATTTTTCGACTATCAATAGCGCCTGTAAAAAGGCCGGTGTGTCTTTCCTGGGAGGCGATTCCGGCTTTACGTCTTCACATGTTTTTACTTCCTCTATTATTGGACAGTCATCGAAAGCTCCTTTGATGCGAACTGGAATGAAGGCCGGAGATCTTCTTGTACTCTCACATAAGAAAAATGTCGGTCTTGGTCCTGCTCTCGCCTTCCGCTTTCTTCTTAATGCTCCAGTTGAACTTTTACAAGAAAATTGGTTTCGTCCTGCTCCGGATTTAAAACGCGCTCAGGAGATCGCTCCTTATGCCTCCGGGGCCATAGATACCAGCGATGGTATTGCTACCAGCGTGGCGATTCTTTGTGAATTAAATAAACTGGGAGCTGAACTTTATTGGAATGAAGATATCAATGATCAACGTGCAGTTCATGCTGTAAAAGCAATGGGACTCTCTCCCGTCTTTTTATGGTTGGGAGATCATGGCGATTTCCAAACATTATTTTCAATCAGCGAGAAAAATTTCGCCAGAATTAAAAACAAAAAGAACTTATCAGTCATTGGAAAACTGACTAAAAGTAAAGAAACTGTTCTTCATTATAAAGAAAATAAGATTGAGCTTCCTTTAAAAAAGATCACAACTGTTAAACGTGATCTCGCCTCATATACTACTCTGGTAAAAGAAGTTCAGGCGCTGCTCGCTCCTTACGAATCAAGATAATGATTGGTCTTCATCCAATCAACAGATGATTGAATCGCCTTTTGATATGATTGAGGATTGAGGTTTAATTCTCGCTTGGCCTTTGAATTGTCATACCAATGAAAAGCTGTGGCCGAAAAAACATTTTCTTTTGAAATAAGAAATGAGAAAAATTTGAGTATAAAATCAGGAAGTTTTTTTTCGGGTTGTTTCGCTCCAGCTGAAAGTGAAATCGTCTGAAGCAATTCCTTAATCGTGATATTATCGCCAGTGATGAGATAGCGCTCGCCATTTCGACCTTTTTCCATAGCAGAAAAAATCGCCTTCACCACATCATCGACATGAATGATATTGACTCCTCCGCTGGTATAAAAAGGAAGTTTTCCTTTTGCAGCGAGGACATTACCTTTGCGGATTGATTTTCTGGCATCTCCGGCCCCGTAGATAAGGCCCGGATTTAAAACGACGGCCGTAATTCGATTCTCTTTGACTGCTTCAAGAACTAGTTCTTCGCCGTTACGTTTTGAATCGTAATTTGCAAAATCTTTCCCCACTGTTGTGTTCACTGAATTTTCAGTTAACAACGGCTCATCCGAAGACAAGTTTGCTCCAACTGCGACACAGGAAGAAATATGAATAAGCTTCGCCTTTTTTCGTTCGGCAAACCGGATTATATTCCTCACTCCTTCCACATTGATTCGAAAAAGTTGCATTCGGTCTTTAGGCGAAGCAGACATAGCGCCGGCCACATGAATGATCCAATCAAAGTCTTCAGTGATATTTTCAAGAGTTGAAAAATTTAAAATGTCTGCAGAGATCTTTTCACAATTCAAATTTTTCAGAACATCGCTCTTCTCATGTATCATAGCAGAAACAGAATGCCCTTTTTTAAGAAGACCGGAAACGACGTGAAGTCCAAGAAAGCCATTGGCCCCAGTGACTAAAATTTTCATTTAGTCTCCTGTAAGGAAAAGGTCCTTGTAAATTGTCCTGACGATTTGACTGCTTTGGTCCCATCTTTTTCCATCTGTTCAAGTTCCGTCTTTAAAACAGAATTATTAAAATGGGCCAGTGTCGATTTAACGGATAAACTTTGTTCTTCAATAAAAGTGTAAAGTTTAAAAAAATTGGCCAATGCCTGAACCTTTGCCTTTAAACTAAAAAGTTCGGCACTCACTATTTTCACCCCGAGAATCTTGACGGGTCTTGCTTGTCCTTTAATAACGAAATGACAGGAGACAACCTGATCTTTTTCCAGACAGGTCACTTCGTCCCCTTTCCAGATCATATACTTCCCGCCGTCAAGCTCCCTCGTCTGAAGTGAACAGGAACGCGACCACATTTTTTCTTCATTTCGATCCTGGCATTGAGAAAGTAATCTTGAATAAATTCCAAATGAACGCACAACCATCAAAGATTTGTACTTGCCGTCAGGAATATCAGTGTTGGTTACAGAAACAACATTAGGACTCATTCGAGAAAGCAGCTCGCCATTTTTAAGAGCACCGCGGACACGCGAAAGCTCAACACCCTTTTGAAAAGTCATATCCATGTTAAGAACGTAACCGTTGGAATTAATCGTCACATCATAATGGAGTGAAGCCCAGCTGTTGGCACTTATCAGGCATATTATTGAGAAAAGAAATTTTTTCATTTTCTCACCTCTGTCATTTTTGTCTGATATTGTAATGAATTCTGTCTGTCTCTTTGAAGTTCTGAATTCAACTGATCGTGGATGGCCCCATCAAAGCAAAGCAACCCAGCATCGGAGACTTCTGAAAATTTCTCGTCATCGAAATTGGCACTTCCGATAATAAAGGCCGGGTAGTCAAACAACCAGACTTTGTGATGAATGAAATTAAAATAGGCCCACGTTTTAATATTCGATTTATCCATTATTTTGTCGTATTGCTTTTTATTTTCCATGGACACACGGCGATTATCCCAAAGCTTAACTCCTAAAACGACCGGCGAAACAAATGAAAACGAAGATTGCTCAAGGCTGTTAATCCATTCATTAAAGACCATTGTCAACTCTCCATTGCCGCTCAGATAACCGTTGCCGATGTAATCCACCGACATCCCTTTAAGGGACTTCTCTTTTAAAAGCGAAGCAATTTCGGACCCGCGAGGGTTTACTTTGACTCCTGAGAAAATCACTTGCTGTTGATTAACTTTAAGCGCGGCCATTATAGCATTCTCATAATCGCGCAGCCCTTGCCATGGTCTTTGAGAAAGAAAAACACAACGAACCTTTCCACCTTCATCCTTCCAGTGCTGAGTTTTTTGAAAGACTTTCTGTAAGTCATTTTCCTCAGGAAAGTTCTCGATCCATGTTGAAACAAAATCTCTCACCGCTTCAGATGCTACCAGACCTCTGGCATAAATCATCATGTCTCTGTCCAGAGAGTTGAAACCATCAGCATTAAAAAACATCCTGGCAATACTTTGACTGCCAATCATCAATTCCTGTTTTTCATTGACGATATAAGAAGCATGCGATTTAACTTTGGCTATTTTTACACCTGAAGTTTCCAGGCGCTTTAGGCATTTTCCACTCAATAAACTGAAGCCCTTATTCACAATAAGACGCACATCTACATTTTCCGAAGCCTTTTTTTCGAGCGCCTTGACCATTTCTTCTGTACGTTCATCACAGGTAAAAGATAAAAAATTCAAATAAAGAAACTCGCGGGACTCGTTTATGAGTGACAACATCGGCGCCCACGTATTGCCATTCTGATAAAGCACGAGCTTGCTTACTGAAGTCAACTTCGCTTCAAGCTGATTTTTTAACATGACTTCCATTTGTGACGAAAGGTCAGTGGTTCTTTTCGTTATAACAGGAAGTTCTTTGTTGATTCCGCCTGCAGGCAATTCTGCTCCCGGAAGATGAACATTAAGATTCCTGGAACAGCCTATTGTTGAAATGAAGGTCAGCAAAACTACAAGTTTTTTCATATTTAATACACTATGGTTGATATAAAAACATTAAGCTCTGTGCCTGAAGATGTATCTCCACCCAACACACAAAAACCGGTTTCCTTATAAATCTGTGAAAGACGTTCATTAAAAATCAGTGTATCTTTTTCAGTCATGGAACTTGAAAAAACTAATGCATGCACAAGGTGAAAACGTCCATCACTCTTTTGGGAAATTTCAACCAGAAAGTTTTTTACGTTGTTCAGGAGTTGTTCAGGTTCTCCTGAAAAATTTCTTGATAGCGTTGTCAGGTTTTCTATCTGCATAAGTTGATTCCTTTCTCACAGATTTTTATTTCAAAATTTTTTCCAAAGTAAATTTCACCATCAGCTTCAATCGGAATTTCCCTTTCTGAGTCGAAATGATAAACACTCAATTCTTCTGTTCTGTCGCGGCCATTTTCAAACTTTTTAAAAAGAAGCATCTGCATGAATCGGTTTAAAACTTCTCTTTTGGGTCTCGCTTCAAGAATATTGAATCTGAATTTATGATTGCGTACTGGAATTTCTTCGGGAAAGCCCAGATCAGCGGCATAATACGGCCGTTTCATAAAATGAAGATTTGTAATGCCTATGGATTGATTGCCGTGTGCGATCGCCATTGGCCTCCAGAAAGACAGCGCCTTAAAAAATGTATAGACATCCGCTGCATCTGAATTGAGTCGTTTAAGAAAAGCAATGTCCTTTTCAGTGTTGAACAGCAAGTTGGCCGAGGCGAGGAAGCCGGCCGAAGCATTGGCCACACAATAGATTTTTTTTTCGTGATTAATGGTAATTTCAATCAGGTCGCTGAGTTCAGTTTTATCTGAAATTCTCATCGCAATATCAAAAAGCATTTTGCATTCAGCATAAGGGCGGAGAAAACTGTTATTGCTCCCCAGGCCGATGTGACCGAAGCTTATTTTGTCGAGTGCGGAAAGTCCTTTTGAAGCAATCAGTGCATTGACCATGGAATGAAGTGTTCCATCGCCGCCGGCCGAAATGAACTGATCGCCTTCATTGATCTGAACCTGGCCCCAGTCGAGCTGGTAAAAATTATCTACAATCTGGTAATTTTTTAAATCGGGAATACTGTCTTTGATCTTTTCCCATTTTGAAAGAGAAAGACCGCTGCAGGATTGTGGATTTAAAAAGATAGTCTTCATATCAGTTGAATGATGTCCTTAAAGACCCGATGAGGCGCCTGATTTCCTGAAACTATTTTTGCTTCTGGAGTTCCGCTCACAATGCGATCCAATTCTTCATGAAGCTTTCTCTGGAAGTCTTCTCGCGACTGGAGGGTTTGACTGAAAAAGCGCCCCTTGCCCTGTTCGTAGTTAGACCAGTCTTGCTTTCTTTCCAGACATTGTTCCAGCGAAGTTTGTAAATAAAGAGTCACATCCGATTTAAGAAAACGTTCTGAATTAGTTTTCCAAAGCTCGCGTGGGACTCCGTACGCTGCTTCAGAGGCCCAGTATTTTTGATAGAATCCGTTGAGGAATACGTAATCCACGTCAGTGCGTATTTTACTTTCTGAATTCTTCAGACAGGACATTAAAAAGAAGCTTCGCGCTTCCGGTTCAAAACTTAAAAGAAAAGTTTCAATTGTTTGCTTAAGAATTTTTTTATCCGGTATGGAAGCAAACTCAACCAGAGAATCCCAGATAGTAATCACCTGTACTTTTTTGCCGGCCTTTTCAAAATGCTCCTTGAGCATTGCCATCTGAGTATCTTTGCCGGAAGCATCGGCGCCAATGAGAGTCACTGTTTTCATTTTTTAGCCTTTTGCCCGGTCGAAGACTTTCTTCATGATCGCAACCGCTTGATGGATGTCTTCATGAGAATGTGTCGCCATGACAGACATTCTGAATCGCTCAGTCCCCAACGCTACTGCGGGAGGTTCAATGGGATTGATGAACAGACCTTCATGATGCAGCTCCAGAGCAATCTTGCGGAACACACTTCCTTCCGGCGGGAAAACAGGAACAACTGCTGAGCCGGTTTTGATATAGCGTATTCCTGCTTTATCAAGCTCATTGCGAAGATACTCGGCATTATCAAGAACTTTTTGAACACGTTCAGGATGTGCTTCAATCTCATCAATGCCAGCGATAACTGCTGAGGCAATCATCGGTGGAATGGCCGCTGTAAAAAAATAAGGACGTGCAAAGAAACGTATAAAGTTAATTGTTTTTTTATCACCAGCAAGAAAACCTCCGGTTACTGCGAAGGATTTTGAAAAAGTTCCCATCGTCAGAAAAACTTTTGAACTCACACCGAAATGTTCAGCAGTTCCTCTGCCCTTCCCGAGGACACCGGTTCCATGGGCATCATCCACGACCAGAAAAGCTCCATATTTCTCGCAAAGGTTGGCCGCTGTTTTTAAATCGGCGACTTCACCACTCATTGAATAAACACCCTGAAGACAGACAAAAATATCGCGGTTGGGATCTTCACCTCTATATTTCATCAGCATTTCTTCAAGACTCTGCATATTTTGTGCGAGAAACCGAAAGGCGCGTTTTTTCCCGAGACGAATAGCATCGATCAAAGAAGCGTGCGAGGCTTCGTCATAAAGAAGAACGGCGCTGTCAGTAATAAGCGAATTTACCCAGGCGAGATTCGCCTGATAGCCGCTTGGTAAAACGATCGCATCCTCTTTGCCTTTGAACGACGCAAGCTTTCGTTCCAGCTCTTTTTGCATACTGCCTGATCCATTAAGAATCATTGGCCCGGCCATTCCAATTCCGTAATCTTGCACAGTCTTTAAGACTTTTTCTTTAATTTTCTCTTCGTTGGCGAAGCCGAGATAGTTGTTCGATCCAAACATCAACATTTCTTTTTTCTTGCCTGTCGTGTGGTCAAGGACCTGCACCACAGGTGCCATGGGTGAACAAACTTCGCGATGATAAAGAAGAAACCCTTTCTGATAAAGCGGACGAAATATATTTTCAAAAGTTTCTATATTCCCCTTTATCTGTTTGCCGAAAACATCTTTCAGATTGAGAAGATGAAATTTTGAAGGATCTTCAATCGGTAAATCTTCCAGATTAAAGTTTTCTCCGACAAATCCTTCTGTTTTATTTTCTGTGCTCATATTGTTCCTTAAAGCTTAATTCCATTTTTCTGAGCAAAACCGAGCATATTTTTAATATAAGTCTCTGGTTCCACGCCTTCCTGAAGCATGTCGAGCAACTGATCGACAACTATTGTTTTTTCTTTTCCCTGTAGCATCAGAGCTAGGCCTTCTCCTTCTGCAACAGAACCGATTTCAAGAAAAGAGAAACCATTCTGAGTACAGGATTTTTCAAACTCAGTTTTTTGCTGAGAAGAAACCGCAAACAGCAGTTCGAACTCGCCATTTTGCGAAGCCATGAAAAGCCATGGATCAACATTGGTCTTTTCCGCGACATCAAGAGCTATTTTATGAAAAATATCTTTTGTATAATTGATACTTAATTTTCTGTGATTGAAAATTTCAAGCCATTTCAAAGTTGCCAGCAATCCATCGCTGGTATCTATGCAAACCTGACAGTAATTAGAAATGAACTCAGCTTCTTTAATACGAGCTTTCGGCCGATAAGTTTTGTCGATGAGATCCGCAATATCGGGAGATAATTTTCTGATAGCGATATTGGCCAGTGCGGTTGCATTTCCCCACCCGACCGGCCCCGTGAGATACAAAACATCTCCGGCCTCAAGTCCCACTCGTGAAAGTTTTGGTTTTGTTTTGGAGAATCCATATGCAGTACAAGCGGTCAAAGTTTCATTTCCCGAAACGAGAACTTCTTCAACTTCCTGAATCTGATATTCTTTGGATGCTTCCTTCACGCCTTTCAAAAACTGATTTTTCCATTCAGAAGATTCATCAGATGTTTTGAGCAGAAGGCTGATTTTATCCGTCTTTAACCCAATGGCTGCGAGATCCGAAGCGCTCGCTGTCACAGTCATCCAGCCCAATGTTTCAGGATTGTGAATGAGTTTCAAATGGATTTCTTCACTGACGGCGTCGACACTCACGCCGAGAAAACCATCGGGCATTTTTAAAACTTCGGCATCGGAATGAAATGGATAATTTAATTGCGAAGAAGATCGTGGGTAATTTTTAATCAGTGAATTGATATACTCTATTTCTTTTTTCATAGAATAGTCACTCTCCCTTCGTTTCCGTCTATTTCAATCATGGCCCCATGAGGTATTGATTCAGTTGCTCCGTTGATATTGAGCACACACGGAATTCCATATTCTCTGGAAATCAAAGCGGCGTGAGAAAGGAGTCCACCTGTTTCAGTGATGACTCCCGCTGCGAGACTAAAAAGCGGTGTCCATCCCGGATCAGTAAAAGGAACAACCATAATTTCACCGGGCTTGAGCTTTGAAGCTTCAGCGATATCATTTATCACGCAGGCCCGGGCACGTATCGTTCCGGCACTGCACCCGATTCCCAGGAAACTTGTTTTGCCGTTAATCTCTTTTGATTGAGTCTTCCAGACAGCATGATTAAACCTAAAGCCAATTTCATTCTTATTTTTGAAATGTTTATATCCTTCAGCATAGAGTCTGGTTTGTTCAGCCAGGGATTGAAGTTCTTCTGAAGTCTTTTTCTTATCAATAAAAGAAAAAATATCCTGCCAAGAAAGATAAAAAATATTTTCGTGAAGACCGGTGCGAAGGCCCATCTCAAGAAGATGCAAACGAATAAAATAATACATTCTTGTTGAGCGGTCGCGAACTTCTTCACGCAACCAGAGAAAATAGCGGATGCGATCAAGTTTTTCCATGGTTCCCTTGAACTGGCCAGGAATCATCTTTTTCCAGCTTTTTGAATGGGCACGCTTCAATCTGGTGAGTTCTGTTTTAAAAACTTTATGATCTGTCTGATGGACTTCCGGAGTATTCATTAAAACCTGTAAAGTCTTCAAAGCGAAGTGAAGATCTTCGCTCCAGCGGGGCACCAGTAAATCAAGCTCACGCTCGCTGTGAAAATAGTAATTCTTACAAAAATAGGTAAAGCGTTCATACAGATAGCTGTCGACCTTCAGGTCTTCAAGCTTGATCGCCGCTTTTCTGGTGAGCAACGTATTAAGAACCTGCTGGGCAGAAGGATTTTTCATCGGCCAGACTTTTCTTAAATCAGTGAGGAAATGGGCCGGCCCCGTAACCTTTAATTCACCAAGCTCTGAAATCAGATTGACGAATTCAAGTGACGAATCCACTTTCTTGTAAAATTTTAATTCATCCGAAAATTCAAGCTTGGCATTGGAAGCGTTGTAAATTGTCTGAAAATACTCAGACTCGACATAAGTAAAATCTTTTTCAATCAACTTCCTGAATGATGCAAACAATTCAACATCTGAAAGTTTTCTCAGATCGAGCGATAAATAGTGTTCTTCTATAACTGAAAAATTCTTGAGCAGATTTTCACTTCTTTCTTTTTGCAAATCATATTCTTTATGAAGCGCCCCCAGGACTGGCAGTGCCTTCATGAGTCCCTTGACAGTAAAGCCGGTTGTCACGCCATCGCCTTCGTAATTAATGGGCAAGGCCATGTCAGTATCGAAATTTCTTTCGTTGTATCCTGGAAGTGATTCCTGAATATTTTTTACAGCGCGAAGGTTCCAGTAAGGTCTTCCATAAAAGACTTTGTACCAGGTAATTTTTTGCGCCTCTTCTTCGCTGATCAATTTCAACTTAACAAAATATTCCGGCAGAGTTGAGGAGAAAATCTTTTCATATAAACTCCACATCACCGGTGAAACAACAGCAGAGGACACGCCGCCGTCCCGAAAATCAGAAGTCGTCCACTCGCCCATTTCTTTGGAAAATTGAATTCGAGTAACCGGTCTGCTTTGAAGAATAAAAACTTTTCCTCTTTTAACGGCAAATTCAATGTCCTGAGGGGCACCGTAGTGCGCTTGTATTTGTAGCGCCAGTTTTTTTAATTCACGCAATACTGTTTCTTCAGGATTCAGGTTTAATTGATCCTGGCTTTCTTTGATCAGCGTTTTTTCAAAACGGTTTAAAACGAAGCGGCTTGGATTAATCAAACCGGAGACCAGTTTTTCACCAGATCCCTGACAAGCTTCGATTAAAATTTCACAGTCATCACCGCTGATGGGATTCACTGTAAACAGAACCCCTGCAAAGTCAGGTTCAATATACTCCTGAATGACTACGGCCATTTCAAGATCGTCTACGTGAATTCCGTTTTTTTCACAGTATTTTTGTGTGCGTTCAGTGTAGGTCGATTGCCAGCATTTCAAAATGCTCTTTTTTATTTCAGCTTCACCCTGTACATCGAGATACGTTTCAAAAAGCCCGGCAAAAGATTGAGAGCTGCCATCTTCTTTGCTTGCAGAAGACCTTACAGCAACCGGGGTTGAAAAAGTTTTTATGATCGAAGAGAGTTCGGTTTCAAATGCAGAAGGAATAGTGGTGAATTTATTTTCTCTGGCCTGCTTGAAAATTCCCGTAGGCACGATGGCAAACGACGGGACAGGAAATCCCGCCTCTTTCAATTTTAGAAGCGAACTGGCCTTTCCGCCTACCGACGAAGTTGATGTCTCAATCATGATTGCACCTTAACAACACCCTGATCAGCATCAAGGATGACACTTTGTCCGTTTTTTAAAATAGCACAGGCATTTTCCACGCCAGTCAGCATGGGAATGCCGAACTCTCTCGCGACAATCGCTCCGTGACTTAATTGTCCGCCCATTTCAGAAATTATTCCACCACAGAGTGCGTAAAGAGGTGAATAAACTGGTGTGGCACTCGCAAGAACAATGATTGTCTGTTTGTTGATGCGTGAGATATTTTCCAGACCGTGAACAACAAGAATTTCACCGCTGACAAGCCCATGAGAAACGCACTGGCCATTCAATGCCTGACCATTGCTCTCCAGTTTTTTAATTTCTTCAAACTTACCGTTCTCATGCTGGAGATACTCAAAGGGTGGAGAGAAAGTGAGAGCTTTTTCAAAAGCTTTTCTTCTTGAGGCAATCAGATCAAAGTAAGGATGAAAATCCTTTTTCCTGAGGGCGTGCTCAATTTCAATCAGATCAAGAAAATAAACAGAATTTTCTTTGACGATCAATTCTTTGTAGGGAGCGCTCTGTTCAACCAGCGCCATAAGTTTTCTTGCTTGCGGATACTGAAGAGAACTATAAGCTCGCAAATCTTCATCAATAATCACAAGGCTTTCAAACCAGGAAATCATTTCTTCGATTTTTTTATTCCAGTCGAGAAGTTTAACAATCTCTTCTTTCTCATTGGCAGCTCTAGTGGAATTCAATCGCGGTATTTTTCGTAAGCTCCAGAACTCTTCACTTTCCCCGAAAGTAGGAGCAAATAAATCCCAGTTATCTGTCAAATGCCCATAACGTTGTTTCAGTTCCTCGGTCGAAAGATTAGCATTTTGAAAATCCCGGGCCATTTGAACCGAAAAATTATCTTTCTGACCGTAAGTCAATCCGGTGATCAACACCTCAGCTTTTTCTTGAGAGAGACCGGCACTCATCAGTTGGGACTTCATCAATTCAAAAAGAAGTTTTTTCAAGAAATAGACGTTGAAATCTTCGGCAAAAAAAACACGGCTGTCTGCCTGCATTTGATTTTTGATCTGGATAAATTTCTCATAATCCAGCGAGGAAATTTCACCGAGATGAAAATCTCTTCCCATTATTTTTTTCAGGTTAAGTTTTTCTTCAGGCCATCTTTCAACGAGATCTTTAACCTGAGCTTCAAACAAGGCATAAAAAACACGAACCAAAAACCGGTCTTTAAACTTGCCTTTTTCTTTCCATGAAAACAGCGTTCTGAAACCACATTTGAGGACAGAGGAAATCATTTTAAAGAGTTGTTGAAAATTAAACTGGAGATGTCGAAAACTTTTAAAAAAATCTTTTCTGGAATAAACATAATTGTCTTTCCATAGCAAAAGATCCCAAGTGTGATAATTTTTAACTCCGAAAGTTTTGGACATTTGGGCCATAGTTGCTTCAAGCGGAACTTGAAGCAATGACCACCCAAGCGGAGTTATCGCTTTAGGAAATCGTTCTTTGCTTTCTTCTCTCGTCCAGTATTTCATTTTTTAATCCAATGCCTGCAGTTCCTTGATTTCATCAATCGTCAGACCGAGATCTTCTGCAAAATCCTTCAAACGTTTTATTTTTTTCCCCTGAAAAAACTTCAGAATAAATTCGCTATAAGATTTTGCCAGAACCCATTGATGTCTCAATGTGACAAAGATAAAAATAAAAGGCCCAAGGTCTTTTATAAAGACGCGGCTGATTTTTGCCGGAGCAATCAGGACAGCTTTACACTTACTCAACAAAGACACGTCCTGAAATTCATAATTCAACTTCAGCGCAGTCTCAACAGGAACAAACAAATAGTATTTCCACATTTTTCCGAGCAGAACTGTTTTCTCAAGAGGATCCTCACTCATCATAAAAAAGGCGAATGTCTTTTCAATCTTTGAAATATAGTTTGTTCTCAAGTGAAGAATCTTCAAACGACTTGAAGTGCGCTTGGAAATTCTGGCAATAACCGAATCCTGCAGATCTTTTTTTAATTCAACAAGCACTTCATCTACAAGCTTGAATTGTATCAGGCTCTTTACGAGCGACAAGGCTTCATAGACTTCTTCGGAAGCACCGGAATTTCTCGCCATCTTAATTAATCTATTACTGTCTATTTCACGTTCACGATATTGAATGACTTTAACCAGATCGGCGACTTCGCGAAGTCCGGTCTTGGCCGCATTCAGATGAACACAAAGATGAAAAAGAAAGTGAATCGGGGCCAGCCTATAACAACGATGTCCATTAAGTTGAAACGATTCTTTCTCACTCCAGAATTCATCCAGAGGGATCTTTAATCCGCGGGTTGGAGCTGCAATGTTCCAGTGAGTCCCGAAAAATACATCCATTTTTTTATCAAAGAATGGCGGAGCATGGTGGCTCATTTTTGATTGTTTTTTCACATCTTCTTCCAGAGGAGCAGCGGAGAGAAGTGAAAATTGTTTGAAGACCTCGAGTGTTTTCTCCAGGTCTTCTTTTTTTATCAGGATATCAATATCATTCATCGGCTTATAGCCGATGTCACCATACATCTCGTGAGCGATAGCGTTGCCTTTGAGAATGATGACTTCTATTCCCCTCTTCTGCATTTCCAGCAGAACAGGAAGTCCAGTTTGCAATCGGACGGTATTGCGTTTTTTAATCGCCTCGTAGCTTTGCCGAAGTTGTCCAAGGAGCTTTTCATCTGCCTTTAATTTTTCAAGCTGAAGAAAAAGATAGGAGGAAATTTTATTTTCGCGCGCAAATTCCACATAGGCATCCACTTCGTGATCTTGCAGCGGAAGATTGTGAGCACTAATCTTTAACTGATCGGCAGGAAGAAGATAGCAGTCAATCATAAAATTTTGAATTTCATTATTGAGAATCATAAATGCAACACTTCCCTTCTATAAAACTGCATTACAACCTGAGCAAAGGGATTTGGTGAATTTTTAAGCTTGTGAATGTGCCGGAAAAGTTTTTCAACCAGATAATCTTCTGTATATCCAGCACCGCCCATAACCTGCATGCACTGGCCGACCAGGCCATCACTTTCCTGAAGAATTCCCAGAGCGACGGCAGGAGAAAGCCCACTTCTCACCAATTGTTCATGAAGTTCAACTTTCAAAAAAATTTCTGCTAGCATCATCTGAACGAGAGACCAGTCTTTAATCAAACGTCCGCCCTGCGAGCGCTCGCCGGCATATAAAAAGGCAAGTTCGTATGCTTTTTTAACCAGTCCTGCGACCAATCCCGCCCTGACTGTCAGATCATCTTGTGATGACGTAATCATCTTCAGCAATTCGCATCCGGCATCCGGATGGATTCTTCCCAGTTCATAAAAAAGTTCAGGCGATATTGTTTCATGAGTTTGCAGCAGTTCAATTCCCAGGGAATGAATTTCCTGAATGGTGAGATCTTCCTTTTTAAAAACTGACTGAAGCCAACTCTTTGTCTCTTTATCCAGCATTGTTATCCTTCTTTGAAAACTTGCGCTCGGGTATTATCAACGCCGATAAAGCTTTTATGAATCATCAGCAGATTTAATTCATTCGTTCCTTCGTAAATTTCCAGCAACTTCAAATCTCGGAGAATTTTGTCAAGCTCACGAGACTCCAGGCTGTCGTCAGAACCGATCAGCTCCATGGCCATCCGGGCACTCTCCATCGCTTTTTCGCTGCAGAACTCCTTAACAAGAGAGCCCCAGCCAAAAATCATTTTTTCATCAGACATTGAAATTGAATCCCGGCGGTTCTTACGCAAAACTCCTCGCATAGAAGGTTTCGTCAGCAAGAAGCCAGGAAAGACTTTTTGTAAACCGGCAGGACAATATTTGAAGAAAGTGTAAAAACTTTTCTTCTGAAGATCTTTGTAAGGACCTCTGGAATAACATTCCAGGTGACCTTCCCAGGCAATGGTTTTTGACACAATAAAATTGCGTGTGATTTTTGCGACGATGGCCTGTGCCCATTCTTCTGTCGATTTGTTTTTTGTTAAGACGAGCTCGAGAATTCTTTTTTGAGCCCCGGCAGCTAGACATCCAACTCCAGCTCTTGAAAGAGAGAGAAGATCATTTAAAAGCAGCTCGGCGTTTTTTAAATAATCTGCCGTAGATTCAAATTGATTACGGGAAAAACAAATATCTTCTTCCGGGACAAAAACATTGTCGAAGAACAGAACACTGGCGGGACTTGCATTCTGGCCAAGTTTCTTTTCAGTTCGTCCGATGTTGATTCCGCTTGTTTTCGTCTTCACTGCAAAAATCACAAGTGACTCTAACGGATTTTTGAGATCGGTAAAAGCAGATCCGATGATCCAGCTTGAAAAAGAAGAATTGGAAATAAAGATTTTCTGCCCGGAAATTTTATAACCGCCTTCAACTTTTTCGGCCCGCGTACAAACGCTGGCCTTCTCTATCAGTTCCACATCTTCCATATCGCTACCAGCTGCCGGCTCTGTGATGGCGAGCGCAGCAGTACAAAGCTCACCTCTTGAGACAGCTTCATTTATTTGCGCTGATATTTTTTTTAAAACCTGAAACGATTGGGTTGCTGTCACCAGCCCCAGGGCGACATAATGCGGGCCCAGCAGATTTGATAAAGCAAGACAGCGTGATCCCATTTCCAGATTCAGGCCGAAAAAGGCCAGCGGGTGCTCCCCCCTTCCTCCGACAAATTTAGGAAGCCAACGGGAGTAAAGACCTCGTGAAGAAAATTCTTTCGCGTATTGAAGTATCTTTTCCGGTTCTTGTTCGAGATCTGCCTGATCAAGATCGAGAATCTTCTGCACACTGATATTGTTAAAGACGTCACAGGCAATATGGCGGGCGTTCTCAATTTCATCCAACAAACCAGACGGAAGTCTTCCTGTTGTGGTTTGTTGAATTGAAAATCGAGTCAGTTCAGAATGGAATTGAGTCATCAGACCGTCTCAGCTTTGAGTTCACGTAACGCCTTGTCTGCATACGCTTTGGATTGCTTATAAATTTTTTCAGTATCAAGTCCGAGGACTGATAGATTGGTCCGAAGACGTTTATTGTAAAAGGCCCACTGAGCAGTGTTGACATCCAGACGAGTGACTCCAAGAAGCACTTGAGTCAGTAAATAATCTGTGCGATCAATTTTTTTACCTTCTTTTCTCCATAGTGCGAGCAAGGCCTTGATACCAGCGCGATGTCGCAATTCATCTTTTTCAATTCTCTCGAATAATTTTTTTAAATTATGAAGTTTGTCTTTTTCTGCCTGGCCCATCAGTTCAGAATAAAATTCTTCTGCAAACCATTCGTAAAAAAGAATTGCAGTGAGAATCGGCAACGGTCTTTTATCTGAGAATTGTTTTACGCCGGAAAAAATTCCTTTGTAGATCACTACATCAGTAAGAGTTTTTTTCTTTTTCACAAATTCAAAAGTGACTTTCACGTATTCTTTCAGATGAAGCTGATGTCTTTGCTCATCTCGCATGTGGGTTTTTAAATAGCGCTGAAGAAGAGGATTATCAGAAAAAGCGCGAAGAACCGGATCAATGACCATTTCTTCAGACTGTTCAGCAGAGGCGGCTGAACTCAAAAGACCTTTCCAGGCATTCAATCGTTCAACAGAGAGATGATCTGTTGAGTCTTTAAGGGAGAATTCGAGTTGATCACTGACGCCTTCGCCTTCTTCTGTGAGCTTGCGAATGATTTCCTGAAGTCGGCCAGTTTCCACGTTTTTCCTCCAATGAAAAACCTGAGTATTATACTCGGCAGATTGAGTAAAAAAATTTGTCTGCTACAATTAAAGCCCATATGGAACATAAAAATCAATACGCAAACTGGTGGTCTAAACTCCTCTTCAAAAAAAAATTTGAAAACCAATTTTTCATTCCGCTCCCTTCTTCCTGGATTGAAGATAAAATCCTTAAGACTATTGAGAAAGTTAAGTTCAACCAGGACCTTTCTGAAATAAAAATTGACCGGCCTGTTTTCATCGTTGGATTGCCGCGATCAGGCACTTCCATGCTTTATAATCTGCTTTGCGCTCACGAAGAGGCTGCCTTTATTACCAATTCCATCAACGCTTGTCCTGAAGCAATCTGTACAATTGAGTGGCTTCGGAAAAAATACAATCTCAATGCAAAAGGCGAGCGCTTTCTTGCCGATTCAATCGAAACGGATTTCGGAAGCCCTTCAGAACCTGCGCTTCTCTGGGGGAAATGGATTGGCCGCGATGTCGATTCACTCTATTGGGAAGAAAAGCGATTGAAAGATTTCTCACCCGAAAAAATCCAGGAAATAACCAACGATATCAGAAAAATTCTTTTTACCTTCGGGGCTATCAAGGAAAATGCCAAGCGTTTTATCTGTAAATATCCTGTTATGCAGACAGAACTGCGAATGGTTCAGGATTTATTTCCTGATGCTCACTTTATTCACATTGTCCGCGACTCAAGACCAGCGGCCAATTCATTGAAGAAACTTTATCACCTGACCAATAATCAGATAAAAAAAATACGGCATCCGTGGGTGACTTACATCGTTCCTTATCCGAGAGTGAAATCACTCAAATCGCTGATTGAAAAATACGGTGATGAAGACATCAGGACAACTGCGCACATCTGGCAGGATTCCATTAAACTGGTCCATGAAACGGCTCCAGATTTAAAACATTTCATGGAAATCCGTTACGAAGATATACTTTCTAAGCCTGAAGAATCAATGCATGCCCTTTTTGATTTTTGCGAAATGAATTACCCTTCAGTTGATAATAAAAAATACAAACATGAGTTTGAAATTATCGGCGTCACTCACCACAAAAACAATTACAAGGATTATGATCTTATAGAAGAAATTACCAGAGAGACGTTGCAGAAACTCAGGTATATTTAAAGTTTTGCCGGTCTACCAAAAAGAGCGAGAAATCTTCCCTTGAAACTGTCTGCAGTCACAAATCGATGGAAGACGACTCTCCAATGAGCCGTGATTTCAAACCACAGATTTTTCTTTTTCATGACACGGGCAATTCCATAACGTTTAATTCCTTTCTCGCTTTCTCTTTCGAAGGTGCCAAAGAGATGATCAAAAAATAAAGTGATGCCACCGAGATTTTTATTATATTCATGGGGATTGCCGCTGTGGTGAACTCTGTGGGCAGAGGGCGTATTGAAAACAATATCCAGCCATCCAAGCCTTGGGACTAATTCCGTATGAATAAAAAACTGATACAGGAAAATGACACCGATACATTGAGCGATTTCATCCGGGTGAAAACCAAAAAGAATGAGCGGGAGAAAAACCAGCCACCCCAACGAGAACAGTCGGGTAATACCTAACCGATATCCCAATGTTAAATTGTATCTGGTTGGCGAATGGTGCATGATATGGGTCGCCCATCCGATATTCACATGATGATTATACCAATGATTCCAATAGTACATCAGTTCTGCAGCGATGAATGTCGCTAGCAAAGTCCAGGGTTTTTCCAGAGGCAAATCAAAAAAGCGATGGGCCCATAACCATTTAACAAGTGGTCCGCCATCCGAACCTGTTAACAGGCCTAAAATTTTATCAATTGAAATGAGTGCGATACTCGTTACAGTTTCAGGAAAAGCATAATTACTGATCCCTTTCTTTTTCGAATAAAAATACTCCGCCAAAATACAGATGACGATCGCAAGAATGAAAAGTGGATGATTTAAAATTTTCATTAGATAAAGGCTAACAAATTTCAGTCGTAAAACCCACAGTAAAGCTTACGGTAAACTTGGCCTCATTTACAAAATAAATTTAGATTAATATTCTAATGGGGACTCAAATCTTTCAGGAGGAAAAATGACCATTAAGAAATCACGCCATCTGCAAGCTCTCACCTTTGCTTCTCTCATGTTGATCAATTTTTCTTCTTATGCGGCCCCTAAGAAGTTTGTCTTCAAAGACAATTCAAATGTGCCTGCTCAAAATATTCCTGCTCCGACTGAAGCTGAATTAGGTTTTCTCAGTGACAAAGAGATTATTGCCCTGGCCGAAAACTTTAAAACAGAATCAAAACGTCGCCCTGCTGGAACTGCTTTAGTAGCAACTGAAGACATGCTTTCGAAAGAATATGCTGAATTCAGAAACAAAATTATTAAGGCCAATACCGGAGCTGAATTTTATGAGATCATCAGAAGCTATGATGCTAAGTATGATCAGATTCCGGCAAGTGCCAATGACTTGAAATTTTCTATTGCAAGAATGGCAGCCTGGCTTCCGATGAAAGGGATTATCTGGAGAATGACTCCAATGGTTCACCAGGTGGCAACAACTCAGCAAGCGTTGCTTGCGACTTTAAAAAATGTTGCTGAACAGGTGAAAATTAATGAACCGGGTTCTCATGTTGAAGCTCATATGCTCTATCTCTCAATGCCAACTGAAGATCTTGTCGGAAAACAATTTCATTACGAATCGGATTTCATCGCTTTTCTTGCCAATGAAGTTTATCCTTCCTTGAAAAAATCATCTCAAAGAATTGAAGCGTTGAAGATGTCCAATGTGCAGAAGAACGGAGAAGAAACTCCAGTCGTGTTCGATGCAAAAATCCGTTTTGGTGAAAACGCATTCAATGGCAATTACGATGATTACGATCGCTTCAAAGTTATGGGCGAAGCTGAGCGTTTTGCTGCTCTTTCGAGAATTCAGAGACGCATGTATAACATTGCCACACTTGCCGCTTACAACTGGAATGGCCATCTTGCTCTGAAAAGAGAAATTGGAAGAATGTACGGTGTAGGTGTTGCTGAATCTGCACTCTTTGATGCACTTCCGGGCGAAGACAATGTTTATCTAAAAGGTGTTTCCCGCGCTCAAAGAGTTGCAACGATTAAGAAATATAAAAATCTTTATACGTTGACTGCCAACGGTAAATCGTGGATGACACTCGCCTATTACCACCTTCACAGATCGGGATTATTTCTTGAAGAAACCTGGAAAAATATCAAGAACAATGACGGCCATTACATTGCTCAAATTGACCCGGAAGTTTTTCTGGCAAGAAAAGAACAGGTTGAGGCCGGAGTGATGAATGTAAAAAAACTCACTGGTCCGTATGGGACGGGAGTTTCAGGAAAAACCAGAATCAACGGTGCTTTAAGCGGTGAAGAACTGGTTGTTGACCTGAAAGGATTTTATGAAAATCCTCCACGCGATTTAAAGAATCTCCTTCCAACTGTTTTTGCTGGAAATGAAGATATCACTGTGCTGAAAAAATCGCCACAATTCGCTTCAATGAGAGAATTAAAGCCGGGAAGTGATGTTCTTGAATTGAATTTTAAAGGCAAAAAAACAACTTTCAGAAATTATCTTCATGGCCGTGCGACTGGATGGAATACATCGGCCGAAGGTTATGGACGACTGTTTCCTGCATTGAAGAATTCAGCAGACGTGGCAAACGCCATGCGAATTTTAAATGAGGCCCGTGGGACGCGAATTTTAACTAATGGTTTAACATTATTTGTGAGATAATTTCATAAAAAGAGACTTTTCACTTCAAGGCCCTCTTAGCGAGGGCCTTTTTTTTGCGTTTTGCGAATAAATGAAAATCATACTGGAGTCCATTTACCGTCACTTTAATGCTTTTCTCCTGAAAAGCATGCTTTTTTGCTGGAGATACTCCCGCCTCTCGTTGCTTGTGTTCGCTTGTATCACTCTATTTCTTCTTGGCAATATTTCCAAAATGAAGATCGTTTTTTCTGCTGAGGATCTGGCCGGACAAGGTTTTGCTGCTGCCGACGAATTGAAAATTCTGAAAGAAAAATATCAAGATGGTGTAACCTCGCTTTTCATCCTGACACCTCCAGAAGGTCAGGACTCTTTTACGAATGAGGAACTTTGCCGTATTAGAAAGTGGTATTCATATAAGAGAGTTTCAATCGCCGAAATTCAAAGCACGGTTTCAACTTTTGATTTTAAGCTACCAAAAAGGATCAGCGAGGACGGAATCAACAAGTTGCGGATTAAAAATATTGTAGATCTCAACTGTGAGACGGTTCAACTAAACGGCAGTCCGGCCGAAATCCAAAAGACGTTTAATCAATCTCCTTTTGCTCTTGTCAAAGAACGGAGCAACCAACTCACTCTCCTCTTTCAATTTACATTTAAAAATTCCACGACATCGAAGTTTGGAAGTTTTGATCCGAAATTATTTGATCAACTCCGTCTCGCTGTGGAAAAAGACCTGAAACCCATTGTTCCTAAAGCGCGCATTTCATGGATCGGCCCAGGTGATTATCAATGGTATATTCTCGAAGGATTTAAGTTCTCCAAATTTATCAATCTTGGAATGATCCTTTTAATGCTGATAGGTCTAAGGCTTTTTTTTGGAACCTGGACGTCAGGAATTCTATTCACCTCTTCGTTAATTATTGCCGCGATCTGGGTTTTTGGCTTAAAAGGATTTACCGGTTCATCCTTTGATGTTTTATCCACCGGCTTAGTCCTCATTCTTGGAATAAGTTCTCTTGAAGATTTCACATTCACATCTTTTGAACAACTCCACGGCAGAAACTGGAAAAAATCAATGGCCCGGCTGGTGATTCCCAGCTTCTATACTTCCTTAACCACGATCTTAGGATTTCTTTCTCTATGCACTTCAGATGTAGTTGCAGTAAGACGAATGGGTCTGTGGGCCGCATGGGGCTCATTCATTGAATGGATTATCATTTTTTTCTTTCTTCCCGCTCTATTGCAACAATTTAAATCTTTCAAAGGATGGACGAATAAGGCAAGGGCCGTGAACTTGAATTTTCTTTCGGGTTCAGCTTTCAAACCTTTTCCAAAATTATTCAGCAAATTAAGTCTGATTGTTTATCCGCTGGCCGTCGGAGCTTTTTTTCTTCTCGATTACAACGAAGCTCCTCATCGACTATTCCCGGAAAAACAGGAATACAGCAGAAGTCTTCAATACCTTGATAAGTCCAAAGGGTGGCTTGGTTCAGTTTCACTTGTCTTTGATCAGAAGCTGGATGATCTGCAGATGGAAACGATACTTAATGAAATACTTCGTGAACCGTTTGCAGCTTCGCTGATTTCCCACAGTGAGAATCCATGGAAAATAAAAAGATGGCTTGCCAATCAAGGTGACCTGGATGAACTGGAGGCGCAGACATTTTTTTCCATCTCCAGATTTCACGGTCAGTTTAACGATGATGAAGATAAATCGCGAGCTCTTCTTTATTTGAACGACACTTCTGTTGTTCCCGTGGAAACATTGAAAAAGATTGTTGAGATGAAATGCCTGGGACGATGTCATATTGGTGGAGAAATTGTCGCGTATTCTGACTTTGCAGGACTAGTGCCTAAAACGTTGATCGACAGTTTGATTGTCAGTCTGGTCCTGGTCAGTCTTATCATTGCTTTTCTCGCTATTGCTCAAAAAAAAGAAAGACACATTCCCGCACTTCTTCTCTCTTCATTTTGGGGGGCATTTTTCGTCATTATGCTCCTTGGCTATTCTCACACCACTCTCGATTTCTGGAAATCCATTTTCGCAAGTATTTTAGTCGGTCTTACCGGAGATAATGCCATTCAATACTTATTTGCTTCAGAAAAAACTGATATTAGAAATGGAATTGAAAGCCGTGGCATTGCTTCTATTGTGACAGGTGTATTGATGGCCGGCACTTCGCTTGTGTATCTCGGCTCTTATTTTAGTTCACCAAAAATGTTTGGAGTCATTTTGTGTGTCGGATTACTCGCGTCTCTCTTTGGTGATCTTTGGTTATTCCAGGGATTCTTGTCATTCAATTCTAAAAAATAACTTAAGTTTTCAAACACATTTTTCGGATTTGTAATTAGTAACGGAGGCTTTATGGAAAATATAGTGATCTGTGCTGACATTAATCAGGCAAGTATTGATACTTTAAAAAATATGCGCCATGAATTTATTTTTCAAAATGCGAACATTCACTTTCTCCACGTGTTTGAAGTCCATATGTATAATGCTGATCTGGTTCCGGTCATTTTCCCTTCGGAAGTGCAGTATCCGGATATAGAGGCCAGTGCTGTAGGCATTTTGGAAAATTTAAGCAATGACATGAAAATCAGAAGCGATCAAAAAACAATTAAATGTTTTTTCTCACATTCCCGTGAAGAAAAAATTATCAGCTATATCAATGAAGTGAAGGCAGATCTGGTTGTCGTAGCAACCAGAGGCAAGCATGGAATTGAAGGCTTTTTTAACAGCTCGCTTGCCGATTTTTTAAGCAAATACTCCCCTTGTGACGTTCTGGTTGTCCGCCCTAAGGGCCCGATTTAGCACGTGATTTGACCCCTAACCGTAACGTGCTAGACTATAGATATGAGTATAGCCGTCATCGATCAGGGGCCTGAGTTATATTGGTTTGTCAGCAATGCACTTCTGCAGACCGAAATCCCTTTAAAACATCTCCAGACTATTTCTTCAGGCGAACAATACATTCTTCAAAATTTACCCGACATTGTCATAATCAATGGAGATGATAAATCTCTAAAACCGGATGAATTCATCAATAAAATGCGCAATCACGTTTTTGCGCGAAATACTCTTTTTATCGTTTTCACATCAGACACTTCGGTAGAGTTCAAAAAAACTCTTCTCTACTCCGGTGCCGGACAAATTCTCTATCGAGGCCGGGGGTTTAGCCCATCACCTAAATTCTTTGCGAGTCTGGTGAAATGGTTCATGAATCCTAAGGATCCTGATCCGAATGTGATCGACTATAAAGTAGCGCCCTTCCCGGCAGAAGCAGAATTCACGACGTTCGGCCGCGTAGGATGGATCAGCGAATCGCAAGTTCTTGTTGAGTGTAATATCAATCTGGAACCTGGCCAGAAGATTGACGTGAAAAATTCTCTCTTTGAAGAACTTGAGTTAAAAAATGTGAAACTTGAGTGCATTGAAAAAAATAAAGTCGGACGCTACTATCAGTATGCCAATAGCCTTCTATGCAGAATTCACTCAAAAGATCCGGTCAGAGATATTAAAAAACTCCAGGCATGGATTGAAAACAATCAGGATGTTTCAAAACATAAACCGGTTAAAATGATTTATTTTGAATCAGAGGCCGATTATAGAGATGAAATCCGCAAGATGATCAAGGCAGATAAAAAATACTGTGCCAGAGGGTATGCTTCGTTAAAAAATATCGAAGATGTTCTGCAATATCAGCTTCCGCATTTAATTCTGATCAACAGGGCCATGATTCAAAAAGACAAAGCAAAGTTCGAGGCCATCAAGAATTTCGTTAAAAATAATTTTTGCTTTTGTGTCACTTATGCAAACAGTGACATCTTCAGTGCTGATGAATTTAAAAAAGATTATGACTTCGCAATGCACTCTCCTAAGGCACTTGATCTACCGCTGCTCGAATCGATGATCTCTAAACTTGAAAATAAACTTCCTGAGCATTTAAAAACAGACGATAAAAAAGTTTATTTCAATAAGTATTCTACTTATAGCAGAATCAATTTCTGTGCGGACGGCACTTTAAAAGAGATTGCTTTAAGCGGCGCCGGCATCATTCTTCCTTTCGCTCTCGCCAACTTCTGTGCCTGTGAAATCAAATGCAATTCTTTCAGCAGTGCTGATATGAATCACTCCCAGTTTTTTCGCTCTTTTACTTCAAAAAAAGTCGATAATGGCTATTATCATCGTATGGTCTTCATGGGACAAAACGTGAAAGATAACGAAAAAGTAAAAGAGGCCATCAAAATGATTGAATCCGTGGGCTACGAAAAGTGGATTGCCGGCGAAATAGACATAACTTAATTCTCTTCTTCCCATTTTAATTACTTATTTTTCAAATGAATCCTATTCATGCAGGCTATGCTCAACCAATTCACGGCAACGGGAGGAACAATGGCGGACAAGAAAAAAGAAAACAAAAACGAAGACAAGATTAAAGAAATGCGCGAACAGGAATACCAGAAAAGGCAAAAACGCGAACAGGACATCAAGCGTGAAAGCTCTGATGGGTTTGAAAAAAAGATTGCCGGAGATTAACAAAAAGATTGCGGGAAGGTTTCTTCCCGCAAAACTTTAATTAAATCCTGACAAAGTATTCTGTTCAAGAAGACAAAGTTGCTTTACAGTTAAAGAGTGCACGGTAAATGCAACTTCCATGAAGGAAACAGATATGAGTAAAAGACTTTTCAGCTCGGGTATCTTTACAGGACTTTTCACCCTTACACTTTCCGTTCACACGATTGCATTTGCAAAAGTTGAAAAATTAATTGGTCTCCCCACTTCTCAAAATACCAATCTCGCTTTCAAGCTTCCTGAAACAGAAAAAACAGAAATCATTCTTTCGCGCGAGCAATATCTGCTCTCTTACAATAAAGAAACGAGAACTCCCAATTATGTAGCGTGGAAGTTGGAATCAACTAATATTGGTTCTTCAGGCAGATCAAATAATTTTTCACTGGATACGGATCTCGATGCATATTTAAATGAATCCAATCGTCATGCAGTCGATGCAAATGATTATCGTGGAAGTTGTTTCGATAGGGGCCATCAGGTTCCTTCTGCTGACCGAACGGATACTGTTTCAAATAATGAGACAACATTTCTCATGAGCAATATGCTCCCTCAAACGGCTTATTTAAATCGCGTGATCTGGGAACATCTGGAACAATACTCAAGAGATCTCGTTCAAAAACAAGGAAAAAAACTTTTTATCATTGCAGGGCCTATATACGATAAAGCTATGGGTGCTATCGGACCGGAGCGCGACATTCAGATTCCATCAAAAAATTTCAAATTGATTTATATTTTAAATGCCAATCAGACTCCTGCCTCTATTGATGTCAAAACTCCAGGCATCGCTGTTATCATGCCGAATATTCTGCAAAACGGAAGCACCGATTTATCTGACAAAAAAGAATTATGTAAACCTGTGACTAATGAAGCTGCCGACAGACGTGACTGGGAAAAATACAAAACAACTTTATCAGAAGTCGAGCGACTGTCCGGTTTAAAATTTGTTTCTTCCAAAATCTGATTTTCTGCCGCACAATTTATAAAGAATAAATTGGAGTTTATGATGAAATATCTCTTCATTCTTTTTTTTCTATTTGGTGCGGGATGTGCTCAAAATAACGGACCTTCAATTCCCTCGGGCGCATCCATGATTCTCGATGCTGATACTTTATCGGGAACCTCTTCACCTACGGGAACGTGCAACTTCACGACTTTCAGCGATTCATCAGGAAACGGAAATAACGGAACCATTAACTGCGCCAGCGGTGGTGGGTTTGCTGGAACAAAAACATCGAGTGATCCAAATAGAATTGTTTTCAATGGCATTTCAACTTTTATCAGTACCTCTCTCAATGCTCAGTCTGGGGTCATGCCTAATTCAACCTGGGTAGCGTGGATTAAACCTTCAGCTGCAACATTCAGCCATATTTTTTCACTCGACAATCATGGCGGAGCTTTCAACCGTGCTTTAGTGATCGATAACACGACTTCTGATTACGGTGTATTTAATCGTTTCAACAATACATGGATTACAACGCCCGTAGATCTTGGATCATGGCAATTCGTTGCGGTGACTTTTTCTTCAACAGATCTCACCTTTCACAAAAATGGAACAACTTCACTTTTTGGAAATGCTCCTGCGTATGTAGATACGGCACAGACCTTTACCATAGGCCGTTCAGCCGGCGGGTCTTTTGACTATTTCAATGGGGCGATTGCGTGGATGGCCGTCTATCCGCGAGTTTTAAACCCGAGTGAAATAAATAGTGCTTGTCGCGCTCTTTTGCCAAGGTTTGCCGGCGCAACCTGCAATTAATAATTTTCAAAACTTCCCTTATTTGCCTGCTCAACACCACTATTTCCACCATCGCTTTTATATATTTTTAAAGTAGGATCTTTTGCGCCAAGATGAACTGCAGGAGAGCTAATTTCAACCTAGTTTTCAAACAAAGGAGTTTACTATGGCGAACTATAACAATAACCAAAATCAATCTTCTGGAAATAAAGGCCAATCACAATCAGGTGGGCAAGGTCAGTCCGGCCAAGGCCAGTCATCTCAAAAAACTGGTGTTGGACAAGGCCAAGGTCAAGGATCTGGTGGACAAAATAGATCTCAAAACATGGCCGGCCAGTCATCTAATGTTGGTTCTTCACAAGGCGGCATCGGACAAGGTCAACAACAAAATAAAAATTTAAATCAAACTGGCATGGGCAACAAACAAGGTCAGAACAACCAAAAGAAACAAGAATGGAATAAAGAACAACCAATGAATCAATAGTTCTTATACGGGAGAGAAGAAAGAAGATTTTCTTCTCTCCTTTTATCGAAGAGAATCATCAATTAAATCAATTCAATTCAAACTAACCATACCGTTATCTCCGACATAAAATATAGCTATAGACAATGTGGGAGGAGGATATGGACTCCTTTGAGTTTCTTTTCAGCGAACAAAACAGAATCCTTGAACATTACGAAGGTGGCGAATACCTCTATCGTAATGGCACACCTGCCATTGGTGTCTTTTTTATCTGTTCAGGCAGAGTTCAAGTTATCAATCAAACTGAGGAAGGTTTTTTGACCCAGGAAACCAAAACGGCCGGCGATATCATCGCTTTAGATGAGATGGAGTTGTTCTACTACGTAACAGATGCCATAGCCATGGAAGCAACTGAAGTGTATTTCCTCGATCGTTATTTATTGCTGGAAATAATGAGGAGACGATTATGATGAATGCTCTGCTGGATTCCTTTTTTGCCCTTATTTACCGCAAAGACAAAAAAGCTCACATCATTGTTTTTCCAGTGGACACTCAGCTGATTAAAAAAGGACACATTCCCCTCATGGCCTATCGAATTCTGGAAGGCAGTGTCTGTGTCTATGATGGAGAAAAATTTATTGCAGAGTTCGGAGGACATACTTGCTGGGGGATGAATGAAATTATGAATGAAAAAGAATCTCGCTTTACTGTCTGGGTAAAAAAAGGTTCAAAAGTTTGCCTGATTGGAAAATCTGAACTTCAAAAAACATGGATGAAGTTTATTCATCTTTTTGAAAGCGACATGCTTGAGCGATTAATGGAACAAAACGCCGGAAAGTGAAATTTCCGACGTTTTGTTACCATTTATCATTTTTATAAAGGTGATGAATTTTTTTTCTCATCAAGTTTCTCTGAGACTGCTTCCTGGAGCGGTCTTTGGCATGCTGATAAGCTTTACCAAGATTAAAGGAAACTGAATCGACATACTCGCGCAAATCATCCAGCTCACTGTCCGTTAATTTGTTTCGGGGCTTCTTCCCTGAAGAAAGCCCCGACTCATCAAAGAAAGATTCCTGCATCGGTTCCACTCGAACTCCTAAGCGTTAATCTGAACTTGTTCCATGAAAGGCATAGTCGATGGATGCTTCATCGGAACATTTTTAATATCATCACAAAGATCGCGGAAAGTTTCCGAGAATGTACTGATAACAGAATCTTCCTTGTTGTGAGCGTGGCATCCCAACGTCATGCCATACTCCCAGAATCCTTCACTTGAGCCCAGTCGTTTTAAATAACGTCCCTTAATTTCATTTGAAATGTGAAGAAGTGGAAGAAATGAAAATCCCAACTCATTATGAACTGATCGAACCAGAGCAGAAATGCTGTCACTTTCAAAAACAATTCTTTTATCAATTTTGTTTTCTTCAAAGAAACGGTCAATCTGAGATCGTAGATCGACATGTGAAGATGGAAGAATCCATTGCACATCTTTGCATTTAGACAATTCTGCCATGACATCACCGTTGCTCATGTCTTCGGTGATATTGCACATCGGATTTTTCCATTTAGTTGAACAACACAGTACAACCGGAACTTTTACCTGTTGAAGATTGATAAATTCCGAATCATTGATGTTCTGTGAAGTAATAATGGTATCAATTTCTTTAAAGTGCAGATGATCCAGCAGTTGATTCAGATGACCAGACGATAACTGAACCTGAGGTCTTTCATCCAGTGGGTAGCGATTGAGAAAATGGCTCACGACCTCAGAGACAAATTCTTTTTCTACTTCGTCTGAAACACCGATCATGATCTTTCTTTTTGCCGTTGGCGTGCTTTTAGTCACGACTTCCGACATTTTTTCAGCGAGCTCAAACATCTGACGGCAATAACCATAGATGACATTTCCTGTTGGCGTCAGTTGATTCTTGCGACCAACTTTTTCAAACAGCTTTACATCAAGCGATTCCTCCAAAACTTTCAACTGACTTGATAAGCTTGGCTGGCTGATGTGCAGATGTTCTGCGGCAGTAGTAATTCCTCCGGACTTAGCAGCGATGTAAAAGTAATAGAGATGGTTGTAATTGTAGTTCATAGCACCCTCGCGATGAAAGGTTGAAGAAGAAAGCGAACCGACGATGTCACAAGAAAAAACACTTTTTCAACATCAAATAAATAAAATTTTACCAATTCAGTTTGTTAAAAATTTTACTGAAGAAATTTGGGACTTATTAAGCTTCTCTTTGGGGAAGAATTACTCAACTTGATTATTACCGAAAAAAAATAATGCCGACGCAAATTATACAACCTATAAAAAAAAGGTCTCATTCAGGAAAAGTCTGAAAAGTTCGAGGGATGGCCGTTTGATTGCACTTGAAGAGTGTAGCACCACCGAATGATATAGGAGAATGGAATGAAATTTTGGACCTTGTTATTTATCGTCTGCCTGGAAATTCTATCAAACGCACCAAGAGCAAATGAACCTGCAGAAACAAAAACTTTAGAAACAAAATTGGCAACAATTGATGCCGATCAATTTGCACTTGATAAAGACGAAAATAAATCAGTTGATCACGGCCTGGTTAAATCAATCAGACAACAATTGCTGAATGATAACGCTCTTTCAAACAGCGCGAAAAATATTCAGATTATTGTAGTTGAAAAAGAAATTACGTTAAAAGGTCCGGTTTCCTCTGAGAGGGACCAGCGGAAAATTCTGGAAACAGTAAAAAAAGCTTCAAACGATCATAAGATAAGAAATCAATTGGAAATTATCAGAGAGTGATAAGGAGAGAACATGACGTCATTAGATCATTTCGGGCCGGATTGGCAGAAAGTTAAATATCAAAGCCATGGTTACTACTCTGTTTTTGGAGTGTTTTCGAGTAAAGAAGAAATGGAATTATCAATCGAAAAACTTCGCGATTCAGGTTTTTCCAGAGAAGATATTTCTTTTGTGATTCCGGATCGACTGGAAAACCCTCACGCTCATGAACATAGTCAAGGAAAGGAAGGCGCCGCTGCAGGTGTGGCCACAGGTGCAGTACTCGGAGGAACGTTAGGCTGGTTAATTGGAATCGGCGCTTTCTCCATTACAGGTGTAGGTCCCTTTCTCGCAGTAGGCCCGGTCCTTGCCGCTCTGACAGGAGCCGGCATCGGCGGAACAGTGGGAGGAATCAGCGGGGCCCTTATCGGTTACGGGATTCCTGAACTCGATGCTAAGAGAATCGAAGCAAAAGTTCATGGCGGAGGAATTCTGCTTTCTATTCACTGCAACGACAGCGATTGGATGAACCGAGCAAAAAAACTTCTTGAAGTCTCCGGAGCGCAGGAAATCGCTTCAACATTTGAATTATAGAAAAGGAGTTCTGTGTGAAAATTTTAAAAATTAAAAAACAATTTGCGAATGTCATTGATGATGCTAATGGACGCGTGGCCGTACCAATCCTCATGTATGTTTTGGGTGTACCGGGCTTTCTCGTCATTCTGGCCTGGTTCTTTTTCTTCAGAGGAAAATAATTGGGTCATCTTCCGCCGTTTATTCTTGATCTCGGCCTGATTTTAATGGCAGCAGGTATAGTCACGGTGCTGTTTCGAAAAATCGGACAGCCCGTGGTTTTGGGATATATCATAGCCGGCTTCTTAGTCAGCTCCCACGTCTGGTTTCTCCCTTCTGTGTCTGACCTTCCGAATGTGCAGGTGTGGGCCGAGATCGGAGTTATTTTCTTACTGTTTGCGCTGGGACTGGAATTCAGTTTCAAAAAACTTCTCCGCGTCGGCGGTCCTGCAACCGTGACGGCCCTGATAGAAGTTTTCGGCATGGTCGCATTGGGAAATCTTTTCGGTTACCTCTTTGGCTGGTCATTAATAGATAGTCTGTTTTTAGGTGGTATACTTGCGATTTCGTCCACCACCATCATTATCAGGACTATCAGCGAAACCGGAATGAAAGGTAGAGGTTTTGTCGATTTTGTCTTTGGAATTTTAATTGTTGAAGATCTCGTTGCGGTTTTACTTCTGGTTTTGCTCTCCACGGTTGCGGCCACCTACGCCATTAACAGCAGTGATCTCATCACATCGGCCATTAAACTCGGTTTTTTTGTAATCTTTTGCTTTGTCGCCGGAATTTTTATTATCCCTACATTGATAAAAATTCTCAAAAAACACACAAATGATGAAATGCTTCTCATTGCTTCTCTCGCACTCTGCTTTGCGATGGTCAAGATTTCAACCCTCGCTGGTTTTTCTCCGGCCCTCGGTGCCTTTATCATGGGATCCATTCTGGCAGAGACTTCAGAAGTAAAAAAAATTGAACATCTGATAAGGCCGGTGAGGGATTTATTCGGCGCCATTTTCTTTGTATCAGTTGGTATGCTGATTGATCCAAAAATGCTGATTGAATACAAAGTTCCGATTCTCATTCTGACATTGATTACTATTGTCGGGAAGTTTATCACCATTGTTGCAGGAGGACTTCTCTCCCGACGTTCAGCGACACACTCGATTCAAGCAGGGCTTTCGCTCGCTCAGATTGGTGAATTTTCATTTATTATAGCTTCACTCGGACTTCACTTAAAAGTGACCAGTGCTTTTCTCTATCCCATTGCAGTCGGTATATCAGTCATCACGACTTTTACGACTCCTTATCTGATAAAAAATGTCGATGCCATCACTGTATGGCTGGAAAAATTTTTCCCACAAAGAATTCATCACGAAAAAAAGAAAATCAATAAAGAAGGACCGAAAAAATGGCAAAAACATTTTCTCACTTCTTTTATTCATATTCTGCTTAATGCCGTGATCATCTATGGCATTTTTTATTTTATAGATTCCATTTTCTCAGCAGACAGTAAACGGCTGGGTTTTGTCTTGACCATTATTCTCTGCACTCCTTTTTTCTGGGCCATACTCATGAAAAAAAGAGAGGGCAATACCTATAGTAAAGAGGAGCGAATCAGTTTTATTTCACTTGAGCTTGTCCGCGTCCTTGTTGTCTGGGGTCTCTTCAGACTTCTCGCCTTTCGCCATCTTCCTCCGAAGCTTGCCACTTCAATCGCCCTGTTTGCCACATTGGCGATGTTGCTTATTCTCTCACCTATGCTCAAAAAAATTTACCTCGCCTTTGAAAAACATTTCATCAAAAATTTCTTTGAATCCGAAACGCTGGAAAAAGAATCAAGCCACAGTGATCTTGCTCCTTGGGACGCGCACATTAAAAACGTCATCATTCCTCCCGAGGCAGAAATAGCTGGAAAAACTCTTCACGACTTGAGAATAAGAGAGAATTACGGAATTTCCGTTGCACTCATTGAACGCGGCGAGCTTTTTATCGCAGCTCCGGGAAGAGAAGAAAAACTTTTTCCTAATGATCGTGTTTCTCTTATCGGAAGTGATGACAAGCTGGAAGATTTTACTGATGTGCTGAAAATAAAAAAGCAGTCTTTATCTGAAAAAGCGGCCAAGAGCTACGCTCTTCATCGCATTTTTGTTACAGAAAAAATGTCGTTTGTATATAAAACCATCAAGCGTTCAAAAATACGCGAAAAAACCCAGGGACTTGTTGCCGGAGTGGAAAGACATGGCGAAAGAATTCTCAATCCGGATTCAAATCTGATGATTCTTCCTGGTGATATTCTCTGGATAGTCGGAGATAACGACAAAATGAAAAACTTCAGCTGACCGATTTTTTCAAATGCGCCAGAAACAGCCAGCGCATATCAGGCGTTTCATTGATGATAATATCTCCTGAATTCTTGAGCCAGATTTTCTTCAACTGATTATTTTCAAACTGAAGGGACCAGTTGCCATTTGCATCTTTTATATCGGGTCGGTCCTTAAAAGCGCTAACTGGTGAATGATAAATCTCTTCAATCTTTTTGAAGTAATTTTCTCTTCCCAGCTTCTTCTGCAACCCCTGAAGTCTTTCAATAAAGTCGTACTGATCAATATCAAGATTGAAAGCTTTTTTATAAAGGCGTGCTTTGGCGAGCTGAGCAGATCTCCTTGAACCATAAAGATAGCCGAGCGAGATCTCTTCCAGATGAGAGGTTACTTTTATCTCTTCACCTGGAATGGATTCACTGTGATCGAGATTAAGTTTAAGTCCGAAACGAAAATGAATCCTTCTGCTGAGTAAATTGAAATAAGGTCGTGCTGATTTAATAAAGTGAAGCTCCAGAAGTCCCATCGGAAGATCGTGGTAACACTCCAGATATTCAACTTTTTCAACTTTGCTTTTGAGTTGCTGTTCGCGTTTCATTCCGCTGAACTGTTTAAAGTGCTGCTTGAGCCGGGCGCGGATATTGCGGCTTTTTCCCACATACAAAAGATTGCGGTTCTTGTCGTACATAAAATAAAGCCCCGGCCGTTCGGGATAATCTTCAAAACGAAAATCAATCAACGCAGCAGGGATTGTGTGATCGCCATTCTTTTCTTCAGACATGCGGGCCAGAGAAATTTTTAGCAAGGCCATACAGTCTTCTGCATCTGAAAGGGCACGGTGGGCCCTTTTTTGATTAATGTCAAAATGGGCACAGAGATTTTTTAGAGAATAAGATTCAAGACCAGGCACCATCAATCTCATTGACTTCGCCGTACAAAAAACATCCCTTCTGTAAGTATAGCCAAGATCGCCAAATTCTCTTTGCAAAAAACGGTAATCAAAAAAGACGTTGTGTCCGACGATAATTCGTCCTTCAGTCATCATGACAATTTTTTTTGCTATTTCATAAAACTTCGGCGCATCCATCGACATCATGTTCGTGATCCCCGTCAGCAAAGTGACAGCATGACCAATGGTTCTTTCGGGATTGATGAGAGTTGAAAATGTTTCTTCGACAGTGTCTGTTTCAGCGTCGTAATTAATGATCGCCACTTCAATTATTTTCTGTCCGATACGGTTGCTGCCTGTGGTTTCAAGATCAATGATGGAAAATTTTTTATTCATGAACGGATTATAGCCATAATTCTTCCTGGAAAAAATCACGGCCAATTCATTTATAAATAAAACAAAAACAAGCAGGTTTAAAAAACAGGCTGAACTTTTTCTTCACGACTCGCTGACCATGTTGTTCCAGCTGAGGCCATCATGATGCATGCAATGCCTGCGGTTTGAAGAAAAGATAGTTTTTCGCGCAAAAATAAAAGTCCCATGAGTGAAGCTACCGCTGGTTCCATACTCATCAGAATACCAAAGGATTTTGATGGCAGGTTTTTCATGGCCATCATTTCAAGAGAATAAGGAAGCGCACTTGATAAAACGGCAATAATTAATCCGATGGGAAGCAATTCTGTTGCAAATGAAGAAATAAAAATTTGATGTCCGTTCATAAAAAGGCCGAAAGGAATAATGACCAGACCTGCGAAAAGCATTCCCCAGGATGTTGCATAACCGCTATGCCCTTCCTTTCCTGAAGCTTGCCCGAAAATAATATAAAGTGCCCAGAAAACTCCTGCCAGAACGGCGAAGAAAATTCCCCAGGGGTCAAGCGCCCCCTGAGTTTTAGCAATGGGAAGAATAAACCAGATCCCGGCAGCGGCGAGTGCGGCCCAAAGCAAATCGGTCCATCTCTTTGAGGAAAGCAGAGCTAATGTAAGAGGACCGGTAAATTCAAGAGCGACAGCAATTCCCAAAGGAATTTTTTCGAGCGCAATATAAAAAGTAAGATTCATAAAACCGAGCGAAGCACCGTAATAAAAAAAGGTGCGCATTTGTTTTTTCGTCCAACTTTTTTTCCAGGGCTTCCAGATAAGAAAGAGAATCAGGGCCGCTAGATTCACTCTCAGCATCGACGTGCCTGCAGGGCCGGCCAGCGGAAATAATTTTTTCGCAACAGAAGCACCGAACTGAATCGAGAGCATGGCGATAAGAATATAAATAAGCGACAAAAATGTTTTAGACATTAAAGAATTTTACTCTTCTTGAGAGCGAATGTTAAGCATGCTAGCGTGAAAAAGATGAGCATTAAAAAACTGTCCGCTGCCATTGCCGAACTTAAATCCTGTACGCTATGCAAAGACCTTCCCCGCGGTCCTGCTCCCGTTTTCCAGATAGGAAGACAGGCACGAATTCTGATCATAGGTCAGGCACCTGGAATAAAGGCACATGATTCAGGCATTCCCTGGAATGATGCCAGTGGAGAAAGACTTCGCGAGTGGATGGGCCTCGATGAAAAAAACTTTTATGATAAAAAATCAATTGCCATTATTCCAATGGGCATGTGCTATCCGGGCAAGGGTGAGCGTGGAGATCTTCCGCCGAGAAAAGAATGTTTTTCTCATTGGCATGAACGGCTGATCACTGGTCTTCCGGATCTTGAACTCATTCTTCTTATCGGCAATTATGCCCAAAGCGCTTATCTTCAAAATTCCCGAAAAAAAAATTTATCTGAAACAGTGAGAAGTTTTAAAGATTACTCTCCCCGTTTTTTTCCGTTGCCTCACCCCAGCCCTCTCAACAACATCTGGCTGTCAAAAAATAAATGGTTTGAACAGAGTGTGGTTCCTGAACTCAGGCAGAAAGTGGCAGAGATTCTTCTTCATACTCAGGATAAGTAATTTTCTTTCGATAAACGTGAGCAAAGCGAGTCAGCTTATGCGGTCTTGTCTGCGTCCCGCTCATGATATCATCAACCGCAAAGTTTCTGACGAGAAGAGCATCGCCTACAAGTGATCGATGGCATCTCCAGGGCACAGCTTCCGCGCACATGATCACGATTGTTTTTTTCACCGCGAGTTCCATCAGTTCTTTTAAAGCTTCTTTAAATTCTTTCGTCTGCATATAATCGGCATAGCCTCTGAAGGCCGCGTTTCTCCACCCGGCGTTTTCATCTGATTCTTTATTAACTCTTCTCCTTCCTCCAAGATTCTCTTTGTGCAAATACCGGATCCCCGCTTTCTCCAGCGATTTTTTCAATCTCTCTTTTTTGAACTGAGGACAAAATCTTGACCCAGGGTAATGACGAATATCTACCAGAGTATCAATTTCAAAATTTTTTAAAATGGAAATAAATTCTTTAATAGGATGAGTGCTATGTCCGATTGTATAGAGATGTTTTTTCTTTCTCATGTGCTTTTTTTCTGCCATGGCCATCGTCCTTCGAG
>DAIQAU010000004.1:3174-5173 GCA_036781565.1 Bacteriovorax sp. | reverse complement strand
AGATGTTTTTTCTTTCTCATGTGCTTTTTTTCTGCCATGGCCATCGTCCTTCGAGCTCGAGCTCCAGAGTGAGGCTGAGGAATGTTCTGATCACCACAATGATGGAAAGAACAATAACATTTTGAAGTGTGGGCGCCACAACGACTGTGCGAATGATATCGCCGGCCACAAGAAATTCGAGACCGAGAAGAATAGATTTTCCAACGTGCTGTCGGAATAAGGTGTAGCGCTCTGTCTTTGGATGTTTTTCTGCTATGAACATCACCAGAGAATACAGCGCTCCGCCCACAACAATACAGACACCGATTCCGTCGACGACGGTTCCGATCACTTCCATAATTCTCTGAAAAGTCGTCAGTTCCATCTCTTAAGCATATCTGCCTCGACCTGACTTTATGAATATAAAGAATCTATAGACCGCATAGTCAGTGTCACTTTGATATCAAGAAAAGCAGGAAAAGCACTGCTGACAGGTAAGAATCTGGATAAGTCTCACACCTCTATCCCAATTCTTGACCCTCCATGATTGCCTGACTATTTTTAATTCGTTTAGGTCATACACACACGTAGGAGAGCTTATGAAGAAATTATTAGCAATTGCGCTCATGACCAGTCTTGCGACGACAAGCTTTGCAAGCACGAGCGATTTTCACACAGTGATTGTTGAAAACAACGAAAAGCAGGACAACTTTTCTTTAAACACAGTCACAACAAGAACAGAGTACCGCACAGAGGTCGTGCAAAGTACCTGTTACCGTCAGGAAATCGTAGGCTACAGACGCGTCTGCTATCCTCGTTTAACTCTTAATAAAATTATCGGCCTCGATCCAAAAAATGTTGTCGTTGGTCCGCACCCGGCACCAGGACCGCATCCTCGCGATCCAAGAGATCCGCCACCTGAAAGAAAACCTGACCCGCGTCCGGAACCTCGTCCAAATCCAAGACCGAATCCGCGTCCAGAACCGCGTCCAGATCCGAGACCAAATCCAAATCCATATCCAAATCCACGTCCGCAACCACCGGTTTGTTACGATGAACCAATTTACCGCGAAGTGGCCTACTCATGTTTAAAAACCATCTCTGTTCCTTATGAAGTTGTGGATCATGAATCGCGCGCTAATGTGGAAGTGAAAATGTCTGCAGCTCCTGCAACAAGGCCACAAAGTGGAAATTGCGGTATCGGCTTCGTTCTTACGGGTGATAATTTCTCGGCGTCGAACTCTTGCCGCGAATATCTTGCTGTTGCATTGATCGGTCGCCAGGAAAATGGTTCAGTGAAAAATTACTCGTATTTTATCAACTTGTTTGATGCAGAAAAATTGTTTGCTCCTCTTGCCGGTGGTCTTGCTGACCTGCAGGTAAACGGCAGCACACTCCTCGTCAGAACTGGTGATCTTCGCGCGAATTCTAATTTCTCGCTGAAGCTCTTTGTTGAAAGAAAACGTTTCCTGAAAGATGACATTGTTCTCATCAACAGAGTTCTTGCACCGACAGAATTTTCTTATCAACCGGAAAATGAGAGAACAGGATTGGTGAAAATTAATCTGGATAAAGTTCTTGGCGGATTTGAAGAAGGTAAAAAGCACGTGATTAAAGTTGATCTCGATCTGGCGTTGCCACAAGGATCAATTATTAACGGTAGTCCATTGCCGCAACTTCATCAGCAAGCTACGACAACTGTATTCTAAAACTTCTCAGGAAGCCTTACTCAGGTAAGGCTTCCTTTCTGCAAATGGTCCCGTTTTTATTTTCATCATATGTTCATGAACCAGATTTTTAATCTCGGCCAGATCCAGTAAATTTTCAAAAATGCGAATGACCCCGAGCTTTTGGGCATCTTCATCCGTCAATGTAGAAAAACCTGTCATAAGAACTATAGGCGGCAGATTCAGTCTTTGGTTATTGATCTTGCGGATGAGTGATACTCCGTTGCCATTTGGCATGTTCACATCACTTACAATGAAATCAATCTGATGAGTAGAATAAATCTGAAAGGCCT
>DAIQAU010000004.1:0-3074 GCA_036781565.1 Bacteriovorax sp. | reverse complement strand
TTCACATCACTTACAATGAAATCAATCTGATGAGTAGAATAAATCTGAAAGGCCTCTTCCCCACTTGAGGCATGATAAATATTCACCCCCAGGGATTCGAGTTCGTATGCAATTAACTCTCTCATGTCGGCAATGTCATCTACGAGCAGAACTGAGTAATTTGGTGAGTTCATGGAAAACCTTGTTCACATTTTTTTTCGTTAACTCATTATCGCACTATTCTGGTTTGATCTTTAGTCTGTGCATACGTATTAAAAATTAAAAAAGTCTATTAACACTCAAGAATTTTTCTATAGAAAGAGAGGCCTAGACGTGAAGTTTTTATTATGAAAAGATATCTTGTTTCATTTACCAGGGTCTACTTATGAAGAAAGTCTCAATTGTCGTTGCAAGTGTTGGAAAGAACCTCGGACTCGCGGGAGAGATTAAGCACTATCTGGAATCCAAACATGTTTCAGTTAGATTGCTTAACTTGGTTGAAATGAACCTGCCCATGTATACAAGCCAGGCCGAAGCCCACCATTCTGCAGAAAAATTAATGTTGGACTACAAAGAAAGTTTAGAGTCGGATGCCATCATTTTTGTGGCACCTGAGTACAATGGCGGTCCTCCCCCGGTCTTTTCGAACTTCATCGCTTGGGTCAGTCGTTCAACCAAGAATTGGCGGGCCAACTTTAATAACAAATCTGCTCTTATTGCCTCAGCAAGTGGTGGCGGCGGGGTTCAGGCCCTGGCCATCATGAGACTGCAGCTTTCCTTTTTAGGGATGAATGTAATGGGCAGACAAATATTGTCTACGCTCGAGAAACCCCACAAAGCTGACCACCTTTCTGAAATCTGCGACAGGTTTCTTGAGATGATCTGAAGAATTTTCAACATACTCCTTAAAAGTGTTGCCTTTCATGAGGGGAGCGTTTAATTAACAATTGAAAACACACATTGAGCGCACACGATGGAAACAAACCTTTTGAACGACGATTTGTCACTTGAGAATCTGCTCGCCCACTGGCAGGGGCTAACCCATGCTGAGCGCGAGACTATCTTCAAAATGCTGGGCCGTATGGACCAGGAAGACTTGTTTTTAAATCTGGCCTCTGACTACCAACTCGAAATTTTTACTGAACTTCCCTCTGCTGAAAAACGCAGCTGGATGCGACTGCTTGCTCCCGATGATATCGCCGATCTTCTGCAAAATATGGATGAAGAAGAGCAAAAAACCAATATGCGCTACCTCGACTACCCTACGATGATCGAAGTTAAGGCCCTGATGGCCTACGCTGAAGATGAGGCCGGTGGGTTGATGAATTCGCGCTTTGCCCGTCTCCGTCCGGAAATGACGGTAGAAGAGGCCATCCGCTATCTTCGAGCGCAATCGAAATCGCAAATTGAAACGATTTACTACGCCTATGTTCTCGACCGCAATCAAGTCCTGCTCGGGGTTGTTTCGCTTCGCGAACTCTTTCTGGCCGATGCAAAGAAAACTATCTCAGACATCATGAACACAGATATCGTTACTGTTTTGCAGGACGAAGATCAGGAAAGTATTTCTAAAACTTTTTCTAATCACAACTTTCTCGCTCTTCCCGTTGTCGACGACGCCAATGTGATGAAAGGGATCATTACCGGTGACGACGTCATTGAAGTTATCGAAGAAGAAGCGACAGAAGATATCCAGAAACTCGGGGGTATGGAAGCTCTGGGTGAGCCCTATCTCGAAATCAATTTGCTCACTATGATTAAAAAACGTGCCGGCTGGTTGATGGCCCTTTTTATCGGTGAGATGTTTACTGCGACGGCCATGAGCCATTATGAAGGTGAAATCGCCAAGGCGGTTGTTCTCGCTCTTTTCATTCCTCTGGTCATCAGTTCAGGGGGGAACTCAGGCTCTCAGGCCACGACACTCATTATCCGCGCCATGGCCCTTGGTGAAGTCCGCCTCAAAGACTGGTGGCGTGTTTTCTCGCGCGAATTACTCGCGGGACTTTCTTTAGGATGCATCCTCGGACTCATCGGTTTAATCCGTATTCTTCTATGGCCTAATCATCAAACACTTTATGGCGAACATTATTTTCTCGTCGCCCTTACAGTTGCCTGCAGCTTGATTGGAATTGTGTTGTGGGGAACTCTGGCAGGTTCAATGTTGCCTTTCTTTCTACGACGCATGGGACTCGATCCGGCCACGTCATCGGCCCCCTTTGTGGCCACACTTGTTGACGTGACAGGTCTGATCATTTACTTCACAGTGGCTTCAATCTTCCTTAAGGGTATTTTACTCTGAGGATCAGCAGCTTTTTCCATCAAAAACAGACGGATCATTTAAAAACGCTCCAGTTACGCTATCCATAGTTAAAATGTGGTTTTCAATCCACGATTTAAACTCGCGCTCAAAATAAAATTGCAACAGTCGAACATCTTGGGTGCGGGCATATTCAGTAAAAATTTGAAACATAATTTTCTGAACGCGCTTATGTTCACCTTCGTGACAAGAAAGAATCGGGCAATTCGTTTCTCTCATCATGTCTTCTTCAAAAAGAAAATGATCGCGAAGATGAAAGGCAAACTCCTCCAGAAGCTTTTCGATCTTTGAATGATCGTGCTCTTTAGTCGTCGTTATATAATCGTAAATAGTATTGGCGAGGGCAAGCTCTTCAAGATGAACAATGTTCATATCGTCAAAAGCAACTTTATTCACTTTCTCAAGGTCAAATAACATAAATGTCTCCATTCCCCTACTATACAGCGGCGATGCAACTCCGAAAAGGTGCCGAAAAGGTGCCAGGTAACTTTTTGTAGAGGAATGAGTCAAACAGCTATGAGGTCAATTCAACGATTTTTCTCACCTTTTTTTCTTCCATTTTTTTATTGAGAAAGAGCGTGGCCGGAACTGTTCTTTCCTGGCAGTCAAGATTCGAGCAACGTTCACATGTCTGCCCGATCTCTACACGTTGAAGAATTTTATCATCGAGAAATTTCATAAACTGCCGAAGCTCAGGCTTTATGGCAAAGCCGAGCGTAAAGGAAACTCCTCTTTTTTGATGAGATGAAAACTCGGCATGCGACAAAGAAAAATACTC
>DAIQAU010000003.1:53162-60323 GCA_036781565.1 Bacteriovorax sp. | reverse complement strand
GCATTTCTACAATTGGAGTCAAGCTTATCGATCCTTCTCTTTCGGCCGGTCTTACAGAGGAATGGGTGAAACTGTCCAGCGACAAAGTCGAAAGCTGGGAGCAAACATCGGCGGCCATTCTTTCCGTCTTCAAGACTCAGGATATCGTCCGTAATTTTATGACCATCTCTATTCTGGTTGTGGCGGCCTTCGGTATCTACAATATTCTTTCTATCCTGGTAAATCAGAAGAAAAAAGAAATCGCCATTTTACGGGCCATCGGTTTTGATTCAAAACAAATTATCGAACTCTTCATGTATCAAGGGATTATTTTAGGCTTGCTGGGAGGATTCTTCGGCATGCTTCTTGGTTATCTCGGCTGTCGCTATATCGGCACAATTAAAATTGCGGCAGGAAGAGTCGGTGGCGATACAATGATCATAAATTATGATCTGATAATTTATGTGAAGGCCATTTCTCTGGCCTTCTTTTCCTCACTAGTTTCATCTTTCCTTCCAAGCTATGCGGCCGGAAAATTGTCGCCGATTGAAATTATCAGGTCGGAGGGATAAATGGGCATTAAGATTGTCGGTCTTCATAAATCATTTGGTGAACCACCTGTCCATGTACTGAAAGGCATTGACCTCACGATTAACGATGGAGATCTTGTTTCTATTGTCGGACGCTCCGGTTCCGGAAAATCAACATTGCTTTATGTGATCTCGACTCTCGATCGCGCCACGTCCGGTGAAGTGTACTATGATAATCAGGACATCACCAAATTGAACTCAGATCAGATTCATCAGCTGCGAAATTCACAAATAGGTTTTGTCTTTCAATTTCATTATCTTCTTCCCGAATTAACAGTGCTGGAGAATGTATTACTTCCTGCCTACAAAATGAAATTGCAGAAAGAAAAAAGAGATTATGCTTTGTCGCTGATCTATGAAGTGGGATTAAGCGGGAAGGAAGACCGAATGCCGGGACAAATTTCCGGTGGTGAACAACAACGTGTGGCCATAGCCCGCTCGCTTTTAATGGATCCAAAATATTTATTTGCCGATGAGCCGACAGGGAACCTCGATACAGCCAACGGCGATAATATCATGGCGCTCTTTCACCGTATAAATGAATCGAAAAAGACAACAATCGTTTACGTCACTCACGATCTCGACTACGCTAACCAGGCGAAAAGAAAAATTGAACTGATTGACGGACTACTTATATGAAAGCACTTATTCTTCAAAATTCAACTGCGACACCTCCTGGAACAACAATTGACTGGCTTGTGCAGAAAAATATTTCCTATGATATTCATTTCTTTTCCTCGGGAAAGATGATCTCCGCTCAGGATTATGATTTATTTTTTATCTGTGGCGGTGGAATGAATGTTGATCAGGAAGAAATTTATCCCTGGCTGACTGAAGAGAAAAAATTCATCAAAGAGCTGATTTCTCAAAAGAAAAAAATAGTAGGTTTATGTCTTGGGGCCCAGCTGCTCGCCGAATTGCTTGGCGGAAAAGTTTTCAAAGCGCCTCACTGGGAAGCCGGGTGGCAGGACGTGAATTTAAATAACGGAAAAACGTTGCGCGTTTTTGAATGGCACGGCTATCAGTTCATTTCTCCTCCTGGAAGTACAGTCGTGGCCTTTAATAAGGCTTGCGCACATCAGGCGTTTACTTATGGAAAAAATATTATCGCTTTTCAGTTTCATCCTGAATCTACCCGGGAATGGATTAGTGAAAGGGCAGAGGATGTCGATGCTCCTCCTCCCGGCCAATATGTTCAGAATAAAGAAATGATGCTGGCTGAACTTGATCAACAAGAACAACTTCAGCAATGGTACTTTAGTGAGCTTAACAATTTTCTGTGACGTCTACTTGAATAATTTCTGTAAAATATTCTGAGGCCAGACAAAAACTTTCAGCAGCTGATCTTTCTTCGAATGCACCAGCTTCTGGTTTTTATAAATGCCGATGTGCCCGCTGAGATAGTAGGCCACCCAGCAAGTGACAAATGAATAAGGGAGAATCTTCCAGCCAAAAAGTTCTGCGGCCATGATGGCACAGGCTATAGGTGTATTTGCAGCGGCACCGAAAACAGCAGCAAATCCAAGTGCAGTGAGAAGAGGTCGTGAAACCATAAAGACACCGGAAAGAAAACTTCCCAGCGTTGATCCGACGTAAACCAACGGGATGAATTCGCCGCCTTTAAAACCAGAACCGACTGTGACTCCTGTAAAAATACTTTTAAAGAAGGGTTGCGTCCAGCTGGCCGTCTGAACAAAGGCGTTCTGAATATGCACTAAGCCGAGCCCTCTGAACTGATAAGATCCATCGAAAGAAAACATCCAAAGAAGAGCGATGCCTCCCACAAAAGGAAAAAGCAATTTCGTTTTTACATAGGTCTTGTGAAAATTTTCAACGACGTGAGTGAACTGAATAAATACATTGGCAGCGAGACCAAAAAACAATCCACTGATAATGATGGCAGTCAACTGATGGGCCTGATAAGGCATTTCATGAATTTTTGGCAAGAGAGTGTGATGAATACCAAGAAAACGGACTGTGTAATAAGAAACAAAAGAGGCGACCATGCATTCAAATAAAGCAAAGATTCTGAGTCTTCCTATTTGAATCACTTCCAGACCAAAGAAGGCGCCCGCAATGGGAGTTCCGATCGCAGCGCTAAAAGCTGCTCCTGCTCCGGCGATGATTAAAATTTTTCTTTCTTCCTTTTCAATCTTAAAAAACTTGTTTAACTGATCTGCCAGTGAAGATCCTAATTGAACAGCAGTCCCTTCACGTCCGGCAGACCCTCCCGCCATATGAGTGAGAATGGTGCCGATGAAAACTAGCGGCCCCATGGCCAGAGGAAGAATATTTTTTGGATCGTGAATTTCTTCCAGGATGAGACCTGTACCTTTTTCCGCTTCTTCACCGTACTTCAAATAAAGAATTCCCGTAATCAATCCCACGACAGGAAGAAGCCAGATCAGCCATGAATTCGTTTTGTGAAGGAGAGTGACGAAATCAAGCGCATAAAGAAAAAGCGCTGTTGCAAAGGCAGCAGTAAGACCGGCCAGAATACTGTAAAATGTCCACTTGAGTTTCACTCTACCAGTTTACCCGCATACCAATCGTATTGTAAATTTCATAAGGATTACCAGAGGGAGTGCCGTAGCTTTTATCCAGTGGAGTTATGTGTTTTTCAACACCGATATAAGGTTTGAATGTGACTTTTCTGATTTTCATTGGAAAAGAAATTTCAACACCACCTTCTTTTGAAAGCCCTCTGAAGTCTCTGGAAATTTCTCCCCACAAACTGACAACGAGATACGGAATGGCAGAAGCCTTGAGTTTTGTTTCTGAACGGGCACTGTAGACGTAATCTAATTTGTTGTTATACGAGAGCCCTGCTTTCCCGGACAATGTTTCAGTACACGTGATGCCTGCGAGAGTTTTTTCAATATCAATTCCAGCTCCGGCCAGCATCTTCACTGTCGTCTGATCTTCATTCTCCTGAACATAATGATAGTAGCGCGGATGTTTTCCATTATCGTAAGTAAAAGCGTGGTGCCAGGCATTTTGAATGTCGCGGCTAATGCGTCCGTTATCTGTTTCATTTTCGAGCTTGAACTCAACTGAGCCAAAAACTTTTTTATCTTCGCTTTTCGACAGGAATTTGTCGTAGTTCACACTAAGTGTATCGAGTTCTCGAAAGACGAGATAGTGATCGCCGGCGCTGTCTCGTGAGTAGCCGTTTACGGTCGTGTATTTTCCAAATCCGGTAGAATCCAGATTGAGTTTAAATCGACCTTCGCTTCCCAGAAGAGAATAGTCCAGTCCCGAATTAAAAGTGCGACCTAGATCGTTGCCATCGTACTTTCTCCACGAAGGAGCATAGAGGTTAATGGTTCCGTGAAAAAAGTTATCATTGCCGCTATTCACAGAAAATTCCTGTGATTCAACTTCACCGATCAAACCTTTAAATTTGCAATCACATTCTTTTTCATCTTTTTGACCGAGAGTTTGCGCAGGAGTCGTAGGAACAACTCCATCTTTACAGGGATATTTTGGAGAAAGTTGAGTGATTCTTTCCTGGGCCATGTCGAGCAGAACAAAATTCACACTCATCATGTCTTCCACGCTTGTTTCTGCAGCGTGGATTTTAGAAATGAACAGCACTGCTAAAAATGTCGACGATAAGATCTTCATAGAAAAACTTATCGTCGCTCAGAGAAAAGACTAAAATTGTCGGTTAAGCTTCTGGCTGTTTTGACCGGTAGGCGCCCTGAAGGGCCATCATCCAGCCTGGATATTCAGGCGGTAGGGCGCTGACTTCATTTAAAAGAGCGAGATCTTCGGACGAAAGTTTTACTTTTGTAGACTTAATATTGTCTTCCAATTGAGAGATGGTTTTAGCTCCTACGATGACAGAGCTTACGGCCTTTTGATGAAGAAGCCACGCGAGGGCTATCTGGGCCACGCTGACCTGATATTTTTCAGCAATGGGCTTCATCGCATCGATGCATCTGAATGCCCTCGGTTTATCAATGACGGGGAAATCGAAATTATTTCTTCTTGATCCATCCGGGCCTTTTCCATCCTGAGAATATTTTCCGGAGAGTAATCCGCCTGCCAATGGAGACCAGACCATAATTCCCATCTTTTGATCCTGTGCCAGCGGAATAATTTCTCTTTCCAGATCTCTGCCGGCGATTGTGTAATACGATTGAATGCTTTCAAAACGAGCGAGATTTTTTTTATCGGAATGAGCGAGACCTTTCATAATCATCCACGCAGGCATATTGCAAAGACCGATGTATCGGACTTTTCCGGTGCGAACAATATCGTTAAGTGTATTGAGCGCCTCTTCAATCGGAGTGAGCGGATCTATGCCGTGAAGTTGATAAAGATCGATATGATCGACTTGCAAACGTTTTAAACTTGCATCCACTTCGTTCATCAGATGATAACGCGAATGCCCTCTGCCGTTGGGAAGATCATTCATTATTCCGGTGGCCTTTGTGGCAATTACCAATTGATCGCGGGGAAGACCAAGTTTCTTAATTGCTTCTCCCGTTAAAATTTCAGACTGGCCGAGAGAATAGACATTAGCGGTATCGATGAAATTGATCCCGGAATCGAAAGCTTTTTTTACCAATGATGTAACATCGTCTTGCTGAAGCTTCCCCATATTTGCCCAATAGCCCACACCTCCAAAAGTCATGGTGCCGAGGCAAAGCTCTGAAACGTAAAGTCCGGTGTTGCCGAGCAGATTATATTTCATATTGTTTTCTCCTAAGTTTTCTAATAGGCCTTACTTTTGCTTTAAAAATAGTGAAGAGAGTTTATCAGAAAAACAAGGGGGTTAAAAATGGAATTGCAAAATCAGGCGCCTACTTCAACGCGGCAACATACACATTCCAAAATGGATATTTGTATTCAGAACTGTCTGGATTGTTTCCGCATTTGCGAACAAACGCTGGCCGAATGTTTCAAAAAGGGAGGAAAGCATGTCGAATCCTCTCATCTACTGCTGCTTAAATCATGCGCAGAAATTTGTCACACATCTGCCAAGTTTATGATGATGCAATCTCAATTTCATCAGAAAACTTGCGGCGTCTGTGCAGAAGTCTGTCAGGCTTGCGCTGAAGATTGTGAATCGATGGGTGAGGATGAGATGATGAAAAAATGTGCAGAGATGTGCAGAAAATGTTCTCAGTCATGCAGTGAAATGTCTCAGTGGGATCATTGATAAAGAATGATGAAGTGGGAAATAAGATTTCCCACTTCACGTTAATTTGAGTTCCATAATTTTGGATATAAATTTTTCCTGCACGACATTTTCCATCACGTAAAATCCATTCCCTTTGTTTTGAATCCACTTGGAAGCAAAAATCGCTCCCGTGCCAAAAGCTCCTCTGCTGACACTTTCATGAGTCAGCCTGAGTGTCTGATTAGGCAATCCAAAAACAACTTCATGTTTGCCGATAATTCCTCCAACGCGAATAGAGTTAACGTGTTTTTCTGGCTCTAGATTCAAATGATGGGCAAGCTTCATGGCCGTTCCTGAGATATCTTTCTTATCCCGGAAGTGTTCCTCTATGACTTCAATGTCAGCATTTGGAATTATCTGCTGCAGAAGTTTGGAAGCAATGATCAGCCAGTTAATTCCCAAGGTAATATTCGGAGAATGGAGAATGGCTGTCTTGTTTGAGAGGCCCTTAAGTACACTGAGCTGATCATTGTTATAATTTGAGATGGCAGTAACAATTTTTACTCCTGCCTGTGAAAAGAGATGATAGAGATTGCAGGCTGATGCAGAAGAAAAATCAATGATGATATCAACAGGATTTTCTTTTAAGAATATTTCTCCCATGGACCGTTCTTCTATTAAAGGCGCAAAATTTTTATCAAAGCCAAGCTTGTGACTGGCGAAAGCAATATCGTCTGCTACATTTTTTTTGCAAACCCATTCTAATGATAAATCCTGATCTTTAACAATTTCCTGAGCAACTACACTTCCAGTTCTTCCAAAACCGAGCAAACCTATACGCAGCTTCATGAAACCTCCTGAAACAACGCAGGCGACCCTACCTGCAAAGAACTTCGATAAATCGAACCCAAAGAATTTTAGAACACTTGTGAAAAGAAGCCTGCACTTGCTCAGCAGGCTTCAATTAGGAGTAGATGAAAAACTAATAGCTACTTTTTGATCTTACCGTTTTATAGGAAAAATAAAATTATAAAATTCTAATATCTGAAATAGGCTTTATCTATATCGTTTTCTATCTGTGATCTTTTTGATGAGATGAATTCGAAACGCCATTCGAAATCAAATAGGCAATTGTTGAGGCCACAATGCCTAAAACGACCATTGAACTTTCACCGGTGATTTCTGCGATGAGCACAGGGCCAAAAAGCAAACCATTATAGCTGGCGGCGATAAAAGAGGCGATTCCGATTACAGGCAAAATACCAGGTGTCGCAAAGTGGAAGACCAATTGACAAATAAGCCCGAGGCAAGCCCCGATAGTTGCAGAAGGCAGAAAAAGTCCTCCGATTCCTCCAAAAGCGAAGGTCACAATGGTGGCCACCGATTTTAAAAAAGCTATTAAATAAGCAGAGCGAATTTTGTACTGATTGGCAAAAATATTATTAATAATGTCATTGCCTC
>DAIQAU010000003.1:0-53062 GCA_036781565.1 Bacteriovorax sp. | reverse complement strand
GCAGAGCGAATTTTGTACTGATTGGCAAAAATATTATTAATAATGTCATTGCCTCCAAACAGCGTCACATAATGACCGAAGAGAAAAAGACCAGCATAGGCGATCAAAGAAAGAAACAATCCGCCTAAAAGATATTTTAACATCAAAGGAATTGTACTAATTCCTTCCCGCACTCTGATAAAAACTTTTAAAAAATAAAGCGAGAATAAACCTGAGACTACGCCAATGAAAGCCGAGATAAGAATATCTTCCCAGCGCAAAGTGTAGGCGATCGTTATTGGAAAAAATTTCTGACTTCCTCTGATGGAAGTGTAAATCGCATAACTGGTAATCGCACCCAAAAAAGATTGCACCATGGGTTCATGGGCAAGATCTTTTTTGTAAGGTGATTCCAGCGCCATGATAGTGCCCGACAGAGGCGCTTTGAAAATCGCAGCGATTCCAGCGGAAGCTCCCGTCATCATGCCGATTGTGAGATTTCCTTCAATCTTCTTTAGAAAAGAAAAACGATTCACCGTCTTCTGGTAAATCAATCCAGCAACGGCCCCAACCCATTTCGATGCGCCTTCGAGTCCTGCACTCCCTCCAAAGCCGATCGTGAGAATAGATGCGAATAATTTTGGAACAGTTTTTTCCGTTTCAATATTGTTTACGTCCGTATGATAGGCAAAGACAATTTCGTCGGCCATGGAAGTTCGCTTGATCCGGAAAAACTTAATCACCGAGCCAGTTAAAAGCATACCGATGAGGGGAAGCAGTCCAAGCCATTCAACAGGAAGAGATTTGAAATTTTTTACACAAAAATCAGTAATGGCCCAGTCGTAAAAAGAAATAATCAAACCAACAATCAATCCAATCAAAATGCCATTGATAATGGCGGCTTTCGAGGTTCTTATTCCCTGCAACCCTTTAGTGAGAAATTGATCAATATAGAGACGCATAATTTTCCTGATTTTTCAGCCATTGAACCGACATAGAAATATGTTATACTGCTGTATATTCGATTAGGAAATTCTTATGCATAATTTTAACCATTTTTTTTACTTTTACGTAACTGCTCAATTTGGCAGCATCACTAAGGCTTCGGATTACCTCAAAATTTCACAGCCTTCGCTTAGTGCTCAAATAAAAACTCTCGAGGAAAATCTGGACTTTGCTCTTTTTGTCAGAAATGGCAGGGCCATTGAATTGACGGCAAAAGGAAAAGTTTTTTACCGTTATTGCAGCAAAATGTTTCAGGATCTTGAAGGCGTAAATAAATTCTTGAATGCTAAAGATGAAAATGAAATTGAAAATCTCAAGATTGCCGTCTCAGATCAGGTAGAGCGTCCCTTCGTGGCCGAAGTCATCGGGAAATTTATCAAAAAATATAATCCTGACAACTTGCCGAGAATTGTTCTTTATACTGATTCTCATGAAAACCTGTTGGGGCCTTTTAAATTGGGTGAGTACGATCTGCTGATCACTCATTCAAGTAAATCTCTTAATCGCTCTTCAGTTTCAGTGATGAATCTTCCTGTGACTCTGACCGGAACAGTTAAAATTCTTTTTAAAAACGGGAAGAGCTTTAAAAATTTAAACTCCTTTTTTAAAAGCAACAATGTCGGTTTAATTTTACCGACGGAAACTTTCAAGCTGCGGGAAGAGACAGAAAATTTTTTGCTTAAAGAAAAATGTCAGGCTGAAGTGGTTTTCGAAAGTAATATTCTTGCTTCGAACATCCGCGTAGTCATGGAAGGAGCGGGCCTAGCTTTTATTCCTCAAGCCTATATTAAAAAAGAATTGAAGAAAGGGACACTTGCTTCTTTTTCTCCTCCCAATGGACATTGGATTCATCAGCTCTATATGGCCACGCAACCTTCAAAAGAATCTAAAAAAGGAATTGAAGAATTTAAAACTCTCTTTCTCGAAGAAGTTAATATCGATTAAAGGAGACAAATGAGTTCTGTTATAACATTGATAATCGCTTTTTGTGCAGCTGTGTTGGGATCAATTAACGGCCTTGGCGTCACATTAATCATCAGCACTTATCTCCTTATGCTGGATTTTGATAAAATTCATTCTCATCTCTGGCTCCCTTATCTTTCAACCGGGATTGTGGCTTCTGTTTTTTTACTTCTTAGACCTCGCTTGTGGTTTAATAATCTGATTCCTATTCTGCAAATGACTTTCTGTTGTGCCTTGGGGCTCATTGCTGGCAAAATTCTGAACAAACAGCTGGATTTGATTGCCATCAAGATCGCTATCGGAGTTTTAATCAGCTTTATCACTTTCTTAATCTGGAAGCTTGATTATATTTCTCTTCTGGGGAAAGAAATTTTTCTGGAACATGACTGGAATATTACTTTCATTGATTCCATTATTTTCGTTTTGACCGGTTTTTTGGCAGGAACTTTTGAATTCAGTCTGGCGGCTTTTTTGTATGCTTACTTGATCTTGAGACAAAAACATTATCAAGTTGAAACGCTGGATGTAAGTGTTTATTCCGTTCTCATCGTCACTTCGATCATTAACCTTGTTTCATCGCTGATAAGTTATAACGGTAAAATCCCCGAGTCGATCGATGCACTTTTTTTTGTCGTGATCATCTCGGGGGCCATCCTTGGCAAATTCATATACAAATACATTTCCATTGAGCTTAGGAAAAAAATTATTTTCGGCTCACTCGTTTTTTTAGGAGCTAAGTTAATTCTTCAAAACCTGTGGTTAATTATTTTTTCAAATAACTAAATCAAATTAAAACTGCCCCACTTGCGTGGGGCTCTTCTTTTTCATTCTTGTGATCAGTTTTTGAAAGAGATGCTTTTTTTCGAGAATGATTTTGCGAACTTAAGTTTTGTCTGTGATATATACTTTTGAAGTATCAGTCGTATGAATAAAGGCTGCCCAAATCAAAACTGTAAAATCTACCTCCAAAATGTTTTTCAAAAAAGAGACGGACATTATTTTCGTGCTGATGACTCCCGATTTATTCAACGATTTAAATGTAAGTTCTGTGGAAAAAAATATTCTGCTTCTACGCACAAGCTTGAATATCGACAGAAAAAGCGAAGGTTCAATCAACGAATAAAAGAAGATTATGTCGGTGGAAAGTCCATGAATCGGATGAGTTTGAACTTAGGGCTTCATCCCAAAACCATTCATCGAAAAATAGAATACCTGGCAAGAAAGGCAAGGCAATCGCAACGGGAGTTGCATAAAAAATTGCGTGAGGATAAGGCCGTTGAAGTGCAATTCGATGATCTCATCACCAGCGTCCACACAAAACTGAAGCCAGTTTCAGTAAGTGTTGTGATTAATCCAGCTGATAGGTATATTTTGGGTGCTGTTGTTTCGGAAATACCGGCCTTTGGAAAAATTGCTGAAATCTCGAGGAGAAAATACGGACGTCGGAAAAACAATCACACCAAAAATTTAGATCTACTTCTCGAAAAACTCAAACCGCTAATCCATCCGAACGCCGAATTTAAGACCGATGAACATAAAAGATATCCCGAATTAATTCACAAGCACTATCCAAAATCGACTCATTTAAAATACAAAGGAGAGCGAGCAGCAGTTGCTGGATTCGGCGAATTGAAATCAAAAAGATTCGACCCTCTTTTTGGGATAAACCAGATCCTTGCCATGTTCAGGGCAAATATTAACCGGCTTTTCAGGCGTTCGTGGAACACGACCAAGAAAGAAAATCATCTCCAAGATCATCTTGATATTTTTATGGATTATTTTAATGAAGTATTAAGGAATCAATCTCGAAAAGTAAGAAACAAAAATAAATTATTATTGAAATCGTAAATCTAATAAAAAAAGAAATGGTGAAACTATGGCCGAATTTTAATTGTAGCCCCACTCAAGTGGGGCAGTTTGAAATCAATTATTGTTTTGCTATTGTCTTGGCTGTGTCTGATTTTCAGCTCTCTTGGCGAAGATGGACATTTGTTCAGGTGACACAGTGTTAACCCATTGCTCAAATGATTGTATGTATTTTGTCAGTAGACCTTTTACCGTTTCATCAATGAGCGCTCCCTTGTCATCGAAAAGTTTTGTCGCATTTCCAATGTACATTTCCGGTTGCTGCATACAAGGCATGTCGAGAAAGACCAGCGATTGTCTTAAATGATGATTGGCGCCGAATCCACCGATGGCACCGATAGAAACGCTGATCACTCCCGCTGGTTTTTTTGCCCACACACTTTGTCCGTACGGACGAGACCCTACATCAATGGCATTTTTTAAAACTCCGGGAACGGATCTGTTGTATTCAGGAGTAAAAAATAAAATGGCATCACATTGTTTTATTTTTTCTCGGAACTGTGTGTACTCTTTGGGAGGATTAGAATCGTAATCCTGATTATAGAGTGGAAGATTTCCGATTTCGATAAATTCACATTCGAGATCATTGCTTGAAAGTTGAACAACAGCATTCGCTGTTTTTCTATTGAACGATTCTTTTCTCAAACTACCGATGAGTATTCCTATTTTTTTTGCGACCATATTTTTCTCCATTTTTATTTAATAGTCGTTGCTCATTCACAATTTACAATAAAATCCATAGGAGCACTTATCGCAAAAAATGATATCAATCATATCCAGGATTTTTCAGAGGCTCCGAAGCGGTTAATAAGTTTTAACAACCCAATGGAGTTATATGAAGAACTGGAGTCTTAACGCAAAAATTTATTCCTTGATCGGGATACTTGTTTTTTCTGCTGCACTGATAGCATTCATGGCGGTGAGCAAGTTAGCAACACTAAATGAAAGCATGCTCAAGCTGGCAAATGGTCCGGTCAAAAGACAGAAGATTCTTCTTGATATTCAAGGTTCATTTTTCCTGCAGATGGTGAATGAAAAAAATATGCTTTTGTCGAGTAACGATGAAGAAAGAAAAAATCATGAGAAAAGATTCAAAGATAGACATGAAAAAATTTTGTCTCTTTACAACGAAGTTTTCCCTGAACTGATTCCACAAAATCAGGAAAACTTAAAAAACTTTCTCAATGCTTATAATGAATTTTTAGCTCTTCATGAAAGAATTGAAAAACTGTCGCATGAAAAAAAGAATACTGAGGCGGCAGAGCTTTCAATGAAAGAAGGACGTGAGGTTCGTCTGAAAGCTGAAGACAAAATGAAAGCGGTTCTTGATTTAAACTCGGATCTTGTAACAAAAACGGTGAATAACAGTGATGAACTTTACCAGACTTCAAAAATATTTTTAAGTTCACTAAGTTTCATTTCCATTCTTATTTGCTCCGTCCTGGCCACAATTGTTCTCCGTGCCGTCAATAAGGCGATAAAAAATGTTATAGATAACTTGAACTCCAATTCGAGTCTGGTCTCTGAAGCTGCTGAAAAAATTGCTTCATCTTCTGAAGAACTTTCACAGGCAACAACGCAACAGGCGGCTTCTCTGGAGGAAACAGCGGCATCCATTGAAGAGATGAATACAATGGTTCAGAAAAATGCTGAAAATGCAAAACAGACATCTCTTATCTCTGTCAGCAGCAATCAAAGTGCGCAAAAAGGAAAAGAAGTCGTCAATGAAATGATTCATGCGATTGAAGACATCAGCGAAAGCAACGACAGAATCATGCAACAGATTGAAAGAAGCAATCAACAGATTTCTGAAATTGTCGTCGTCATAGGGGAGATTGGAAATAAGACAAAAGTCATTAACGATATTGTTTTCCAGACGAAGCTTCTATCTTTTAATGCTTCTGTTGAATCGGCAAGAGCGGGGGAGCATGGAAAAGGATTTGCGGTTGTTGCTGAAGAAGTGGGAAATCTCGCGCAGATGAGCGGACGGGCCTCGCAGGAAATTGCAGAAATGCTGAATGCAAGCATGGAAAAAGTTCAAAGCATTGTTGGCGAGACAAAAAGAAATGTAGATAAACTGGTTCATGAAGGTAAAACTAAAGTTGAAACGGGAACCAAGATCGCACATGAATGTGGTGACATGCTGGAAGAAATAGTCAGTAACGTGAGCAAAGTTTCATTGATGGCAGATGAAATTTCGTCTTCGTGTCAGGAGCAGGCCACTGGTGTTCAGGAAATTTCCAAGGCGATGCACCAGCTGGATCAAGCGACCCAGGCGAACGCTCAAACGACGGTCTATACTTCTCAGGCAGCGGAAGACTTATCTTCTCAAGCAACGTCACTCAGAAGTCAGGTGAATACTTTAATTGGAACAGTTATGGGAGAAGCAGCTTAAGCTTAAGCTGCATTCTCCTCAGCAAGATGAGATACGGCAGAGGCAATTTCGTTATAGAGGCGATAAAGATCATAAGGCTTAGGCAGAAAACAGCGGGCCTTGAGTTTGGCAGCGAAAGTTTTGATATCCGGCTTGCCTGAAAGAATGATAATCGGTGTAGTTTCATTTCCGATTTGAGCACGGAAAGAATTAACGAATTCTTCTGCTGTGATAATCGGAAAGCTCAGATCCATAAGAAGCATATCGGGTGGATTATTTTTATTTAAATTTTCCAGTGCCACTTTTCCATTTTCATAAGCAAAGACTTCGTAACTTTCCAGGCGAAGACATTCTGCCAACAGCTCTCTATTGTCGAAATCGTCTTCAATAAGCATGATCTTAATCATTCGTCCTCCAGACAAGATCATTATAGACTTAATTCTGTTAACAACCAAAACAGTTGTTAGACAAACTTTTTTTCCTAGTGCCAGATCAGACATCTTTGAATCTTAAATCGTTTGCTGAAGGACGAATCATTTTTTTGATTTCGCGATTTTCTTTTTTTAAGGGAATCACAACGGCTCCGGTATGATGAAATTCCTGCATCTTATTCTTTTCGCCTTCCATTGTGACAACTAAGTTCTTAACCAGATCTTTCAATCTTGCTGCCTGCTCAGAAAGATTTTCAGCAGCGTTGGCAGACTCAGCTGCCCCGGCAGAGTTTTCCTGAGTGACCTGGTCAAGTTGTGAAATGGCCTTGGTAATTTCCAGAACTCCTTGAGACTGTTCCTGAGACGCAATGGAAATTTCTTCAACAGATTTGGTAACAGTCGCTACTGAGTTGACGATTTCGTTTAAAACTTCACCGCATTCACCGGCAATTCTATTACCGCTGTCGACACTCTCTTTTCCTTCCGCAATGAGTTTGCTCATTTTTTCTTTGGAGCTTTTCACTATAACCTGAACTTTTTCAACGCTTGAATCGAGCATTTTTGCAATTTCAACGGCGGCATTGCCACTCATTGCTGCGAGATTGCCCACTTCCTCAGCTACAACGGCAAAACCTTTACCGGCTTCACCTGCACGGGCCGCTTCAACAGAAGCATTAAAAGAAAGAAGTTTAGTTTGAAAGACGATATCATTAATGACTTTAGTTTTAGTCCCGATTTCATTGATGACTTTTACAATGTCTTCCATTTCTTTATTACTTTGATCAATTTGAGTCATGATTTGTTCGTTACTGGCATTAATATGCTCAATGGCCTTAATCATTTTCTCTACCGTTTCTTTTCCTTTTTCAGCATTCATCAAAGACAAAGCAGCTGAGCGTTCAGATTGTTTTGCATTTTCTGAGTTAGAACTGATCATCGAATTGATTTCGTCAATCGACGATGACGTTTCCTGAAGTGAAGCCGCCTGTTCAGTTGAAGCTTGAGAAAGTTGCTCTGAGGCAGAAGCGATTTGTGTGGCAGCCGCTGAAACGTTTTCCGCACTTCCGCTCAGGCTATTAACAATATCATTCATTGATTTGGCAGTGATTGTTGCAAAGAAATAACCTACGGTTAAGCTGAGCAAAATACCCGCGATGGAAATCGTAATAATCATAGCATTGGCTTTTTGCTGAATGGACTTTGACTCCTGATCAACCAAAGTCAGATGTTCATGATGAAATTTTAAAGCGGCTTCAATCGCGTTTGAAAATGTTTGGGCAGCTTCAGGACAATCTTTGAAAAAAATTGCTCCCATTTTAGCAATATCCTCTTGAGTGCCGCTCTTATAAAGAGCAAGGACTTTTGATCCAATGATTTTAAATGCAGCCCATTCCTTCATTAGGTTATCAAAAATTTCTTTCTGGCCCGGAATAAAAGGAACGCGCTGGTATTCTTTTACATCTTCTTCGAACGCAGCGATTTCAACGCCTACTTGCTGAATTGATTTTTCTGCTTCAACTTTACTCAATCCGGGCAGTCCCAGTGTTCGAAGCTCAACACGCACTTTATTAAAATGAATCATCATAGAATTGATCTTGTTTGTTTCAGGGAAAGCGCGATCGACAATTCTGCGATTGGATTCATCTACGTTGCGTAGTCCAGTGTAAGCGATTGCGCTTATGACGATGCTGATAAAGGCCATGAAGGCACAGAGAAGTAGCAGCTTTGTTTTAAAACTATAAGCTTTCAACATAACTATTCACTCCTGTTAGTCGATCTTTGGGGTTATCGGGTGTCTGGGGCTTATTATGAGCTTAATATTTGATTTTTAATTTTTGACTAAGTTTTGTAGAGCGAGACAACTGTTAGATTAACAAAAAGGCGCCTAAAAAGGCGCCGTTTTAGTAAGTGATCTTTATTTTTTACGGGTGCTTGAACTGTGTTCAAGTTTATCACCGCCTCTATAAATTTTTTCTCCCACTCTCTCTAAAGCATCACCTAATTTTCTTGAGACTGAACCTTTTTTTGAAGATTTTTTCATAAAGTCCTCCTTGTAGCTTAAGAGTATGGCCGGAATCTTGAATCATCATTCTGCAGTGGGGAACAAAGTGAAAGAGCTAAAAAAACAGAAGATAATGAATTGAATTGAAATTATGTATTGTTCTTTCTTAAAAATATCGTCCTAAGATTTTCTTCCGTCGAGCGGGAGGACCCATGGTAGAGCATTACAAATATCTGAAGAGAAATTGGAATGCAACGCTGGCCGAAAATAAGGCCTTCGCGATCGAATTTATCTTCACATTATTTTTTCTTGTTTTTACTATGCTGACATTTGCCAAGTTCACACAGTTTGTGGAACTGAGAAAAGGGATTCAATTCACTGATCCTATCCTTCGACTTTTTCCACCGATGAATTTGACGATCTCGCTATTTGTTGTGATTTATTCATCGCTGATCATCGCTGTTATTTCCTGGCTGCATACACCTTATAAGTTAATGGTGATGTTTCAGGCTTATGCGATGATGGTTTTGATACGGATGGTGACTTTGTATGTTCTTCCGCTCGCACCTCCCGCAGATATGATTTTTCTGCAGGATCCATTCACTCAGTTTTTTGGAACCAGTCCGACCATCGATAATAATCTTTTTTTCTCAGGTCATACGGCAACGATTTCACTGCTCATGTTCGGAGTCGGTAAAAAACTGAAATTTCCTTTTTTACTGGGAACTCTTTTCATTGCAGCAGGAGTACTTCTTCAAAAAACGCACTACACTGTAGATGTACTGATTGCCCCCTTCATTTCATTTATTTGCTATTATCTCGCTTGTGAATTTTTTATGTTCAGGTATGGTCGACACCCGGATTCGCTTTATCGTCAGAATGAAGTAACCTAACATTAAAGCTCCTATGGCAAAGATGGTATCTCCGATCGCACGCAACCATCTCAATGTATTCATCAATTCAGTCTGCATAAATTCTGCCGAGCGTGCGTACCACAATCCGTGTTCTACGCTGGCAAACGATTGAAGCATACCAACTGGAAGAAGGCTTAAAAAGGCCATGAGAAATAATCCAATATTGATTAGCCATAAAGAAGCACCAAGTGTCTTGCTGTTCCAGTTGGATTCAAAGCCCATAGTTTTAAGACAAAACAACATCAGACCGATGCCCAGCATTCCATACACTCCGAACAGGGCAGTATGGCCGTGAAGGGGAGTTGTATTGAGTCCTTGCATATAATAGAGGGCCACAGGGGGATTAATCAAAAATCCGAAAATTCCTGCTCCTAAAAAATTCCAGAAGGCGACCGATATAAAACAGTAAATCGGCCATCTGTATTCCCGAAGCCAATTGCTCGCACGGTTAAGTTTTACATTTTCATAAGCTTCAAATCCGATCAGCACAAGTGGGACGACTTCAAGCGCACTAAAGGTTGAGCCAATTGCAAGAACAGCTGTCGGTGTTCCGGAGAAATACAAATGGTGAAATGTTCCGAGTATACCACCTGAAAGAAAAACTATTGTAGAAAAAAGGACTGTTAACGTTGCCGTTTTTGCTCTCAAAATTCCCATTCTGACAAACAGGAAGGCGATAACGACTGTAGCGAATACTTCAAAGAAGCCTTCAACCCACAAATGTACTACCCACCATCGCCAGTATTCAATGACAGCGAGATTGGTATTTTTCCCCCACATCAATCCAGCTCCATAGAATAAAGCAATGGCCCCGCAGGAAATGAGAAAAAGGATAAGTAGATTTCTGCCCTCTGCATCTCGCTTGAGCGCGGGCCAGATCGCACGCAAAACGAGTGCAAGCCACAGCCACAAACCGATGAATAAATAGATTTGCCAGAATCGTCCAAGGTCGACGTATTCCAATCCCTGATGACCAAACCAGAAATTTGTGTCGAGCCCCAGCTTCTGCATGATCGCCATGTATTCTCCCGCAGCAGAGCCAACAACGATAATCAGCAAACTCAGAAATAAAAAGTTTACACCGAGGTTTTGATATTTAGGCTCGTGACCGGATATGGCCGGTGCAATATAGAGACCTGTAGCGAGCCAGGACGTAGCGATCCAGAAAATTCCAAGTTGAACGTGCCATGTGCGCGACACAGAGTATGGTAAAAAATCGGCAAGCGGTATTCCATAAAATCCTGAGCCTTCAACACCGAAGTGTGCAGTAATAACTCCCATGATAATTTGAACAACAATAAGAGCTGAAACAACCCAAAAATATTTTACTGTAGATTTCATCGATGGAGTCTGGTTCAGTTTGTAAAAAGGATCCGCTGGAGGAAGATGCTCAGTTTTAAAATCTGTTTTCTCTTCGTGAGCATAGTAATAAGCAAGCAATCCTATCCCGAGCAGGAGTAAGATAACACTGAAACCTGTCCACACGATCAAAGATCCTGAAGGAGTATTTCCGACAAGTTTATCCGGCGGCCAGTTGTTTGTGTAGGTCACATTTTCACCAGGGCGATTGGTGACAGCGGCCCAGGATGTCCAGAAGAAAAACTGAGTGAGCTTCGTTACTTTTTCCGGATCTTTTAAAATATTGTCAGGAAGAGCATAGGCCACGCGCAGATTATTCAAGGAAGAATCATCGCTGAATAATTTTTCATAATGATTTGAAACTTTTTGAATTGAACTAAAGCGAACTTCACTGAGAATAAGATCTCCCTTCTCATCAAGAGAATTAGACTTCAATTCATTATCAAGTCTCGCCGTTAGCTGAGCGGATTGTTCTGAGTTAAGTTCTTTGAAGGGTTTTTTATATTCTTTTTGCGACCAGGATTCGAGAGTCGCAATAGCTTCCCGGTGCAGCCAGTCTGCAGTCCAGTCGGGGGCAACATAAGCTCCATGTCCCCAGATCGAACCTACTTCTTGTCCTCCCATACTTTGCCAGATTCGCTGGCCTTCGCGAATATCTTCACCCGTAAAAAGAATTTTTCCGCTGGAAGTTTTCACACTTTCAGGAATAGGTGGTGCTTTAAAATAAATTTCTTTTCCAAAATATAAAAGAACAGCAAAAGAGAGTACGATAACCGCGGTCATTCCCATCCAAAGTTGTTTCACTTTCAAAGTTGCCTCCTCACTAGAGATCTGAAAAGATCAGAATCTAAATCTTAAGTAGGCTAACTTGATAAAAGATTTAAGAACAAGAGAACTCGCACTAATAGAAAATGCCTATCATTACTCATTAGAAATTTTTTAATGAATGATGGCCGTCGCGGCCTTTACGCAATCAATTCGCTTTTGTTTCTTGATCATATAGTCCGGGCATTTTTCACCTTTAAGCGTGACAGGTTCGCCGTTCATGCAGGCAGCATAATGGAAAAATTTTTTCCAGGATTCTGAGGTTATGGGATAATTCTTTCTGGTGTAGGACATGTGCGCTTCTTTAGAATCTGTTTTCTGTAATTCAGTCAGAGGGATGTTTGTAATCTCTGAAAACTTTTTTTCAAACTGTCGGTAAAAACTCCATCCATACTCTTTATATTCCAGAGCAAACATCCACTCCGGTTTTTCATTTCCGTGAAGAAGTCCTATTCCGGTAGCAATTGAGTCCTTAACAATATTTTTAGGATCCCAGTTTTTCAGAATATGAGCATAGCGGGTATTTTTTATAAAATCTTCCATCACAAATGCGTCCCCTAGGTCGCGCATGACAATGCGTCCGGTGGGCTTCATGTCGCGATCGAGTTCAACCAGGAAATTCTGAGCATGAGGTGAATCGTACCATGCTCCTGTGTACGCAAAATATTCTGCCATCGCATTGGCCACAGGAGTGACGAGATGTTTGTCCCAAAATTCAACTGTATTTTTTGCGCCGTTAAGTTTAGCGATTTCATCGCCGGCGTTAGTGTGTAAAGCGGAGAAGGCCGGAAGATAATAATGATCATCTGTCGGCAGATCACCAAGGCTTCTCATGATCATCGCCTGATCAATCTCTTTAATACCCATTGCCAGTGGTTCATCCATAATGACGAGACTTTCAGTCTGCATATTTGGCAGAGAAGCTGAAACATATTTATTCATATTTCGAACTTGAATGGCATCCGTCCATGTTTGTTTCTTATCTGTCCATTTGCCACCTGTCTTATCAGTAGAAACTTTTAAAGAGAAAGTTGCACCGTTTTCAGGATTGACAAGAATCATTGATCGCGAAGCAGTCAAATAGCCGTCGAAAAATTTTTTTGGAGTAGAGTCCACTTTATTTTTTTCCAGGAATGCTTTGACCTCCAGGTGCCATTTTGAATCTTCTGGATTAATCAACCAACGCACGTACTTTTCGCCGTTTTTATTGAAGATGATCGAGTCGCGCAGTTGAGAGTCCATCGTTCTTTCGAAATCGGCCGAGAGCAACCGAAGGGGAATTTCATAATGCTCAACGCGGATGAGATCACTTGATCTTTTTGATACGGCATTGGCAGTGGTTTCCCACTTCACCAATTGCTCGGCCGCAGTCCCAATGTGGTACGAGCTGGCAATATTCCTTGTTAAAGTCGTCTGACAGGCAGTCAGAAGGGCAAGAACAACGACAAAAATGGAATGCTTGAGTGTTTTTAGCATGCGTCCTTTGTCGGTTCAGGGTTAAAGCGACTTTAGTTGTCTGAATTCTTAAAGTCTGAAGAAGCAGGGGCGATAAGGGAGTGAGGTATATTTATGAAAACATTAGTCTTCACATTCTTTCTATTGATGGCACTTCCTGTATTTTCTTATGAAGAGGTCTGGAAGCTCGGCGACCATTTTCTTCCGATGGAAAAAAATGAATCCAAAAATTTATTGATCTCAAAATCCTGTCTTGAAGAAAAGTGTGAAGCGATGAAAGCTTTAAAGAAAGTCTCTTTAAAACCAATTGCTTCAGATAAATTCTCCGGTGGAAAAAATCCTGGCGCTGTCATCTGTACGGAAAGTGCAAAAGGAAGAATTGTTTATTTGAAAGATTTAAGCGGCAACGAAAATACTTTTTGTGCCTTTGAAGATAAATCGTTAGTTTCAACCGGTACAATCGCCATCTACGCCAGACAGAATGATAAGGGGAAGAAATAATGAATTCAAAACTTCTTATTCTTCTTTTTATTCTTTCGTCGAAGGTTATTGCACAGGATTGCGGCGACGTCGCGGACGGAACGGTTTCTCGCCTTGATGAACCAGGAAAAAGCCTTGCGAATGCGCGCGTTCAGGATCAGGACGGTTTGGGAACATGCTATGCCAATACGGCTTCGCTGATGCTTCAATCAGCAATGCCTGACAATCCGGAAATTTCTTATCTTCAGCTTTCAATTAATAGAGCGGAAAATCTTGTTCAAAAAGAGTATCGCTCTCAAGGGAAAAGCCAGGCCTTTAAAGACAATGGGGATTTATTACTTGATGCCGGCTTTAGTTGTGAAACTATAAAACTTGCCAAAGAAAATGGAGGAGTTTGCGAGAGAAAGAATGTGGCCCTTGAACAGATGATGTTTAAAACGGACCTCAATCAATTCTCTGACCCGAACTGGGCGCAGGTTGATCTGTTGAAAAGAGTCTCTACCTATTACGATGGCATGCTTCGCGACTTTGCAACATTAAGGAAATCCGGACGAGATTCATTTGAAGTGAATCCGAGACAGACAGAGGGAAGGGCGCCTTCGAAAAGAAGTTTTTTTTCGAAATTGTTCGGGACGGAAGATGATCAAGTGCCAGGAAGCGAACAATTTAAAAACAGTCCTCTTTCAAAAGATGAGAAGGCTGAGAAATTTGAACAATATAAAAAACTTCTTTCAAAAGTCATTGATGAAAATCGCGATAAATATGCTCAACGAAAGTGTGAGAAAGTAGATACAGCGAATTCGATGAAAGTTGCGCAAAATTTATTAATGAGAATTCAAAATAACCTGAATGCTCAAAAATATAAAAAGTTTCCGGAAATAAAATATAAAATTTTCCAGTTGAAGATTGGTTATGCTTTAAACAAGCGGGTGAATGGTGTTCCTGTGGTAGAGGCAAAAGTTGATGAAAAGTTCAGAAAAACACTTGAAGAAGTTTATCTGAAACAACTGACCAATGAATCTAAAAAACCAGTCAGTGCGCTGCAATCTTTTAAAGAAGCTCTTTATAATGCAGACCCGTCCACGCCTAAAAAAATGATTGATGATCTGGTCGCAGATTTCTCAGCGGATGATAAAGATCTTCTGAACCAGGATTACAAACGATATGTTCAAAAAGATTATTCCGCCTGTGCTCCTACTGGACAATTGGAATATTTGGCAAGCGATGACGGCTTAATAAAAGATTTCGTCGGAACAGGGTGCTCGACTGATTTCATTAAGCACGTCAAGAATTTGCAGCAGATGATTATCGGTCTCGACAGATACAACTTCGACAATATTGATCGTCTGAATGCATTCATTTCAGATCTTCCTAACATGTCTTATGACAAAGCGATGATGCAACTCCTTGCTCCCGATTGCAACGACGACAAAAAGATTAAAATTCCCAATGAAGTCAGTTGCTCAACGAAGCACTTTGGTTACCCTGGCTCAAAAGATGATGACGATGCAAAGACGCAAAGAAACCTGGCATCAATGAGAAAAGATTTTAAAGAAGACGCAGTAAGAAGCATCACCGGAAATAAGGCCGTAGGGCTTTCAATGTGCACTGGCTTTTACGACAAAGATTCTGCTGATTCTTTTTACAATAAAACCAGAATGTGTGACACGACCAAGAAACACGGTTTTCACGCAGTGACGATGATTGGATACAAATGCGATAAAGGAAAATTAAAATACCTTATCCAGAATTCCTGGGGAGCCTGGGACACCGCCAACCAGCGTTTTGAAAAAGATTCTCATGGCAAGGCCTGGATGGGCGAAGACGATCTGATAAAAAATACTTATCAACTCGATCTTATGAATTAATCTCAGGAAATGATTTCTCCACGGTCAGAAAGCATCTGAATGGATTTATTGCGAACATGTTCTTCACCTTCCAGAGACAATGTCTGCAATATTTCCATTAATGTTTTGGCCCCGGCGACTCTTGATACATGGACATAGCTTGCTCCATGTGAATACAGTTCAAGCGCTTGTTCAATACTTTCAGAAGACAAAATGATTTTCGCTTCAGGTGCCATTCTTTTTAGTTGAGAGAGAAGTTTTAAATTTGTTGTCCCTTTCAGGACTCTGTCAGAGAGCGTGCATATAATGAGATCCGCATTTTCGATCTGGACCATTTTGAGCGTGTCGGGATTGCTGATGTCGCCAAAAATGGTTTTTATTTTTTTCTTTCCCAGGGCGTAGTTCGCTTCAGGGTTAAAATCAACAATCATGAGACGGGATAAAATTTCATCAGAGAGGTTCTTTTGCATTTCTACCAGCAAAGAGCTGCTGTCTTTATAAAATCCAAGCATGACGATTGATTTTTTTAATTGTGCAGACTGATCTTCTGATGAGCCAGGAAGCGTATCCTTAAAACCAATCAGCATGAGAAAAGGATTGATCATCTTATAAAGCTGATGCGCCCGCGGAATGAGAAGAGATGAAATTAATGCTGTAAAAATCATGGCAAGAATAAAAGAAACGAGAAGATCTTTTGAGATGTGATTGTAGCCTAGACCGAGTGAAGCGAGGACAATGGAAAATTCTGAAATCTGAGAGAGATTGACAGCAGTCAGGAGACTCACCCGGTTTGCGAAACCCAGGCGGTGAAGAGTGGGAAAGATAGTCACTAACCTTGTTGCAAAAACCATCACGGTCATTAAGAATGCGAGTTCAAATGTGCTTGCCTGTGGCAGCGGAATTTTCAATCCAAGACTCACGAAGAAAAGTGTAATAAAAAAATCTCTTAGACTGATAATTTTAGCAGCGACATCAAGATGGTAAGGAAATGAAGCTATCGAAATTCCCGCAATAAGGGCTCCCATTTCCATGGACAAATGAAGAGCATTGGCAAAACCGCACATTGCAAAACACCACGCCATCGCGAGAATTAAAAGTAGTTCTGAATGTTTGGAAACGGCCTTGAGAAGCTCAGGTAAAATAAATCGTGCACAGGCCCAGCTTACACTGACAAGAGTAAGAACCCGGGCCATTGAAATGAGAATTGAAATGCCGTCTATATGAGACAGATTCGGTTGAATTGCGAGAAATGCAACCGCAAAAAAATCCTGCAGAATCAAAAGCCCGAGTGTAATACGAGATGGAAGCGAATCAAGGTCCATTTCATCGGAAAGTATTTTAACTACAATCAAAGTTGAGGAGAGAGTTAACGCAATGGCAACGTAAACAACTTCATAATTAAATTGTGAAAAATAAATCGAAGAGAAAATAACCAGACTAAGGAGTAACGTTCCGGTGATCTGTATGGCCCCTGTGAATAAAACTGCCCGTCCCATCTCGAAAAGTTTTTTTAAATTAATTTCGAGTCCGAGAATGAACATTAGCAGGACGAGGCCTATTTCGGAAATTCCTGCAATGGAATCGTGATCCCTGATAAAGCCAAACCCAAGGTTCGGCCCGATGAGAATTCCTCCGGCGATATAGGCAAGGATGAGGGGGATTTTTAAATAGTATGCAGGCACACCAATGGCGCCTGCAGCGATGACGGATTTACCGATATCTTCCAGTAGATGTGTCTGCATACTTATCCTTAATTTCTATTTTGTATAAATGGCGTAGCCGACCACGAAAATGAGCATGGCCGCAAAAATCAGCATAACTCTCAAGGCTTGCTTGTTATTTTGTTCAGTGATCTTGTCGTCTTTATTATTGTTTGTAGGTTCCATAATAATTCCTGAATATAGGCGCACAAATCCTGGCGGATATTGATGGCGCAAGTTGAGTATCAAATATTTTACTTTCAGGTTTTTTTAAACGGGGGGAGCGCGTGGACGATTGCTGATGGAGAATGAATCAGCTTCTGAGAGAATAAGAAAAGAAGTGTCTTGTGAAATTGGTGTAAAAAATAACCGGGTTACCAAAGGGGCAGCGTAAAAAAGAATTTCAGGTGCATAAGTTTTTGCACGGGTTTTTTCTTTAATATCGTTGCGCTGAATTGATTGGGTCGTTGTGGCCTGGAAAAAATATTTTTTTAGCTCAGTCTTTGTAGAGCCGTTTTTATCAAAGGCGAAACTCTGCCCTTGAATAGAAATATTCAACAGTGAATAAATCGAAAGAAAAAGGAAAAATAGTTTTTTGTTAAATCTCACATGATGATCTTACATCAAAAATTCATTTTCTGAAACCTGTATTGCACACGGCACGTAAAAACAAGAAGAAAGAAGCAGCTTTTCCTGAGTTAAAGTGAACTTTCAAATTCTGGAAAATTGCTTTCAGTAAATATCGCTTCTAGTTTGGCAAAGCATTCATCCCAGGACTTCTTGCACTCCTGGACACTTTTTTCATCAGTAAAACCTCTTTGCGTGATCGTGATTTTGGTGTTGTCATCCTTTTCTTCAAATTCGGTAATGCATTCCAGATCATGAAAAAAAGCGTTGCCATCCGGACCAAGCACACTGTCTATCTGAACAAGTTTTTTATCGGGAATGTATTCTTTAAAAGTCCCATTGCATTGGTAATCACCATCTGGTCCGGTATGAGTCATCGAATAATTTCCGCCTTCGAATGCTTCCATGTGATGCACCTTAAGAGTCATTCCATCCGGCGCGCCCCATAGTTCAAATAATTCCGGTCTTGTGAAATAATCAAAAACTTCCTCCACCGGTTTATGAAAGAGAAATGTCATTTTTAAATCATCCATTGGTCACCTCGTTTATTCATTGTAAAACCTGAGGGGAGTTATGAAACATCTGCATTTTGAATGAAACAAATAAAAATTGATTTAAATTTTTATTGTTTCTGTTAGCATAATAAAAATGAAATCAAAAAAATTTAATCTGTTATTGCCTGTTATGCTTCTTTCCTTATTCATAAGCAGTTGTGCAGCTTACAGAGCACAAAACTGTACTGAAAATGCCGGTTATGAAAAGGGAATGAATGACGCCAAAATGGGACGTTTAATGGCCATGGGACAATTCGCAACTCTTTGTCCGAACAACGATGTTGAAGCTGCTCAGCGGGGCTATAAGAGTGGATATGAAGCAGGCAAAAACAGCGCAGGAACTCCCCAGTTAAACCTTTCTTTTAAAAAAGGAAAGATTGGCCTGGAGGGAGCCAATAAATGTCAGATCACTTTTCAGAATGAAACTTTTTCTGACCAGGATGCCTCTGAATCCCGTGCACGCAATAATGTCTTAAGCAAATGTCAGAAGAAATTCAAGTCCTGCTCAGAGCGAGACATTATTTGTTCGAAGTAAAAACAAGACTGACGAAAATGCCGGCGATGATTCCCCAGAAGGCAGAACCAATTCCAAAAAGAGTTAATCCCGAAGCGGTCACAAAAAAAGTCATCATGGCCGCTTCGCGATCTTCTTCGTGATAAACAGCTGAAGCAATTCCATTGCTGATTGTGGACATAAGGGCAAGACCTGCAACGGCCACAATAAGTTCTTTTGGAAATGTATTAAACAGACCGACAACAGCTCCTGCAAACAATCCGATAATAATATAAATCGCTCCCGAACTGATGGCCGCCGTATAACGCTTCTCCGGATCTGGATGAGCTTCCGGCCCCATGCAGATGGCAGCAGTGAGCGCAGATAAATTCAGAGTATATCCACCAAAAGGAGCAATGAAAAAATTCGTCAAACCTGAATAAGCGATGAGTTTTGATATCTCAGGTTTGTAATTGTACGCGCGCATAACAGCTAATCCTGTCATGTTTTGCGATGTCATCGAGACAATAAAAAGGGGAAGACCTATATTAAAAAGCACCTGCCAGTTAAAGGTCGGCATTGTAAAAACCGGTTTCATTAATCCCAGTTCCAGTGGCTGTATGGACAAGAGCCCCTGAAACCAGGCAATCGCAATTCCTACGGCAAGAACAAGAGCAATATTGATTCTCGGAAAAAATCTTTTCCCGATGACATACGCAAAAAACATACTCAGAACCATGGCCGGTTGTGCTTTCATTGAAGTGAAAACATCAAAAGCAAAATGCAGAAGAATTCCTGCCAGCATAGCGGAAGCAATTCCTACTGGAATTTTTTTCATCATCTTTTCAAACAGACCGGTAGCGCCTGAAAGAAAAATAAGGGCCGCAGAAAAAACAAAAGCTCCGATAATATCGCTTAAGGCTTCACCGTGAAGACTGGCAATCAAAAGCGCAGCTCCAGGAGTCGACCAGGCAAACATCACGGGATTTTTATACTTAAGGGAAAGAATAATTGTGAGCGCGCCCATTCCCAGGCAAAGCACCCCAAGCCACGAACTCGCTTCTGCAGCGCTTGCCCCGGCGGCGCTTGCCGCTTTAAAAACAATAACGGCTGAACTGGTGAAGCCCACGAGCACGCTGATGAGACCGGCCATGAAGGTCGAGAAAGTAAAATCATTCCAGGAAATTTTCATCCTGCAATGGTGCCACCAGACTTTAGCTTTGCAAAGCACCCGAACTCCAATTTTTGTTGGTACTCAAGCAAAAGCGCTTGAAGTTTGTGCTGAAATCTAAAGTGAAAGAGGTTGGTAATATTCCCTTATTTCCGCTTCCAAACCAGAGCTGTAGACCTGCTTACAAACATCTATCTTCCTGATGTAAATCATGCCGAAAAATTCTCAATGGGACGATACTGTATTTGAGAAAGGAACCTACCAACAACAGGAGGTCAAATGAGAATGAGATTTTTCAGAAGCTTATTCTCGAGGGCTAGGACGCGAACCTCAGGAATAAGTTGCAAAAGTTAAACGGCTTAAAATGACACTCTCGCGCTCGCTATGAGCAAAATTCAAATACACAATGAGAGTTGGACTTGAAAGCCTTTTGTGAATTAGGAGTTTTCTACTTTAACTTACATTCAAATTTTATAAGATTATAGGCCCCAGAGTTTGGGGCCTTTTCTTTATGTACTGTGTAGTGATACTAAAAAAGTCTGTTGTTAAAATATTTCTATGGATAAGAACCGCAAAAACTTTTTTAAATCCAATCTTATTTTTCTTCTTGAGAAAAATAAAATGACTCCAGCCCAGTTTTCGCGTGAAATGAATGTTTCAAAGCAGGCAGTGTCTTCATGGATCAAGGAAGAAACCAACATTTCTATCCAGCACGGAATGGATGTTGCGAAGTACTTTTCAGTTTCGCTGGACTCGCTTTTTCTTTTTGATCTTCGCGCGGCAGAGCTGGTGAATAATATTTCAGAAATGGATATTTTCTCCAATTCTGATATTGCGTTCACAGCTATCGATACATTAGGAATCGGAAATTATTCCAATCCGGCAATGGCCGAACTTCTTCAATACAATCGCGATGAACTAATTTCTCGCCATTCCTATGAACTCGTTCATCCGTTCGACATGCAAAGATACAGAGTTGAAATGTTAAAATTAAAAAGAGGAGAAGCCGATTTTGTTTCCATAGATTTGAAATACCTCTTCGGGAACGGCCAGTTTAACTGGATCAGACAAATACTTATCAATAGCCCCAAAGATCATCGCATTTATATTTTTGCTTTTCCTTATTCCGACAGCCATCATGGCCCCGTACCATTGAAGAAAGAAAAATTTTTCATTGAAAATATTGCTCTTCAAGAACTTGAGTATTGTAGAGGACAGACATTTTTTAAAAAAACGATGGATATAATTAATTCGTTTGCTCCAGATCTCTCGCTCAATGTAGACCAGAGTGTTTTTCAATGCCTCATGCGCTCTATGTTCTATCAATTGCTTTTTATTGAAATTGAAAATGAAAACAGAGTCGTTAAATTTTCTTCCAAAAAAGAAAAAAATAATGTGATTGTCACTGCCTTCATTAACTGCAAAATAAACGCAAAACCACTTTCACTAAGAAGATTAAAAACTATTTCAAAAATGGTGAACGCGACTGTTGAAGAAACACTCGCCGGAAATATTTATTGTTTAAGTTATACTTTTCATAATCAATAAAATTCATTTTAAAGCGTTAACTCTAATTGACTCAATCCTGGAAATTCCAGTTAAGTCTGGTTGACTCGGCCCCAAAAGGCTGATTTTGACCACTGAACTTGATACTAAATTAACTTAGCATCAAGTCTGATTAACCATTGTTCACATTTTCAGGAAGATTAAAATGAATTGGTTTAGCAGAGTGAGCTTTAAAGCACGTATCCTTCTCATCGTATCCCTCGCCATTTTTATTTGTTCCGCCATCGCCATCAGCGGATTTCTCTATTTCAATAAGCAGGAAATGCACCGGGGAGTGATTGAAAAATCCCGCGCCATTCACCTGAGACTTGAGGCCGCAACACATTTCGTTGCCACACAAGCAGGACTTCCACCCATCATCGATCGCATGAAACTCAAATACAAACCTGGCGAAGCGATGAGCAACGAAGATAAAGAGGCGGTCTTGAAGCAAGTGCCGATCGTCGCCGCAATGAAGATCGGAGCAAAAGATGCGGACAAAGATAACTACGAGTTCAGAATTTTTTCCGATGAACCCCGCAAGGAAATTAATAAAGCTGACAGCAAAGAGATGGTTGTCTTCAATAAATTTTTGAATAACGAAGCGCTGACTGAATACATCGACGACAATGATTCATCCATCACTGTTTATCGTCCTGTTCGTTTGAAAAAAGATCACGGATGCATGACTTGCCATGGAGATCCACAAACCAGTCCGTGGAACAATGGAAAAGATGTGCTTGGCTACAAAATGGAGAATTGGCCGGACAATAAACTCCATGGTGTTTTTGCTGTCAAAACGGATGTGAAAAAAATGATGGCCCTTGAAGCTAGCGACAATCAAATTTCACCTTCAACATTTCTTGTCCTGGCCATTATTCTCGGCGGGGCCTTGGGAATTGCCATTGCTGCCTATTTTATCAGAAGACCAATTTCGACTTTAAATGACATCGTCAAAAGTCTCGACAATTCCGGAAACCAGGTCAATGGAACTTCTGTTCAAATTGCTTCAACATCAGAAGAGCTGGCACAAGCTTCGCATGAGCAAGCATCTTCCATCCAGGAAACTTCATCGGCCATAGATGAAATCAGTGCGATGATTAACTCCAACGCAGACAATGCGATGAAGTCGTCTACCTCTTCGCAGGACAGCCTGCACATTGCCGAGAAAGGGAAGGAAGTCATTGGGCAGATGATAATCGCTATTGAAGATATCAATGTGAGCAACGATGAAATCATGCACCAGATTGATAGCATGAATAATGAAATCAAAAATATTGTCACAATCATTCAGGACATCGGGGCCAAAACGAACGTGATCAATGACATCGTCTTCCAGACAAAGCTTCTCTCATTCAATGCCTCTGTCGAAGCGGCCCGGGCAGGTGAATCCGGGAAAGGTTTTGCTGTCGTCGCTGAAGAAGTCGGAAATCTCGCGGCCATGAGTGGAAAAGCTGCGCTCGAAATTTCTCAAATGCTCGATAAAAGTGTGAAGACTGTTGAAGAAATTGTTGTTCATTCAAAATCATCAATTGAGCAATTGGTGCAGCAGGGGAAAGTAAAAGTTGAAACCGGAACCAAGATTGCGAGAGAGAGTGAAATCGTTTTAAATGAAATTGCAGCGTCCATTCAAAATGTTTCCAAAATGATTGCTGAAATCTCATCTGCCAGCCAGGAGCAAGCGGCCGGAGTCAACGAAATTACCAAAGCGATTGGGCTTCTTGATCAAGTGAACCAGCAGAACAGTTCAACCTCTGCCCAATCGGCCAACGCCGCCACAGAGCTCGCCACTCAGGCTGCTCAACTCAACGATCTCGTTAAGCGCTTAGTCGTTATCATCGAAGGTTCCCCTTCCTAAAAGGTGCCAGCAGACTTTTGGTGTCGCAGATGCTAAAGACGCGATCCTCAACCATAAGTCTGCTGGCACCTTTTGGGGAATCGTGATTAAATTGCGGCAGAGGTGCGTATGAATCAGATTCTGAAATCTTCCAAGCTTAATAATGTTTGTTATGACATCCGTGGAATTGTTCACAAGGAAGCGAGACGTCTGGAAGAAGAAGGTCATCGCATTTTAAAACTCAATATCGGCAATCCCGCTGCCTTTGGTTTTAATGTCCCGGAAGAAATTGTCCGCGATATTATTTTAAATCTCCCGAATGCTCAGGGCTATTGCGAATCGAAAGGGATTTTTTCTGCGCGCAAAGCGATCGTGCTCGATTATCAAAACAGCGGCGTGAAGGGCGTCGATGTTGAAAATATTTATATCGGCAACGGCGTTTCAGAACTCATCGTTATGGCCATGCAGGCTTTGCTGAATGACGAAGATGAAGTGCTTCTTCCTTCGCCTGATTATCCACTCTGGACGGCCGCTGTGAATCTATCTTCCGGTCGCGCTGTTCATTATCGCTGCGATGAAACTGCGGACTGGTTTCCGGATATAAGTGATATGCGCAAAAAAATTACGAAGCGTACGCGAGCGATCGTTCTCATCAATCCGAATAACCCGACAGGGGCGGTGTATTCCAAAGAGCTCATTCTTGAAGTGATCAAACTTTGCAGAGAACATAATCTGGTTTTATTTTCTGACGAAATTTATGACAAGATTCTTTACGATAAAACACAACATGTAACAACGGCTGCCCTCTCAGAAGATATTCTCACCGTGACTTTCGGGGGGCTTTCCAAAGTATACAGGGCCGCTGGTTTTCGCGTCGGCTGGATGATGTTGTCGGGAAATTTAACCAATGCCAAAGGATATATTGAGGGCCTGGATATTTTATCGACCATGCGCTTGTGTGCGAATGTTCCCTGTCAGCACGCCATTCAGACTGCGCTTGGCGGATTCCAAAGCATAAACGATCTCACGGCTCCTGATGGACGTCTGACGGTACAAAGAAACCTTTGTACGGAAATCTTAAATTCAATTCCCGGCGTGAGTGTTGTTAAACCTAAAGGCGCTCTTTACGCTTTCCCTAAACTTGATGCCAAAAAATTCAATCTCATGAATGATGAAAAATTAGTGCTGGATCTTTTGCAGAAGAAAAAAATTCTGCTCGTACACGGCCGTGCCTTCAACTGGCCAGAGCCAGATCACGTGCGCATTGTGTTTCTTCCACACGCTGAAGATTTAAAAACAGCTCTGAACCACTTTGGTGATTTCTTGGAAAGCTACAGACAATAATTTTAGAGAAGCTCTTCACTGAAAACTTTTTCCGTGATTTTCCAGAATTTGTCCTGCTTGCGGGCGATGACAAAAGAGGGAAGACGGAGAAGCTTCTGGTACTTAATGACTTCTTTAGGATTTGTGAGATCAACAGCGAGCTCAGGTCTTCGCAAATGAGAGCGAAGAAAATTGATGTTGAATTTTTTAATCGAGGAAGGATTGTTGAAGAAGTGGGCCTCACTCACATATTGTGCATCGGCATCATAGTAGCGGACTTCAAGATAGGGATTGGCATTCTTATCTGTTCGTTCTTCAAATGTAATTTTATCCGGCGTGAGTACGTGAGCATTTTTGGAAAGCTTCGCTTGTTTTAATTTGGCATCGGCGTCGATTAAAACGGCTTTGCATTTTTCGCAGGCCCTTGCGGTGACATCGTTTTCCTGACCGCATGAGTGGCAAAGTTTGAAGCGAAAGCGGAAGCCGCAAGGAGTGACTTTCATGGTGAAAGGATCTTGGTGAGCTCCTCTGCATTTTCTTCCAAAGTGTTCGATGAGATCGCCGTCGTAATCAACATAACCCCAGAAATTATTTTCAAATCCACATTGCGGGCACGGAACTAAGACAGGCACAGTTTCTTTTGATGGTCGTTTGTCTGCAATTTCCGGAGTGTAAATATCATGTCCCATTCCGGTGTAGTCGAGAATAAAGCAATCGGATTTACCAGGTTCAAGGCGAAGGCCGCGCCCGACAATCTGCTGGTAAAGTGAATTGGATTCCGTCGGCCGGAGAATAGCAATAACATCGACGTGAGGAGCATCGAAGCCAGTCGTCAGAACAGAAACATTCACCAGGTATTTAAATTTTTTCTGCTTAAATTCTTCAACAATCTGATCGCGTTCGCTGATCTCTGTGTCCCCGAGAACAACGCGGGCTTCTCCTTCTGGCAGATAGTCCATGATTTCTTTTGCGTGGTTGACTGTACTGCTGAAAATCATCACGCCTTTGCGGTTAAAGCGTTCTGTAATATCGACAATATTTTTTACAATCAGGGGAGTCAATCGCTTTTGATTTTTTAAAAGTTCTTCCACTTCAGAAAGAGTGTACATGCGATTTTTTTCAGTGAGTTCTGAGAAATCGTAACACGTCACCGGTATGTCGACTTTTACAGGCTGAGTGAGAAATTTATTCTTAATCATGTACGAAAGAGGAAGTTCATACACGCATTGTTTGAAAAACTTAGGTTGTTCAGTTTTGAGTTCACCGATGTGAGAATATTCATAAATCCAGCCGATGCCCATGCGGTACGGCGTTGCCGTCAGGCCAAGAATGGCAAGGTTGGGATTGCGTGCGCGAAGTTTTCTGATGACGTCCTGATACTGAGTATCGCCCTCTTCATCCACGCGATGGCATTCATCGATAACAAGCAAAGAAAAATCGTTAAAAAATTCATCAGGGGCACGTGCAACGGATTGCACACTTCCGAAAATGGCTTTCTGGCTCCAGTCTTTTTTTCCAAGACTGGCCGAAAAAATTCCGGCTTCAAGGCCGTAGCTTTCGTATTTGGAATGATTTTGTTCAACGAGTTCTTTGACATGAGCGAGAACTAGAACGCGTCCTTTGGCAATTCTCGCAAGCTCTGCAATGACCAGAGATTTTCCGGCACCAGTAGGAAGAACGATCAACGCAGGATCGCGTTTTTTTTGAAAATACTTAATCGTATTGTCTACGGCTTCTTGTTGATAATTTCGGAGCTTATACATTTGTCCAAATTATAGAATTTTTATTCTACAAAAGGAAGATTAGAGAAAATAGAAACGAACTATGCCATACTTAAATTATGAAAAAAATCATGATCCACAAGCCTGGCGACTATTCCGTTCTCAAAATTGAGGAATTTCCAGATCCCGTTCCCGCTGAGAACGAAGTCCTTATCAACGTTCACTTTGCAGGTGTCAATTACGCTGACATCGTCGTCCGGTGGGGCCTTTATAAAAGTGCTAAGGAGTTTGTGGGATGGCCTATAACTCCGGGGTTTGAAGTTTCGGGAATTGTGGAGAGGGTAGGAAGCAACGTCACCAGATTCAAACCTGGCGAAAAAGTTTTTGGTGTTACTCGTTTTGGAGGTTACACATCCCATCTTTGTGTGGCAGAAGATCTGGTTTTTCACTTGCCGCAAAATCTCTCGCTCGAACAGGCGGCCGGATTTCCAGCGGTCTATCTCACGGCCTATCATGCACTTTTTCAAAACATCGTGATTCCGACCAGGGCAAAAATCCTGATTCATTCAGCAGGAGGCGGAGTGGGGAGTGCTTTTGTTCAACTGGCGAAATGGAAAGGATGTGAAGTCACAGGCATTGTCGGTTCATCTCACAAAGTTGATTTTGTAAAATCATTGGGAGCAGATTTTGTGATCGATAAGTCGTCTCAAAATTTGTGGAAAGAAGTCGAAAGAATTTCTCCTGCAGGCTTTGACGTTATCGCTGATGCCAATGGGGCCGAGACTCTGAAATATTCTTATAAACATCTGGCCTCCTCGGGAAAGCTTCTTGTTTATGGTTTTCATACCATGATGCCTAAACAAGGCGGAAAAATAGACTGGATAAAACTCATCAGGATGTATTTAAAAACACCGCGCTTTAATCCTCTCGATATGACCAGCGATAATAAAAGCGTGATTGCTTTCAATCTTTCTTATTTGTTTGATAAAAAAGAATTGTTCATCGAGGCCACTCGTCACCTGATTTCACTCATTGAGAGCGGAAACATTAAAGGACCCTTAACGACAGTGTATGATTTTGCGAAAGTCGATGAGGCACACAAAGCACTAGAGAGTGGAAAAACCACAGGGAAAATAATTTTAAGTCTGAAGTAATTTTCGTTTAAGCACGACGTTTCTCCAAGTCTCCTTAAGCTTTGCAAGAAGCTTTAACAAAAATTTAATTTTCGTTCTGCTTTTTTTTCGAGATGATCGCAGCATGAAACTATCAGACGCGATTATTAAAATTCATTCTCTTGCTTCAGAACGAGTGGGCGAACTCGAAGCTGATGAACTTGTTTCAAGTCTTCTCGTTATCATCATCAACGATCTCAAAAGAAACGGTGAACTCAACGCTGAAAATCTGATCCAGGCGTTTGAGAAAAAACAAGAGCTCGTGGAACTCGCACATCTCGATTGCGAATTAAAAAGACCTAAACTCACTCTGATGAACTTCTCATAAGGCCATAGCCATTCCTGTCTACAAACATTAAAGAACGTGATTCAAATCATCCCGAAAATCCTCCGGAAGACCGATACTGTATTTGAAAGAAGGGTGAAGAACCCAGGAGGTAAAATGAGAATGAGATTCTTCAGAAGCTTATTCTCGAGGGCTAGGACAGACTCCTTGAGATTGAAGCTACCCGAAAGTTTAGTCAACTGCGAATAACACTCTCGCGTTCGCTATGAACATCAAAATCCAATTGAGAGATGTCGCCGTGGTGAACTTATCGGACTTGTCCTTACATTCATTTTAGTTTTTACAACAGGCCCCAAAGTTTGGGGCCTTTTTTATTTTCAGAAAATTATTCACAATAGATAACGTAATCTCTCGGAGAATAAATTCCCCAGGTCAAGCCGCCTAAAAGACCGTTTAGAAAAGATGTTCTTGTTGCAACCTGTGCGACAGCCTTGTCACCGCAAACTTCATGCGGATTAATTAATTTTTCCTGGCCAATTCCCCAGAAAATAAAATGACTTGTTCCTTCATAAGTCGGAACTGTTCTGACATCGCCTTTCGTAATTTTTAAATTTTGAGTCGAGCACGAACAAAGAAAAACGAAGAGCAATGTGAGAGAGAGAGTTTTCATTTCAAATCCTTTTTTAAAATGTGATTGATAATGAAAAATAATAAACGTCTATTTGATAATCACAAACATTTTTCTTTCTGAGATAGATCAGATTCAAACTCACGGGAGGAGTGGATACTGTACTCAAGAAATGTAACCGAGGAGGTACAGTGAGAACGAGAAAATTTCGAAGCTTGTTCTCCAGAACAAGGTCGGGCCCACCAATCCCACCATGGAAAGAGGGGAACATTAAGTAAGTCTCGCAATCGTACACAATCGAAGCTCCGATAGAGCAATCAACGATCAAATGAGGTGCGGAATTGCCAGACCCTTAAACATCCCCTTACTGAATTGGCGTTTTCTATTCATTCAATGTTTCGTACGTTAAGAAAAGCCCCGGTCATTCGGGGCTTTTCTTATTTGAGTCTAAGAGTTTTTTATTACAAAACCTGACAAATGAACCCGGACATTGCTGGTTTTTTATTGAAAAACACGGAAAGAAAATTTTCTCTCTTGAGCTCTGCTTTACATATGAGATATATTCTCTCCTCTAGATCATTCGATCTTTTTAGGAGCATCAGAAAAATCATGAAGATTATCACTAATCTCGAAGAATTGAAGAAAGGCGACACCGTCATCATTAAAAACGCGCGTGATTTCGAAAGGCGTGGATTAATGAGAGTAACGGGCGATGTCTTTACGATTGATGCCAGTGGTCCTGAGTTCACCATCAAATGCAAAGAAACAGCTGCAATCGAAAAAGTTAATTTCGAAAACGCGAAGATTTTTTTAATCGACGGGTACTAACTTGCCCAATTAAGCAGCTCGATGATGGCGTGAATGCTCAGCATACTGAATGTCGACCCCAATGATATGCGAGAGCAGCCAATTCTGCACGAATCGGACAAAACGACCATTGTCGAATTCTGCGGTACCGTATTTTTTGCGATAATCGCCAAGCTGTTTAAGTAGAGCTTCGTGAATGCGCTTATGCGAATTGAAATCCGGGTAAGCGATGCTCATCATAAATTTTTCTTCGTGAGCAAAGTGATCAATGGCCACTTTCAATAGCTCGTCGAGGTATCTTACTGACTCAGGATCTTCTGAATTCATTCCTTCAATGAGTTTATTGATTCCATTGACAATGGCAATGTGTTCATCATCCATATTTTTAATCTGCAACATGTACTTTGTTGACCATTCCAGCTTTGGAAGTTTTTGTGTCAATTCAACTTTTTTATCGGCAAAGATGAATTTCATCAAAGTCGTGATTGTATCTCCCAGATTTTTATTTTCATTGCTCACAATCTCAGCTGCCTGTTCTGCCTGCTGGCCCAACAATGCATTTTGTTTCACACTCTCAATAAGATTCTCGAAAGAATCATTCATTTCTTCAAAACCGCGTTTTTGTCTTTCAGATGACAACAAGATATTTTCTGCATTCTGGTCCAGAGAAGTGGCTTCTTCAGCTATGCGGTTAAAAAGTTTTGAGCATGCTTCAACTTGTTTTCCCGCCGCTTCGACATTGGATTTCATCTGCTCTGAAACGGTGTCTATGGCCTTGCTTGTTTCCTCGATAATTTTTTCCACTGATGTTTTATTTTCGGTAACGATGGTGGTAATTTCCAGGGCCGCTGCCTGAGTCATTGTCGCGAGCTTGCCGACTTCTTCAGCAACGACAGCAAAGCCTTTGCCATTTTCTCCTGCACGCGCAGCTTCGACAGAAGCGTTGAATGAAAGAAGTTTGGTTTGAAAAACAATGTCGTTAATAACCTTGGTTTTGTTCCCGATCTCCTGAACCATGTGAGCGATTTTTTCTTGATCCTTCTGACCGCGCTGGAACGTTTCAATCATTCCTTCATTTCCCTGTTGAATAGAAGCAAAAGAAGAATTCAGATTATTAATGGTGCCTATTCCATTTTCAGCAATGGAAACAAATTCAGATGTTTTATTTCTTGTAATGCTTGCGCTTTGCTCGTTTTCTATGGCCATCTCCGCCACTTCTTTCATTACCTTCTGGGCAGAGTTGAGATTCTCACGCTGCTCTTTTACACCTGCAGAAATAAAGTGTGCCGTATTTGAAATTTGATCTGAAGAAGCATTGAGTGAATCAACTCTTGTTTGAAGGGAATTGACAATTGCAAGCAATGGCCTTGATAAATTAGTCTGTACGAAAATAAAAGTGACTGTACTGATGATAAGAAAAATCAAAACGCAAAAAGAAATATTCTGTTTTAGTTCCGACATTAAAATGGCATTAACGTCATCCAGATAAATTCCTGTTCCGATAATCCATCCCCAGGCTTCAAACGACTTAACAAATGAGATTTTAGGTACAGTAACGGTTTTATCAGTTTTAGAAAACCAGATGTAATCGACAAACCCTTCTTTGTTTTTATTAGCAATATCCACCATCTCTATGAAGAGCAGCTTTCCAGAAGGATCTTTATAGTCTTTAAGATCATTCATTTCGAGCAATTCTTTTTTGGGGTGATAGACCATCTTGGGAGTGAAGTCGTTTATCCAAAGATAATCTTTTTTCTCTTCACCATATTTCATCTGACTTATTGTTTTAATGGCATTCGCTTTAGCTTCTGTCTCAGATATTTTTCCGGCTTTATAATCGCTGTATTGGCCTTCTACGGCGTCGTAGCCCAATGTGACGAGTGATTGCAAGGCCATCTTCTTCTCATTCATAATGGCCGTTTTTTTAGAAGTGTAACTTTGATAGCCCAAAAAAATGGAGACAATTAAAGTCGGAATAATCGCGATGGCCTGAATTTTTAAAAACACTGAAAATTTGTTCTTCATTTTGATCTCTACCCGCTTATTAACAACTGTTAATAAATCGAAAGTGTTTACTTAAATCAAAACTTTTATCGGAGCAAATACTCAGGGCCGCACAGAAATTAGACTGATTATTCTCACTTGAAATTAATCAGTAATATTAACTGATATTTTTTAAAGAGGAGTGCCTTTTGGATTGCTCAGTTCAGGTGGAAGAGGAATGTACTCTGAATGATCTGTCGGTATTTTTGGGAAACGATCCGAACCAGGGCCTGTTTTCCATGACATTTTTGCTTCTTCAAGACGGGCCTTTGAGCTCGCTACAAAATTCCAGAAAATAAAACGTTCGCCAACCGGTTCTCCGCCAATGATCATCGCGCGCGATTCTTTTATCGCTTCGATATTTATCTTCTGGCATTTTTTAATGACGGCCATCGAGCATTCATCTGTTTCTTTATCGTCGACTTTAATTTTTCCGTCGACAACATAGACAGCAGCTTCACCGTGGGCGGGGAGTTCAATCGATGAACCAGCTGGCATTTTTATGTCCATATAAAAAAGTGGTGAATGAATCTTTACGGGACTTTCGCGATCAAAAGCTTTTCCAAGAAGAAGTTTAATCTGAACATTATTTATTTTAAATTCAGGAAGTGAAGATGAAGGATGATGAAAAAAAGTTGGTTCAGTGTCTTCGAACTCATCGGGCAAGGCCACCCATAGCTGAATGCCATTGACTGTTCCTCCTGAATTTCTGAATTCATCAGGGGATCTTTCCGAGTGAACGATGCCTTTTCCCGCAGTCATCCAGTTAATGTCTCCGGGAATAATGTTTTGATCAGATCCAAGACTATCTTTATGACGGATAATTCCCTCGAACAAATACGTCACGGTTGCCAGTCCAATGTGAGGATGCGGCCGTACATCCATGCCTGTTCCAGGTGCGAGCATGGCAGGTCCCATATGATCAAAAAAAATAAAGGGCCCGACCATCCGGTGAGTCGCATAGGGGAGGACGCGACGGACATGAAAGCCGCCGAGGTCGCGTTCTCTGGGAGCAATAACGAGTTCGATATTATTCATAACAAAATCCTCAGTATCAATTTTAACATCATTCAGGTTACACTGTCACAATGAACGGAACAATTTATGATTTAATTATGTCTACTGGCGAGAAATTTACACGGGGGAAACTCCGGGCAGAGCTTATGTCGCATGCGCGAGGAAAAACGCTTGAGATAGGCGCGGGGACAGGTTTGAACTTTGCTTTCATCCCAAAAAGCGTTGAGTACACCGGCATTGAGCCGGATGAATCAATGAGAAAAAGTGCACTAAAAAAAGAAAAAAAATTTCATTTTCATGTAGAAAATGGCGATGCTCAATCTCTCAAATATTCGGATGAAATGTTTGATACTGTGGCGGCTACACTTGTCTTTTGTTCTATTCCAGATCCCGACATGGCCTTGAAAGAAGTGTATCGTGTGTTAAAGCCAGGTGGACAGTTTCTCTTACTCGAACATGTAAAAAGAAATACACCTGTGGCCGGATGGCTGCAAGATCATTTAACTCCAATGTGGAAACATATGGCGGGAAACTGTCATTTAAACCGTGATCCCGAAGCAGAAATACTCAGGCTGGGCTTTTCAATTGAAGAGAAAAAGATTTTGTGGAACGGGTTTGGAAAAATGTGGGTGCTTCGAAAATAATTAGCGGACGCTGATTTCACCTCTGATATCGGTATTCAGACTATCAAAGTAGGGATAATTTCTTATGCGAAGAAATCGAAGACATCTCTCCTGACCCGGCGATAAAACAATATCAAAAATATCAGAGCGCGCAGACGTTGTTCCACTGGTCACTGTATGGGCCGCTGTATCAGTATTCTTCCATTTCACAACATCATATTGCTGTATAGTTTCGGTTGAAGGAGAAAAAACGCCTCCAGTGAAAGTGACTTCACCAGCGGTTAAAGTTGTGCAGGTCACTTCGAAAACATCATTTGTTGAGATAGGAGATATACTGCTTCCGCCAAATCTTTCCCGATTTTCATAGCAACCGTTCAGACAAAAAAGAATAACAAGAAAGCTCATCCATTTCATTAGATGAGCTTTCCAAAAAAGGTGTCAGTGTTCCAATTGAAAAAAATTATGGCACTTATTGCAGAACGTTTTCTTTTATCAATTTTCGTTGAGCAGAAGGTAATTGAAGCAGGCACTTCTCCAGATCTTTACCTCCAAGTTTCCACAGGCCCATAGATCCCTGAATCGGAACAGCTTTAGGAAGTTTGATCATATTTTTTAAGACGAAACCATATTTTCCTTCAAACCATTTCAAAGTTGAACGCGTGACATCCTCTTCCTGAATGACATCTGAAATTTCCGCAAAGCCAATGACGGCTCCATAATCTACATCGTCAGGATCAATGGCCAGTTTGTAATTTTCATCGAAGTAAGCGTACCGGTTGCGGTCATACTTAGATGAAGCATGAATGGCAATAAACCCACGTTTGTTTGTTTTCCATTCGCGGTTCTCGACATTTTTCTTTCCACGGACAATGAGTTCGCCTGATGGCTGAATAATACTGAGTGCATGAATTTCCTGCATAGAATCCTCCCATGTTCAGTGAGAACAGACTGCAAGGGAGAGTTGCGATTGAATCACTAACTTATTTGAAGTTAAGTAAAAGGATAGGTAAGTCAGGCATTTTTTCAGGACCCTTGATTCATCTTTTACTCTGTGGCAGAATCTAATTTATGAATATCTAAGCATTCTTCAAATTTTCTTTTTTTAAATTCCATTTTATTTTTACGGAGTCCCCGACCATGAACACAGCTCGTTCTGCAGTTTATTTTTATTCATTTATTGTTTTTACGCAGGCGGGGCCGAATGCTCATAAGAAAACTCATTGTCGGGTTACTCAGTTTTTATTTTCTTGAATTCAACCAGTTTAGATCAATCAATCAGTCCTCTTCACCCGAAGTGGTGGAGTTGTTCTGGGAAAAGAAGAAGCAGAAAGAAAAAAAGAAAAGTCGTCTTTATGACAATCGCAAATGGAAGAAAAAGAAAAGGTTTAAAGAAAAAAGCATAAGTTTAAAAGGAACGCATGCCAAAGATCGCCGCTATTCTAATCAGAAATTGCTTCGCAGGATGTATCGGAACTGTTGATCAAACTTGTTTCATTAAATCATGAAGAGTTTTTTTGGCAAGATAACTTTGAGTAGAAGACTCGATTCCATCGACCAGATTGTTCAGGACAGATTTAATGCAACAACTGACTTCACATGTCTTCACGACAGGCTTGTTGTGAACGTTAATCAATTTTTTTTCGTTGGTGCTAGCTATGTAAATGTCATTGAGAGAAATCTGATTCGGCCTTCTTGCCAATTCAATTCCACCGCCTTTTCCGCGGTAGCTTTTGAGAAGATCCGCCTCTACCAGGCGCGACACCATTTTTCTGACAAATGTGGGATTTGTGTCAAGTGCATTTGCCAGTAACTCAGAAGTAACCAGCTCGTCCTTGTGGTGGGCCGCTGTCATCATTATTTGAATAGAGACAGAAAAACGTGTGTCAATCATACGGAGATGTTAGCAAAAAATACCATAATGTGCAAATAATTGTTGCATTTAAAATGTAATAGAATTAATGTATCCATAATTGACACATTTATGGAGAGGTGCCCGAGTGTTCAAGGGAGGCAGCTTGCAAACCTGCCGTTCGGTGGTTTAAATCCATCCCTCTCCTCCAGATTATTTTTTAAGGACCAACTATGAGTAAATTATTATCTCCACTAAAAGTAGGCGATTTGACCCTGCCAAATCGTATTATCATGGCGCCATTGACACGAGCGCGTGCTGCGAATGCCGGACGCGTACCCAATGATCTTATGGCCGAATACTATGGCCAGCGCGCAAGCGCGGGTTTGATTCTGACTGAAGCCACCTGTGTTTCAGCAAGCGGTGTAGGTTACGCGAACACTCCAGGCATTTGGTCAGAAGAACAAATTGAAGGTTGGAAGAAAACAACTAAAGCTGTTCACGATAAAGGTGGAAGAATTTTTATGCAGCTTTGGCACGTCGGAAGAATTTCTGATCCTGAATTATTAAACGGCCAGCTTCCCGTGGCACCTTCTGCTGTTAAGCCAAAGGGGCACGTTTCTCTTCTTCGTCCTGAAAGAGGCTATGTAACTCCGCGAGCGCTTGAGACAAATGAAATTCCGGGAATTGTAGCTGATTATAAAAAAGGGGCCCAAAATGCTAAACGCGCTGGATTTGATGGCGTGGAAATACATGCGGCCAATGGTTATCTGATTGATCAATTTCTTCAGGATGGAACAAATAAAAGAACTGATCAGTATGGTGGCCCGATTGAAAATCGTGCGCGCTTACTTCTTGAAGTGGTAGATGCTGCGATTGAAGTTTTCGGTGCTGGAAAAGTTGGTGTGCACCTTGCACCTCGCGGTGATTCACATGACATGCATGATTCAAACCGACTGGCGACTTTCGGTTATGTGGCCGAGCAATTGGGTAAAAGAAAAGTAGCGTTTATTTTTACTCGCGAATATTCAGGCGTTGATAGCTTGAGCGCTGAAATTAAAAAACGTTTTGGCGGAGTTCTCATTGCCAACGAAAAAATGACGAGAGAACAGGCTGAAAATTTAATTGAGAAAGGCGAAGCTGATGCCGTTGCCTGGGGTGTACAGTTTATTGCAAATCCTGACCTGGTTGAAAGATTTGCTGAAAAGGCGCCGCTCAATAATCCAAACCCTTCAACTTTTTATGCAGACGGAGCTATTGGATATACGGATTACCCTGCCTTAAATTCATAGAAACTAAGCTGTATTAGTTTTTTTCACATGATTCAAAATCATTTTTGTGAATGAGATGAATCAGAGTGAAGTTCCTCCGATGATGAGATCCTTGGTTCATGTCAGAAACCCAGGGAAAACAAAGGGGGTAAAATGAGAGTAAGATGGCAATGTCTTTTCTCGAGACTAAGGTCGTCAGCTTAACTTTATACAGTAACTAAGGTAAAGCTAAAAAAACATTCTTTTCATTCTTGTTAAACGTAAGAGACGGGCCCTGATTTGTCACCAGGGCCCTTTTTTTTTCTTTTTTTTTATTCCACACTACCGCCGGTCATTGAACGAATCCATAGGAGTTTTCTATGCAAAAGATTTCGACGTGTCTGGTATTTAACAATCAAGCTGAAGAGGCGGTGAAATTTTATTGTTCGCTTTTCAAAGTGGGAAAAATCCTGGCAATGACTTATTGTGGAGAGAATGAACCAAGTGGACCTCCTGGCAGTGTCAGAACAATTCATTTTCAGCTTCACGATCAAAAATACCTGGCCATTAATGGTGGACCTCATTTTCAATTTACTGATGCCATGTCCTTGATGGTTCACTGTGATACACAGGAAGAAATTGATTATTTCTGGGAAAGGCTTTCTGATGAAGGAAAAAAAGTTGAGTGTGGCTGGCTCATCGATAAATTTGGTGTCCGGTGGCAGATTGTTCCGCGTGTGCTGAACGAAATGCTCACTGATCCAGATTCGCGAAAATCTGAATCCGTCATGCAGGAAGTTCTCCACATGCAAAAACTCGATCTGGGGCGTTTAAAAGAAGCCTACAATTCTGTTTATAAATATCACCATTGAGAACAAGGAAGGGAATGAATGAAACTAATAAAGTGTCTATTTTCTCTTTTCTTTTTTTCATCTGCTGTGTTTGCCCAAATGACGCCTGCCGATTGTGATGCCATGAAAGTTTTTGATTATGAGACGGGCGGCTGTTCACCTCTGGCGATGGCCGGAATGCCTATGAAAATGTGGATGGTTCATGGAAATGCTTTTTTAGTTCAGACAAAAGAAGAAGGTGATAGAGGGCGCAATCAATTTTTTGCACCAAATATGCTGATGGCCGATGTAGGCTCCTCTGTCGGAGATCTACAATATATCAATCTCGACGTCATGCTTACGTTTGAGAAATGGACTTTTCCTGAAGAAGGAGCGCCATTGCTTTTGCAAATCGGTGAAGAAAGAAAGAATGGACAGCCCTACATTGATGGTCAGCACCCTCACTCATCACCACTCATGGGACTCACTTTAAGTGATACTGTCAGCCTTGGTGGAAAAGATCATTTTAAAATCTACTTCGCGCCTCGCGGGCAAACGACAGAAGGCCCAATTGCTTTCATGCACAGAGTGACCGGAATGGTTAATCCAGATGCGCCTCTCGGTCATCACATCGGGCAGGATGTCTCTCATATCTCAAGCACTGTCTTAGGAACTTCTCTTCGCGTGTATCAATTCACTCTGGAAGCCTCGGCCTTTCATGGAGAAGAACCGAAGCCTACAAAAACTGATTTGCCTATCGGCAAAATGGATTCCTCTGCGATGAGATTTGTCTATGAGTACTCAGAAAATCTTTATGCAATGGCCAGTTATGCTACGGCCAAGCATCCTGAGCACGATCAACCTGATATTGATAAAGTGAATCGCTATTCAGCATCAATATACGCCCATTTGAAAGCTGACAGTGGTTTTGTTTTTCACAATACATTTATTTTTGGCATGACCAATTTTTACGACCGGATCTCCAAACTCAGAAGTTTTGGCGATGAGTTTCTGATCACAATTAATGATCTTCCTCATAATATCTGGGGGCGCATGGAAATGCTTGAGCGAAGCGGGACAGAACTTGCCGTGCCGAATGTAGATGTTAAATGGGTAAGTGCGGTCACTGTCGGTTATACTTATGATTTTTTTAAAACGGCCAAAGGGAAGTTAGGGATCGGCGGTTCAGTGACAAGAAATTTTCTTCCCGCAGAATTTGACTCTGCTTACAGCAGCGATCCTCTTAGTGGAAAAGTTTTTGTCCAGCTGAGTGGTATGACTATGGGGCAGTTTTAAAAAATGGCCATTGCACGAATTTCAAAAGTTCATTAAGCTTTTTTCATAGCTAAAGTTTTAATGATCTTTTGGAGGCGCCATGAAGCAGACTCTGGTCTTAGTTTTAATTTTTTTAACGTCGAGTACTTTCGCTGAAGGAAGATTCAGAGAAAAATTCAAAGCGCGGATGGCCGCACGGAAATCAGCCTCATCTATTGATGTCAATGGTACAGAAAGAGATTTTAAAGTTCATGTTCCTTCCAATTATCAGAAAGAAAAGTCAGTGCCGCTCTTGATTGCCCTGCATGGCGGGGGGGGGGATATGAATTATCAATCAGACGATAAAATCTATCACTTGATTTCCAAATCAGATGCCGAAGGATTTATTGTCGCCTTCCCGAACGGATACTCTCGTCTGGGTGGTAAATTTGCCACATGGAATGCGGGTAACTGCTGCGGGAAAGGGCGTGATACGAACAGCGATGATGTGGGATTCATCAAAGCTTTGATTGCGAAACTTCAAACTGATTACAACATTGATAAAAAAAGAATTTATATTACAGGAATGAGCAATGGCGGAATGATGAGCTACCGTCTTGCCTGCGAATTATCGGATTTGATTACCGGTATTGCCTCAGTAGCAGGGACCGACAATACGATCAATTGCAAACCTTCGCGCCCGGTTTCCATTCTGCATATTCATGCAAAAAATGATGATCATGTTCTGTATAACGGCGGCGCCGGCCAAAATGCCTTTCGCGACAAAAGCATGGTTGCCAATTTTACTTCTGTTCCCGCGACGATTGAAAAATGGGTAAAGTTTAACGGATGCTCTGACAAACCAAAGCGATCGCTGGAAAAAAGTGGAGCCTGGTGTGATCTTTATTCAGGATGCAAGGACAATGTGCATGTTCAATTGTGTGTGACGGAGACGGGAGGACATTCGTGGCCCGGCGGAGAAAAAATCAGAGAAAATAAAGGTGAACCACCTTCAACAGCTCTCTCTGCAAATGACGTTATGTGGGATTTCTTTAATCAAAAATAAAAAAGGTGCCATGGGCACCTTTTTTTTTAAGCAGATTTTTTTTCTTGATGATGAATTTGCCATTTATCAAATCTTGTCAGCAGCAAGAGACCTGGAATAGCAATTAAGATTGAAATAACAAAATACCATTCCCATCCAACTCGTTCCTGTAAAAATCCAGATGGTGCCTGTACAAGAATTCTAGTGAGTGCCATGAAGCTGGTGAGTAGCGCATATTGAGTGGCAGTATAACGTTTGTCACAAATACTCATCATGAAGGCTGAAAACGCTGCCGTTCCAAGACCGGAACAGACGTTCTCAATAATAATTGAAGCCCACATCAATGGATAATTATGGCCGGCGTGAGCAAGAAGATAAAAAGTAAAACCGGAAACACCCTGGACGATTCCAAAAATCCAGAGCGACTTTTTCATGCTCCATTTCAGCATCAAAGCTCCACCTGTGAGAGTTCCCACAATCGTGGCGATGAGCCCCGCACCTTTTAAAACAGCAGCGATTTCCAGTTTGGTAAAGCCGAGATCCATCATAAAAGGAGTTGTGAAGGCCATGGCAAACGCAACATCGAGTTTGTATATCAGAATAAAGATGAGCATCTCAATTGCGCCCTTTCTGCTGAAGAATTCAACGAAAGGTTTGTAAACAGCATCGGCAATTGAAGTCGGAGCTGCTTCGTTTACAATCGGTTCCGGACCAAAAACACTGGCGATTAAACCGACGGCCATACATCCGGCCATAATGTAGTAGACTGTTGACCATGGAAGTTTCTCAGCAAGACCGAGAGCAACTCCTCCGGAAACAAGCATCGCAATTCGATAACCCATAATATAGATACTGGCCGCGGCCCCGAGCTCTTCTTCAGGAACGGCTTCAGTTCTGTAAGCGTCGATGGCAATATCCTGGCTGGCGCTGAAAAAAGAAACAAACAAAGCAAAGAGCGCAATGTTCTGCAGTGATACTTTCGGATCACACATACCCATGACAATTATTGAACCAATGAGACCAATTTGCGTAAGGAAAATCCAGCCACGTCTTCTGCCAAAAAGTGGCGGTACGTAACGATCCATGATGGGAGACCAGACAAATTTCAATGAATAGGGAAGACCTACGAGTGAAAATAAACCAATTGTTCCCAGACTGATGTTTTCAGATTTCATCCACGCCTGGAGTGTTCCTCCGGTCAGGGCAAGAGGAAGCCCGGACGCAAATCCGAGAATCAGGACAATAAACATTTTGTAGCTGGCGAATACTTTTAAAATTGTTTTCATAATAAAAGATTAATAGTCGCCAGCTTTAAAGTAAAGTGAGCTTAAGGATTATGGATGTTGTTTTTGTCCTTCTTCGCCAGTTGTGCTGGGATCATCAGTTCCGTGATCCATTCCTTTGGCCTTACCTTTGGAATGTTTCATTCCTTTGTCTTTGCCCATCATCATCTGACAACTGTTTCCCATGTCTTTACATGAATCTTTCCACTCTTTATGGCATTCACTCATCTCTTTATCGGACTTGAGACAGTCGGCCATTTTTGAATGCATCTCTGCCATTTTGGCGCGGTCTTCTTTTGACATTTCCATAGTCTTGGCCTTGTCTTTTGCAAACGCCGTTGATGTCAAAATCAATGTTGCTGAGAGAAGTAGAATTTTTTTGATGTTCATATAACCTCCATTTATTTCAGAGAGCTTTTTTGGTGAAAGCATCATTGATCATTATGCAAGGCCGATGCCTTTATTGAGTTAAGTCAATTAAAGTCTGCGCATTATAGGCAGCATAACCAGACTGATCATTGTCAAAGTAAACGTAGACGTCGAACCCTGCTTTCTTCCAGGAGATTATTTTTTTCGCCCAAGAATTGAGAAAGCGTTTGGTATAGTTGCCTTAGAAAATTTTTTGTCCCGGTTTCTTTCCTTTTCATCTTTAAGAATTTTCTCACTCAATCATTGGAGCGTATGTTATAAATATTTTATGAGAAAAATTTTATTATTTATCGTTCCTCTGATTTCAATTGCAATGGTCTATCATTTCAATCAGGGATTGCAGAAACAGACTGAAGTCCTTCAGGAATGGGATAATAAGGCTGAGCAATTAAACAGCCTGGGCACACTGACCCAGAATTATTTCATGATGCGCATTGAAACACTACAGTTGATTTCACCACTGTCCACAGCGGAAGTTAAAATATTGTCAGAGCATAACCGTTCCAATTTCATCTATGAGGCTTCAAAAAATTTTCTCGCTCTCGAACAGAGGGCAGGTACCAATGAAGAAAAGTTATTGCTGAAAGATATGCTGGGAAAACTGGGGGCAATGAGAGAGGTAATGGAAAAGGCAACGGTACAAAACGCTCAGAAAAGTATCGAGGATATGGTTCAGAAGCGCGTACCTTATCGCGAAGCTGCCGCAAACTATGCTGCTTACCTTGGCAAAATGAGAAATAAGGCCAAAGATGAAATGATCACTGCTCAAAAAGAAATGCAGAATCAAATTAAGATTCTTTTTGCTCTTCAGCTGGCCGGAGTTGCAGCGGGACTAATTTATGTGCGCTCAGTTCGAAGTTAAATTTAATTCAAAAACTTTTGCCAGGTTGATCAATGGTGAAGAAGATGAAAATTTTTTCTATGAAAAAAGAGTTCTCCCGTATACCAATTCTCTCGTGCTGTTGAAAAAAGAAGAAGGTCTCGGTCTCAAAGAAATGTCATTCAGTCTTGTTCCTTCCTGGTCTAAAACAAAAAAGGTTTCTTTTGCCACTCATAATGCAAGAGTAGAAACTATCACCGAGAAAGATACATGGAGAATTCCTTTTCTGACGAAAAGATGTCTTGTTCCACTGAATAGTTTTATCGAACCTATCTATGAAAACGAATTTGCAGGAAATATGGTGAAGTTTGCTGAGGCGAATGGAAACGTTCTCTATGCAGGAGGGCTCTGGGATCAATGGGTGGATAAACAATCAGGTGAAATCCTGGAGAGTTTTACAATCATCACCAGACCGCCTCTTTCGTATATTGAAAAAGCAGGTCATGACAGAAGCCCGATCTTTCTTGATGAAAAAAGCTTTAACGACTGGTTGAATCCAACAATGAAGGAAGCACAGTTGCTTGAACTTCTGCACTCTCAAAAAGATGATAAAAACTGGACGGCAGAAATAGAACGGCCTTTAAAAAATTTCTCCAATCAGCTTAAACTTTTCTGATTGTGAACACCATAGACAATATGCAGCTGATTTCTAACACTATCCACACCATAAACATTGTAAGCAATCTTTTCTGCGCGCCAAGATTCTTCAGGTGTGTTCGCATTACCTGAAAGAAAAACGACATTGTCTTCCACGTAAACTTCCATGTCCGATGCATCTACTTCAAAAGCGTTGGCGAGAGCATCGCAGACATCTTCCCAAATTTTGTCATCCGCGCGTTGATAACCGCGAGGACCTCTCCCTGAATAATCTTTTTCAGTCCCGGAAGCTGAACGTGAACCACCTCCAAGTTGTCCGATTTGCGGATCATATATTTTCAGCCGTGCTTGAGGAGGGATGGCCCTGTAATCAGTATTTTTGGGTCCGCGACGATAGTGATTTCCATAACGGTAACGCTCATGCCATGGATCATTGGAAAAATTTTTTTCATCTGAAAAATGATGAAAGCCCTGGCCATAGATAGGATTTTTCTTCGTCATAAAAATTCCTCCTTCAATATGAATACAGATTTTATGCCAATAGGTTTTTCATCACTTCTGTATAAGCAATTGATATGAATTCTGATGTTCTCATAACCGGGGCGAATGTGTTTAAATTTTCAGCATGAAAGAATTCAACAAACGACATTGGGTAAGAAGTCAGTTTTCCTCATTAAGAGGCTTTATCAGTTACCCGGAGAAAAATCATGGAGCTAAAGCAGAAGTTCTCGTTTTGCTCCATGGAATAACCAGTAATGCTGAACGGTTAAAACCTTACGGAGCCGTTCTAAATCCCGAAGCGGTGATAATCAGCCTGGAAGCTCCAATCGTACTGGCCACGGATTCATTTGCCTGGTTTTCGCTGGACTTCAGTCGGGAAGGTTCGTTTCATCACTGGGACGAAGCACAGAGAAGTTTATCTTTACTGGAAAATCTTTTTGATGAAATTAGCGATGAATTTAAAATTCCTCATCATCAGATTTCTGTTCTTGGTTTTAGTCAAGGTGCGATTATGGCGCTGGGACTTTTACTTGGCGGTCAAAAAAATCTCGGTGCCTATTATGTTTACGCCGGAACAATTCTTCCTGAATTTCTTTCCATGGGAAGATCTATTCAGACGGAGACGTTAAAGCGCAGACCTGTGTTTCTTGGCCATGGGGCGCTCGATAGAGTTCTCCCTGTGCACCTTGCTCATGTGACGGCCGCTTTCTTAAACAGTCTCGCTGCTAATTACAATTTCAAATCTTATCCCGTGAATCACGATATCAGCTGGGATTATATTGACGACGCTAAAATCTGGCTGTCACATTTGCAAAATGAACGGAATAAAAATTCAGCGGAAATATCACCTTAGCCTTTACATTTTTTCAGACGACTTTAAACTCGAGGAATGAAAAAAATTATTTTGGTATCGCTGACCGTTTTAATCACTCTTTCAATTGCTCGTGCGGAATCCTGGGGATTTCTGGGAGGAATGCATCGTTGGCAAATCGTTAATGAAGACAAAAGCAAGTATCCTGTGTCGCCAAAATTTTCTTCTTTATTTGGCGTGGCGCTTTTTCATCAGTCTTACCCTCTGGAGCTGGATATTCTATATACAAACAAAGATATTCCGGAATGGGCCAACCATGAAAATAGTCTTCAGCTTCCTTTCTTTTACCGCGCTAACATTACCAAAGAATTTATTTTCGGACTCGGCGGCTTTTTTGATTACGACATGACAGACAGGCCTTATACCTCAAGACAAAAACTGGACATAGGTGTAGCAACTTCGTTGAAATACCAGGTTCCATTTGGAAAATCTCTTCTGGCCTTAGACGGAAGATATCTTTTCGGTACCTCGGATCTTCCGGGCAAGTCGAGAGACATCGTACTTCTTGTTGGTCTTATCTTTAAATAGTTTTATAATTCTCCTGATAGAAAGCAGAAAAACTTTATCAGGAAGTATTTTATGAATGAAGTTCCAGCATACGCAGCACCGGCAGCAGGTGCACCTCTCGGTCCTTTTAAAATCAAAAGAAGAGATCCTAAAGATTTCGACGTACAGATAAAAATTGAGTACTGCGGAGTCTGTCACTCCGATATTCATCAAGCGAGAGATGAGTGGGGCGGTTCTCTTTTTCCGATGGTTCCAGGTCACGAGATTGTCGGAACGATTACAAGTATCGGATCAAAAGTTTCAAAATTTAAAGTCGGTGATACTGTTGGTGTTGGATGTTTTGTCGATTCCTGCAGAACTTGTCCGTCTTGCAAACAAGGACTGGAGCAATATTGCGATGTCGGCACAGTAAGCACTTACAACGATGTTGAAAAAGATGGATTAACAAAAACATATGGTGGTTACTCCACGCAGATTGTTGTTGATGAGAATTATGTATTGCGAATCCCTTCGAACATTCCATTGGAGAAAGCAGCGCCTCTTCTCTGCGCCGGAATAACAACTTATTCTCCGCTCATGCATTGGAAGGCTGGCCCGGGAAAGAAAATCGCAGTCATTGGTCTTGGTGGTCTAGGTCACATGGCCGTTAAAATTGGCCATGCTCTCGGAGCAGAGGTCACAGTACTTAGCCATTCGTTGAAGAAAAAAGATGATGCCATTAAACTTGGCGCCAAAGATTTTTATGCAACCAATGATATGTCTACTTTTGAAAAGCTTCAAAGCACTTTTGATTTAATCATCAACACTGTTTCTGTTGAACTTGACTGGAGTATGTATTTATCTCTGCTCAAGCTGGATGGAACAATGGTTCTGCTGGGAGTGCCGCCCACTGCACCTCAGGTTCAGGCGTTTCCTTTGATCGGAAAGCGAAGAAGCCTTGCCGGCTCTTTGATTGGTGGAATTAAGGAAACTCAGGAAATGCTCGACTTCTGCGGAAAGCACAATATCGGTTCAGAAGTTGAAGTGATCAACATTGATCAGATAAACGAAGCTTATAAGCGAATGTTGAATGGCGATGTTCGTTATCGTTTCGTCATCGATTCAAAATCTCTACAAAAAAATTAATTCATACGGCGTGTGTTTGCGGTTCTTTATCGTGAACGCGCGCTCTTTGAGTGACATAGCCGAAATAGAGACCTAAAACGGAGAGCAGTCCATAGAATATGCCGGCACCGTATAAAATAGGCATATAACCAAAGAGGGTGTTCGTATCGCGAAACCAACTGCAGGAAGTGATGATCCCCATCGTATAAAAAAGAACACGGGCGTAATCAACGGAAGCATCTTCAACGCTTTCTTTTTTATGCGAAATTAAAATCCCTCCCAAACCAAAACCTATCAAAAGAATTTTGCTCAGGACATTCAGTGGAAGATAGCCAAGAAATTTTCCATAGCTTGCATTTAATCTGAGAGCTGGAAGTTCATGAGCAGGACCGACAAAAGTGGGGATCAAGGAAAAGACACCGAGAATGAATAAAATCCATCCGCAGACCCTGGCAAATTGTCTGGTTCTTAAACGCTCATTTGTGGGTTGTTTCATCGGGCACCTCCCTCTGACTTTTAAACTGCAAAGGAGATTCCACAGCAATTGAGTGAACTGCTTTAAACAGAAATGGCGGTTCTCAAAAGGATCCGCCATTAGCTTTAGACTGGCCTAGCGAACGGGTATTTTGCTCGCCACCGGTTTTACGTCTACCGGAATTTTGGCCAACTTCACTGAAAGCACACCGCTATTGTAATCTGCTTCGATTTTGCCGGCGTCGATTTCGTCTCCAAATGGAATTGATCTCATAAAGGAGCCGTAGAATCTTTCAGTGTAATGTACTTTCTCATCCTCTTTATTTTCGCGCTGAGATTTTTTCTCGCCTCTAATGTAAAGAGTGTTATTTTCGAATGAAACGTCGATATCTTCTTTAGACATTCCAGGAAGCTCGGCGATCACTGAATAATCATTTTTAGTTTCCTTTACCTCTATAGATGGAGTGAATTCTTTCATTGAAGGAGGTTCATTCCACATAGAGTTCATGATTTCATTCATCATTGCGAATGGATCATGAGGACGATTTGATCTTAATGCAGGAACTGTTCTTTTGAAGATGCTCATAAATCTCTCCTTGATGGACTCTTTATGCTTAGAGGATAAATCTCACTTCAAAAGTTGTGTCTGACCTAAATCAGTTTTGTATAAGATTTTGGTAAGGTTTAAACCTTACCAGGGGCGCTCATATTCTTCACCGTCTGAAGAATCTTTTCGCAATCCTGTTTCTTCATCATAAAGTTCATCATCATGAACATCATTGACCGGATCATCAACAGTGTAACGAGTCCCTGGCAGAGGTTTTTTTGCTTGCCCGGATTTTTTCTCAGATTGTTTTTGTTTCTTTGCCATAATCACTCCTAAAAAAATTCTGTCATTTCAAATTCTCTGACTGTCGCGCGGATGAAAAGTGTTTTGGGTTGAACATTGTTGACAACAAATCTGCTTTCAGGAATCGCCGGCAGTCTGGACCATTCGATGTCTAGATTTTGTGAGGGGACATCGTAACTCATTTCATACAAAAAAAACTGAAGAGCAGTCTTCATCAATTCAACTGTAAAGAGTTCTCCAGGGCAACGGTGTCCTTTGTAAGGATTGCCCCCCCCTTGTGGAACAAAATTGAAATTATCCACAGGAGTAAAGTTAAATCGTTCCGGCCAGAATGTATGAGGTGAATCCCAAATTCGGGGATCATTATTGATTCCGTAGAGATCCAGAATAGCTCGTGCGCCTTTTTGGAACTGGATGTCTCTCCAGACGAAATCTTCCCGAACCCTTGCCAAAACAGACGGAAAAAAAGGATAGTATCGTCTGACTTCGTTTATAAAATTTTCAGCATAATCTTCATTGCCAAGAAGCAACTCTTCATAGCAATCCGGATTGGAGTGAAGCGCATGAGCGATAAAAACGAGATAAACCGAAATAGCGACGGTCGGGCGGATGAGATTTAAAATTTCCACAGCTGCCGTATGTGGCTTTAATAATTCTTCCTGTTCATCTCTATGCCAGATAATAACTTCAATTGGAGTTTTTATTAACGGTTCATAGCCGTCAGATCGAAGATCCATGACAATATTTTCAATCCAGTCTTCTGCATTTTTTCGCGAGATTCGCGAAAGAAAATGGGCGAAGCCTTTTGAGCCTGCGAAATCAAAAATCGAAACGATCTCTTTTGTGCGTCTGACTTTTTCATCTTCATCAAGAGGAATGCCTGCCCAGGCGCAAACCGTTTCGGTCAGGACTTTTTGAAATTCATCATAAAGAACAATGTTATCTTTCAAACTCCAGTGTTTGAGGTAATGGCGAAGTTTTTCATGGAAAATATATTTTAGATCACTGATGTTTTCTTCACTCATCAGTGACATGAACATGGTTTTGCGGTGAGCATGTTCTGTTCCGTCCAGTCCCTGAAGTCCGCCTTTGCCAAAGAGAGTGGCGCGCATCGCTTCAGGAGGAGCTCCTTTTCTGATAAAGTAGTCAGGATTGTAGAAAAGTTCTGCGGCTTCTTTTCCTGTCATGCAATAGGCTTTTTGCAAAAACACACGCGTTTCAAAAACATCTTTGCCCAGATCTTTACTTCTGCTTGAGATAAAGCGGTAAGGATTTTTTAGTAAGGCAAGGGTGTCATCTCTCATTTTCAATCTCACTTAAAAAATAGATAGAGTTTTTCAATGTAAGTCAGTTATAATAATTGCAAAGCACTCGCCAAAAAGAATGCCCATGAGAAGGACAGGACTTATGTCACACGAGAAAAACACGACGAAACATATCCTGATCAATTTTCAATTCTTTTTTAGAGAAATGATTTTACTCATTAAAAGCCCAGTCTTTATCCTTTTAACGATTCTTGGAAATTCTCTGATCGGATTATTCGCGACCGTATTTTATTTTATAGAAGTGAACCACAATCCAAAAATCACACATTTTATAGACGCTATCTGGTGGGGATTTGCCACGGCCACAACAACCGGCTATGGCGATATTACCCCTCAAACATTACCGGGAAAAATCCTCGGCATCATTTTAATGCTTACAGGAATGGCCTTGTTTGCTATGTTCACTGCACTCTTTGCGGACACGATCCTGACCGGAACCCGCAAGAATAAAATTTAACTGATCTCCATACTTTTTTCCTATGGAAACAAACCAATCTGCTCTTAAAAGGCATCTGTCTTTATTCAGCGTAAGTGTATTTGGCATCGGAGTAATTGTCGGTGCCGGGATTTATTCTGTCATCGGAGTTGCCTACGGCCACGCCAGGGAAACGATCTGGTTAAGCTTTTTACTTGCGGGGCTCGCTGCATTCTTAACAGGCGTTTCCTATTGCGAAGTCGCTACCATGTATCCTTCTGCCGGGGCAGAGTACACCTATTTGCGCAAATCTTTTCCACGGACTTTATTTCCTTCTTTTATGATTGCGATGATTTTAATTATTGGCGGAGCTGTGACGGCCACGGCAGTTGCTTATTCTTTCGCCGGCTACCTTCAATATTATTTTCATTTTAATCAAACTCTGTCCGCCGGAATTTTAATTGTTCTGTGCACGTTGATTAATCTTCGAGGAATACAAAGTTCAAACAGAGCAAATTTACTATTCACCTTTCTGGAAATTATGGGAATTGTTTTGGTGCTCTGGTTTGGCTTCACTGAAAAAAATCCTGTCCATTCATTGTCAGTGAATGTTCACAGTGGAACACTGACAGCAGTCGGCTTAATTTTTTTCGTCTACCTTGGATTTGAAGATATTGCGAATCTTTCAGAAGAAACAAAAGAGCCTGAGAAAAATATTCCCAAAGCAATCCTTTACAGTCTGGCCTTTACAACAGCTCTGTATATGCTCATGAGTTTTGCAGTGATGAGACTTGTTGAAAGCGGGACACTGGCAAATAGCCGTTTTCCTCTGTCAGAAGTTCTGAAAAATAAATCATTAACAGGTAGTCGGATTTTATCCGTGATTGCCTTATTTTCAACTGCCAACACGGCCCTCATTACTATGCTGGTGACTTCAAGAATGCTTTTTAGCGTGGCGAGATCGGGAGAGCTGCCCGCTGTCTTTGGAAAAACAAAGGGCCGTACACAATCCCCTTATGCGGCCACTTTACAAACGATGATTTTGACTCTGGTCTTTCTCTCCGCTGCGAATCTGGAAGATCTCGTCAGCTTATCCTCACTGGCAACTTTAACAGCCTTTGCCGCAGTTAATTTATCAGTCATCAGACTTCGTTCGTTGGAAGCAGAAACACCCAGACCGTTTCGAGTTCCTTTTACGATCGGTAAGTGGCCTCTGCCATCATTGGCAGGACTTCTTTTGACATTCGTCATGTGTTTCGGTTTCAATAAAAAAATCTATCTTATTTTTTCAGCTGCCATTTTCGTTTGCGGTGTCATCTTTATTTTTCGGAAAAAGAAATCAGCAAATTTGTAGACCCATACTGCCGGTTGGAAGCAAGTCTCTCCAGTTGGAAATCAATTCTTTGTAAGCTTCGCCCACGGGGGTTATTTGTCTATTTAAATCATAGAGACCGCAGTTGTTGATGTTGCCATTATCTTCACGCAAAAGAGAATCCCAGTCTTTTTGATCGGTGAGGCTGTACCAGGTGAATCCCATAATCGGAATACCGTCTTTGCGAAGTCTGAATAAATTCTGCCACTCCTTGTAGAGCCAGTGAACAGCTCTTTCTTTATCAAAGACATTTGTTTCCGTATGCATGACCGGAAGATGATAGCGATGATAATATTGCGAAGTGATGACGTAGTACCCGAAAATTTCTCCTGCGCACACTGTGCTGCCATCGTGTTGAACCAGATGTTCATTGGAAGCATAGTAGTCCGTTCCCATAATACAAAAAGCTTTAACTTCATTTTCACGGAACCAATGATATTCATCACGAGTCATTCCATTATCGAGCAGATATTCATACATTCTGCAATCCACACTATGGCCATAGGTTAAATCCAGAGCGATAAATCTTTTTTCATTGAGGAAACTTGCATGATCCATGCAGTCCGGAGCATGAGGATGATAATATTCAGACGATTCACTTTGAACAAAGACTGTTCGAGGCTGAACGTTCAGAATCGCTCTCATAGCAAGTGTGTTGGCCTGGCAAAGATGTTTCATTGCTGTGACAAACGTCCTGTCGCTGGACAGTCTTTCGTTCCACCATCCGTACTGAGCTGAGAACGTCGCTGTAATAAAAATTTCGTTAATCGGTGTGTACCAGTTTATCCACGGATATCGTTTGGCAAAAGCTTCGGCATACTCTGCAAAGTATTTGGGAAAATCCGGATTTTGAAAATTGCCAATCCAGTCCGGTACACCGAAATGGCAGAGATCTACGATGGGTCTTATGCCAAGTTCTTTCATTTCATTCAAGGCTTCATCGGCAAAGGACCAATCGTACTGGCCCGGTCCAAGATGAACTTTGTAATAAGGCGGCCCCCAGCGAAGATGGCTGACCCCTAATTGCTGAACCAGTTGAAAATCCTGTTTCCAGTTTTGATAATGACCACAGGATTGCATTTCATCAATGCGTTTTAATTTTCCTTCTTTGTTCATGATAACCGGATAAGAGTTTTCTATTCCGGTGGCAAAAATAAAATTAAGGGGAAAGTGCAACATATAAACTTCCTTATAAAATGGCGAGTCGTCCACCATCGACAATCAATGACGTACCATGAATGTTGCTCGCATCACTTGAAGCGAGAAAAACAATTGCGGCGGCCACTTCATCAGGCTCTGCCACGCGCCCTTGAATTTTTTCTTTGCCGCTTTTGATATTGGGATTATTCCAAAGCATGGGAGTATTTACTGCTCCCGGGGCCACGCAATTCACTCTTACTTTGTCCGGTTTAATTTCCAGACTAATCGCCCGTGTAAAGGCCTCAACGCCACCTTTGGAGGATGCATACGGTGAATTGTTGGGAGTCGTTTCGTGAGCGTGGACTGAACTTAAATTGACGATCGCACCCCCGTGGATATGTGGAAGTGTGAGCTTGGTCATGATGAAAACAGAGCGGAGGTTTGTGTGAATGACTCTGTCCCAGTCTTCGAGTTTAATATCGACAACAGGACAAAAAGTCATGATCGCTGCATTGTTGACGACAACATCAATGCGTTTGTAGAAATGCAATGATTGGTGAACAAGGTGATGGAGGTCTTTTTCTTCAGCAATATCTGTTTTGACAAAAATTGCTGATTCATTGAGTGCTAGTATTTCTTCCTTCACCGATTCGCCATGGGGTTCAGATATATCGGCCACTACTATTTTCGCACCTTCTCTGGCGAGTTGTATGGCAGTGGCCCGCCCAATACCTGAGCCTGCTCCGGTAATAATGGCAACCTTATTTTTAAATCTCAATGATGGCTTCCTTGTTCATGCTCTTTTCTTTTTTGGCGATTGACGGAAATATCATTTTGAATGTCTTCCACTCCAATGACACTTTCTGAGAGCATTTCAGCTTCAACACGATCTTCGCGGTGATTGACAGTGCCGGACAATTTAACAACCCCGTTTTCTACGGCAACGACTATTTCGCTTGCATCTATATAGTGATCGCGCGCAAGCAATTCACAGATTTCTTCTTCTATGCGGGCATCACTTCTTTGATAACCGCGCGGACCGAAACCTGAAAAATCTTTATGGCGTGGTTTTCTATGATCGAAATTGTGTCCTTGTTGAGGATATTCATCAAAATCGGAAAGGGGACCTTTGTAATTGTGAGCTTCACCGTCTGTTCTGTATTGTTCTGCCCAGGAGAGTTCTCCTCCGGGAGTATTGTTCCAGGCTGAATCATCAAGATGACGTTTGAATTCTTCTTCTTCGTATTCTGATTCCTGTTGTGCCCGATAGCTGCGTTCTCTGTTATGAAAATCGCGCCCTGGATTTTGATCGCGTTCATGTCTCATGCGTTCTCGCGAATGCATCTGTTCAGGTTCTCCGCTGTCCCGATCTCTTCTGACGTCATTTCTATAGTCATCATAATTGCGATTATTCTGTTGTGAATATTCTTGTTGATGATGATGACGTGATCTACCGCTTGCGCTTGGTCCAGCTTGTCTGCGGGCGAGGTTTTCTCGTCCACTATATGTCCTATTTTGCTCATTCGATCCTTGCTCATTGCGATTCATAACTAACTCCTTCGTATAAAAAACTGTCCTTCTTAATGATAGAGAGCATTTTGCTTGCCAAAATGGAGTGAAGAAATAAGGCCTCTTGCTGATGAGCACACAGAAAGAAAAGCTGAGCCTTTGTGGCATTATTCTCTCTGGCATGGGGCTTGTAACAATCACGGAGGAACATGAAGTTGATTAAGTTGAGCTTATTATTTTTTTCTATGCACGACGGAGAAATTTTATGCCAAAGGAAATACGCAAATCTAAAACTGCAGGTGATCAACAACTCGATCGTTGGACAGATAAGTCGAATTCGTATGAAAGAATGGATCCCTCAGAACACGAAAAACCCAATTCAGTTTTTCCCTTCGAAAAGAGAGTCGAAGAGAGAAAGAAGAACAAAAATAAAAAATGAAACAGGAGATTTTTATGTCTAAAAAATTGTATTCAGCATTTGCACTCACGTTAACCCTAACACTTACAGCTCCAAGCTTATACGCTCAAAG
>DAIQAU010000002.1:0-60652 GCA_036781565.1 Bacteriovorax sp. | reverse complement strand
CCACCATCGAACTCGATGGTGGGTTCCCCCCAAAAGTAAAATAATTCAAAACAATTCTTAAGTTCTTTTAATCATTTCAATTAGGTTTCAACAGGTTCGATCAAGTCACTCGTTATCAACATTGCTGGAAATGTCTCAACATAACTCTCGTTGGCTTAGTTATGGCTTATGTTTTGGCTTACCTCGATTTTGAAGCTGTCATCCATGGACTAAGCTATGTAGCAACTCTAGGGACTACATAGCTTAAGCACGTTGAATCAAAAGACTACGCTGCTTAGCTGTTAAGGAGCTTTTTAATTAATTAAGAGGCCTCTTATGAAAAAAAAAGACATGGAAAAGAAAAAGATTAAGAAGAGAAGATGTAATCACAAGGTTATGACAAAAGAAGCATGCGTATTAAAATTTATGAGAGAGTCTAGGCATCTTTCGATGAGGAGAGCTGGGGATTTATTAGGTACATCAGATTCAACTATTTCTCATCTGGAAAATGGTAGAGCAGATCTACACCCAAAAAATATTTCGATGCTTCTTGAGGCTTATGGTTATACTTACGATCAATTTATTTTAATGTGCTCAGGAAAAATAGAGTTGCCTCAAAGTATGCGTCGTGAATGCATTGAAATAATAAAAAGGCTTGATGAAGAAAAATTAAAAACAGTGAAGACTATTTTGCAAAGCTTTTAATCATTAAACGGAGGAAAAGGAACTCAACATTTCCTCCGTATTATTTTTATTAATTATTCAATTTTTTTTTGTTTCACTAATCCAGTTAGAAACATTGCCTAAGCAGCATGTTCCCTGAGGATTACTCTTTTCACAAAAACACCCTGGAACTTTCATCTTGGCCTTAATGTCGTTTAAAACTTCAGACTCTAAGTCAGATTTGATTTTTTCCAACGCCATTTTTTTTGTTATGCCGAAGCAGTAGCAGAGTTTCACGTCTAAACTTTCATCCTTCAAAGAAACCTTTTCATTGATTTCATCGCTTTTAAAAAAGTGTAAAGGATCTTTAGAGAAATAAACGACAGAGCAATCTGGATTCTCGCAGAATTTATATTCTGTATTGTTTTCGATCTTAAATTGAAAATTAGCTTTGACCTGGCATTCTATTGTTGTGAGATTAACAGATGAACCGTTTTGGTTGCAAGTAGGGCATTTGAAATTTTCAACTTTGCTTTTACTTTCTGGTTTACAACAATTCATAATTTATTCTCGATCACTAAATCTTTATCGTTAATTTTTGAAATCATCATCAATGAGAAGAGAACTGCAACAACTGAAATTATAATTAAAATTCCAAAATTCTCTGATTTTCCGAAAATGGTCCCTAGGAAAAAAAGAAATAATGTTGCCATACTGGTGATGGAGCTGGCCATGCCGTTAACTTCTCCTCGAGAATCATTAGCAATCATGTTCTGCCTTATTTCTGTTTCACCTATACTAAATCCATACAGGCCTATCCTTGAAAATAAAATAAAGATTAGGAATGGATAAATACTTTCAAGAAAATAAAATGAAATTCCTGCAGCGAGAACGCAAATAAATTGAAAGATGAGAAATATTTTACTAGTACTGACCATTTCCTTTTTCTTTCTTAGGTATGGATAAAGAAATGTAGGAATGATTCCAAAGCAAGCTCCTAACCCTCTAAATAAACCAATTGTAAATTCAGAAGTCCGATTACCATCTTTCAAAAAACTTGTCAGAAGGACACCGTGAGGACTTAAAACGGAAAGCCACAAAGCTGCATATCCAAAAATAACTATTCCATATGGTTTATCTTTTAATCTATTAAAAGAAGAAACAAAATCATTAAGAATGTTTTTGAAGGACTTAGTATTGTTTATTTCTGAGGAATAAATTTTGCCAGCATCAAGATTTGTAATTGACCTCAACAAAAGATATTCGGGAAAGAATGTTACCAAATTCAAGAGGGCTATAATGCTAAAACCGTAGACTGAAGCCTTTCCTAAGAATAGGGACAAGATTAGTCCAGTGAAGATGGGGGCCGATACTTCTGTGATCAAATCTAATCTGCTCAAGCGACTATTGAATAGTGGCAACTCATATTTTTCAAGAATATCAACCGCAAGATCAAAACCAACAGAGGCATCCATTAAGGCAGAACCGAGGCTAGAAACCGTGCTACTAGTAACAAATAAAACTAAAAGAACGGCGTAGTATGCAAAATTTCCATTCAGTTCTATAAAAAACATAGCGGAAAGAAAGATCCACATAATGGACATGGCCACTGTTTGGTAGCCGATTCCCATTTTATAAATATTAATCCTTTTTTTCGAATCAATTTTTTTTATTAAAGATGGACCAAAAATTATTTGAGCAAGTTTCGAACACAGATAAAATAATGAGATGAGCTGCACTTTTCCCGGTAAAAGTTGTATAAGTACAAGCGGAACTGCGAAATCCCACGCCTGATCTCCAAATCGTGTTAAAAATCTGCTTAGGAGAATTTTGTTTTGATTAGTCATAGCTCTAGACTTGATGAATTCTTTTTAATCAGCGACTCTTTAATTAAGCTTTTAACAATACCACATTTATCAGTAGTGCCTTGTGTAGAACAACGTTTGGATAAATTTATGAGTTGTGCCTGAAGCTTAACCAATTCAGAAATTTTCATTTCAATTAACTTCAAATTTTTGTCGATAATCTGATTCGCTTTAGAGCAGTCGCTATTATTATCTTTAAGTTCTTTAAGAGCTTTTATTTCATCTATTCCAATTCCCATAGACCTGCAATGCTGAATGAACATCAGTTCATCTAGTTGTATATTTGAATAAACTCTATAACCATTATCCAAGCGAGTCGGTGGTGTGATCAATTTGGACTTTTCATAGTAGCGGATTGTTTCAATGTCCATTCCAGTCGCTTTAGAAATTTGACTGCGCAACATATTGTCTCTCCCTAATTTAGCCTTGACCCTGTATTGGCTACAGGGTTTAGATTAGTCAAAAAATTTAATTTTTGGAAGTAAAAAATGGATGGAAAAAACTCAAATAATGGACACGGTTGCTGTGGCAGCTCATGTGGTTCTATAAGCGAGGCAATAAATGCTCAAGGCGAAGGTAAGGCAACTTCTGATCAAATCATCACCAAATTTAAAGTGATGAATATGGATTGTGCAGATGAGATAAAGGCTATTAATGATGTCTTGAAAAATAAAGATATCTACGGAATTAAAGCTAATCTAATGGCTTCAACAATTGAAATTTCTCACAATAAAAATATTAACGACAGTTTTCTTAAAACGAAAATCAATTCTACTGTCGTAAAAGTTATTGAAGAAAGCTCCCATTTAAATGCCAATAAGGAAAGAATCATAAAAGTTTCCCTAAGTGGATTACTCTTGCTGATAGGATTAATCTTTGATTATTTTAATTCGAATTCACTTGAATTAGTGCTTCTGTATCTCCTATCTATTCTCATTGGAGGAACGTTAATTTTCCCGAAAGCGCTTAGTGCAGTTAAAAGGCATAGTCTGGATATGAATGTACTCATGACAGTTGCTGTTTTGGGTGCTTTGATAATTAAACAGTATTCGGAAGCCACCACTGTAGTGTTTCTCTTTTCCTTATCGGAACTTTTAGAAAGCTTGAGCGTGCAAAGAGCAAGAAAGGCAATTGAAGAGCTTTTCAAAATCACACCTAAAACGGCGCTTGTTGTAAATGGAGATAAAATTACAGAAGTTGATGTTGAAAAAATTTCAATCGCTCAGGTTGTGAGAGTAAAAGCAGGGGAAAATATTCCAATGGATGGTATTCTTATTAGTGGCCAGGGAAATGTTAATCAAGCATCACTAACCGGAGAATCCATACCAGTCTATAAAACTGTAGCAGATGAGGTTTTTGCAGGAACCTTAAATACAGATGGTAGTTTTGATATAAAGGTTACAAAAAATTTTGAAAATTCAAAATTGTCTCATGTTGTGAAGTTAGTAGCAGAAGCTCAATCTCAAAGGGCACCAGCTCAACAGTTTGTAGATAAATTTGCCCAAATTTATACACCCGTTGTTTTTGTGTTGGCCTTATTAATTTTTCTCATTCCGATGCTATTTGGAGGTCATTCTCAGGAATGGTTTTATAAAGCTTTAGTTCTGCTCGTAATAGCTTGTCCATGTGCCTTAGTTATTTCTACTCCAATTTCAGTGGTGTCTTCACTGACTGCTTTAGCAAAGAAGGGAGTTCTAATTAAAGGTGGCTCTCATCTTGAAATGCTGGGAAAAATATCGACATTGGCATTGGATAAAACCGGAACAATAACTGAAGGTAAGCCTGAAGTGAAAAATATAGAAATCCTGAATGGTATTTCAACAGAACAATTTCTGGAGATTGCGGCTTCGATTGAAACTCATTCAAATCATCCCATTGCTCAAGCAATTATAAAGTTTGCTGAAGATAAAGGCATTAAACCTAAGAAGGCGGAAAGTTTTAAAAATTTGCCTGGAAAGGGTATTGAAGCAACCATAGACGAACACATTTATTTCCTCGGAAATCACAAATTTGTAAGCGATTTAAGCCTAACTAGCAATTCACTAGAGCTAAAATTAAAAGAACTCGAAAAACAGTCTCTATCAATCGTCGTAATTGGACATAAGCCGCATTTAAACTGCATGGGCGAAATTTTAGGTATTATTACTATTGGCGATAAAATTCGAGAAAATGCTCAAGTTTCAATCGAGAAAATAAAAAAGGCTGGAGTTAAAAAGGTAGTCGTTCTTAGCGGAGACAATCAAACAACCACATCAACTATTGCCTCTCAAATTAAAGCTGACCTGGCCTTAGGTGGTTTGCTTCCTGAAGATAAAGTGGAACAAATTAAAAAACTTTTGTTAACTAAGAAGCGTGTTGTAATGGTAGGTGACGGTGTGAATGATGCTCCTGCAATGGCAACGGCTTCATTGGGAATCGCCATGGGCGGAATTGGTACTGGGGTCGCGATTGAAACTGCAGATGTTACATTGATGTCAGACGATTTGGGGCAAATTTCAACTGCGATAAAATCAGGAAGAAGAACTCTTCATATTATAAAGTTCAATATAGCTTTTTCGATTCTAACTAAACTTGTTTTTCTTATCCTTGCCCTTTTGGGAATCTCAAATCTATGGATGGCAATTGTTGCAGACACAGGAGCCACTTTAATTGTTATTCTAAATTCGCTAAGATTATTGAATATTGAAGAATAAACTGTTTTTGGAGTTAACTTGAAAAAAATTATATTACTGGCACTTTCAATTATTTCAGCAAAGACATTCTCAGATGATAGTTTCATTCCCATGCAAACTCAAATGTTGGAAAATTATTTTTCACACCATATTTTAATAGCGGAAAAAAGCACGCACCAGCTTCACCTGTTTGAGAACGAAAATGGAAAACCGAAATTAATAAAAACATATCAAATTGCAACTGGGAAAATCAGTGGTGACAAAATTCGTGAAGGCGATTTTAAAACACCAGAAGGTATTTATTTTTTTGACAACTTCATGACGAAGCAGCAGCTTCTTAAAAAAGTCGGGAAAGAGGCGAAAATTTACGGCGCCGGTGCTTTTATTTCTAATTATCCTAATGAAGTTGATAAAATTTTTAAGAAGAAGGGCTCTGGTATTTGGCTTCATTCAACTAACGATGAAACAAGAATTGAAAAAGGCCTCGACTCAAGAGGTTGTGTTGTAATGAACAATAAGGATTTAATTGAAGTTTCAAAGTATATCGAATTGAATAAAACACCATTTATAATTACACAGAGTCTTCAATTTCTAAAAAGTGATTCACATGAGTTGATGAAAAATGAGCTGACAAGTTTTATTAATTCGTGGACAGCTTCTTGGCAAGCAAAAGATATTGAAAAATTTATGGCACATTACGATGCTGAACATTTTATTGATCTAAAAGGAAACTTTCTCAAGTTTAAGCAATATAAAAATGCCGTCTTTTCAATGCCAGGAAACCCTAAAGTTGAAGTTGATCACGTAACAATTTTATTTGAAAAAGATTATGCGGTAATTACCTTTATTCAAAATTATCAATCGTCAACTTTATCGGACATTGGCAAAAAAGAATTGTATGTAAAACAGAATGCTGATGGTAATTGGCAGATCATAAGAGAAACTTGGTCCAAAGAAGGGGTTGATGAGCATTTAAAAGTAGCTTTTCAGCCTGTCTCAAGATTCTTTAATAATGCTCATACGAAATTATAGTCAGAATCCCCCCAAGAGTTGTCTTGAGGGGATTTGATGAAAGATTATTCGATAATAACAAAAGTATCCTTAGAAACATTGTAGTCTTTATCCAGTTGCACCTTAACTGTATCATTTGAAATGATGTCAGATATTTTTCCAACAATCTCGTTTTCTCTATGACATGACCACCTTTGAGAACGCGTTCCTTTTGAAATAATTTCACACTTCCAATCGAAAACAGTAGCTGGATTACCTATTTTGGGTGAATGGCTGTTCGTATCAGCAAGCTTAACTTCAACGATCTTACTGTTGTCAGTTTTAATTACATCATGAGTATGAGAGCAGGAAACAAGTGTGAATGAAAAAAGGATAAGTGAAATAATAGTCTTCAATGGAAACTCCAATTTTAAAATTTAAAAATTCAAATGCGATTGAAAATTCAAACTAGTATTGGAGGCCGCTCATTTTTTGAATTAAAGTTCGAGATTAGAAGAGAACCGTTGCTGAAGAAAGGTTCTTCATTATTTACAGCGAAAGTTTGGTAGTTAGACTGTTTTTTTTGTGTATACACCAAATTCAAAAAACAAGAATTTGGACATACATCGCAATGATCATTTGAGAAATCATCAGTAAATTGTACTTCAAGTGAGTTAAGAGACGAGATCAAACTTGTTTTGTTGTTTTGATCATAATTAAAATCTTTCTGTGCGCAGGCTACACCATCGGCAACTGATAGAATGAGGAGCGTGAAAATAATAAAAATTGAGAAAAATTTCATTAGGACTATTATAAGTTGAAATTAAATTTTTTAACAGTAGGAAAATGTCATCAAGATTCAGAGTAGCTTGCAAATCCGAAGACTTACTAATAAAGATGATAACCGTATAGTATTGTAATTCTTGAATTTTATCTTGAATCATTAGTCTCAAACTGATAAAGATTAATCATGAAAAAATTGTTCATATTAACAGTAGTTTTCGTACTACAGTTGGTATTAACCTCATCATTTGCTTGCGAATTAAAAGTTTCCGAAAATACGGGTAACCCTTCTTCTCGTGCTAAATTTTCAAAAACAGAAAAGATTAATTCATTTTCTAATTTATCGGCAAAAGACCAGTCTAGTGATCATTCCCCTGAAGATTTCTTTCATTGCGATCATTGCGAAGGATGTAACCATTTTTTGATAAGCATGAATGAAATTTTTTCGTTTAAAGAATTTAATACTTATTTTTCCGCAAATTTCTTCTACGATCACATCTATACCCAACCTGACATATCGTTTCTTAGCAAACCGCCCATTCACGTTTAATTTTTCCATTTAATTTACCTAAAAATTTTTAAAACCGGAGTATGCAACAATGCTTGCTAGAGTTTTTATTTGTGGGCTTTCCACATACATGTTTTTAGCGGCTGCCGAGTCAGCTGTTAAATGTCCAAATCCTATAAGCGCTAATGATCTTTTAAAGTGCATCCAGGAAAATCACCCTGAAGTTATAAGCGTAGATAAAATTAATGAAGTTTCAACTAAGTTAGCAGCTCAAGGCAAGGCCTGGAAAAATCCTGTGATATCTTTTGAATCATTAGGAGGTAGCAATTTAGGTAGTTCTGTTTTCGACAGTGAACTTAGATTGTCTCAGACAATAGAATTTACAGGTCAAAGATCAGCAAGAAGTAAAAGAGGAAAAGCATTAGGCGAAGTTTTTAAGGCAGATAGCCTCAGTAAAATTGAAGAAGTTACTTTGTTGGGAGTTAGGTCTTTATTTAGATTGTCGCAATTAAAGGAGGAGATGCTCAAAGTTGAAGAATCAATTTCAAGATTCAAGCTTATCAAAAATCAATATCAATCTAGGCCTCGTTTAAATCCTGAACAGGAAGCAACCTTGGGCATTATACAGATGGCTATCAGTGAGTTTGAGTTCCGCTTGAATCAGGCCAATACAGAAAGAAACGAGATTCTCACAGAGCTTATTGCGATATCGAAACTTAACAAATCGGAAATTGAGTCCAATTTACCAAAGTTAATAAAAAAGTGGCCAGAGCTGCAAAATTCTTCGGGGGATTTAAAATCCGCGTTGATTTTAAAATCAAAGGCTGAGGTCGATTTAACGAAAAGTGAATTGGATGTTGCTAAATCTGAAGCATGGCCGGAATTTACAGTCGATCTAATAGCTCAAAACAAAATCGATGGGTCATTACAATATCAGATGTTCGGTGCAGGTATAAGTCTGCCTCTGCCACTTTTCCAAGTCAATCAAGGGGAAAAATCACTAAAGGCAGTTGAGTTTTCAAAAGCTCAGAATGTTCATCAGGCAAATATTAAGAAGCAAGAAGCTCTTTTGGAAAATTTAGCTAATACCTACAAGACCTCTGTGAATAATTTAAACAATACTCCGTCAGACGATTCTATCGAGAAAAAGCATAAAAATGCTGAAAAGTTGTTTTCACAAGGAATGATTTCCGGACCACTTATTGTGGAAACTCATAAACAGATTATTGAATACACTCAAATTCGAAATCAGGAAGAGTTGAAAGCAATAGAGGCATTGTGGACTCTATACATATTAAAAGGAACTTTTTTAGAGCAGAAAATATAAAATAATTAGGGGGAACCATGAAATTACTTTTTTTATTACTTTTATTAACCTTGATCGTCTCTTGTGGAAAAAAGGATGATAAAAATTTAGAAGAAAAAACACAAAGAGAACTCGTTGTTGAAAATGAAAACTTAGAGCGAAAAGCGACATTGCTTGAAAATGATCTAGCTCGAAAACAAGAATTTTATACTGCTGTTGAAGGAACTTACGAAGGAACTTTTATGGCAGGAGAAAAAGAGTTTAAAACTCGGATGACTTTAATTCCAAGCTTGCCACCTTATACTTCAAATAGAATCAGAACATTGGAAGAAGTTACAGCGGATCTGAATAATTTAAGTTTTTCTTTGCAAACTACTCACTGGAATGCAAAGGGAACCGCGGTTGCTTCTGGTTGTATTTTTAGCGAAATCAGACCCGACTATGACAATGGACAAATTGCAGTAGCTGCGGAAAATTGCGCAAATGTTTACAAAGTCAGTTTGTTCGATTCGAGTGATCGCAGTGGAGACGGTCCAATCAAAACGTCCGAAGTTCTTCAAAAAAGCCGATCAATCTCCAAAAGAATTCTTAATAATGAGATTAAAGAAGTTAATGAAATTCATGTAGTCATTCAACCTACTTTAGTCGCTAAGACATTCATTGCTGTCTTAAAGAGAGTTCAACCATGAGAAAAATTATTCCATTATTATTTTTTTTCGTTTTGAACAGTAAAGTTTCTTTTTCAGAAGTCATTTCGTTAGAAAGTGTCACTCAGAAGGTGAAAGAGCAAGACTTGTCAGTCTTACAAAATGCAGAAAGGGTTTATCAGGCTAAAGTTTCTATAGATGAAGCTCGCTTAAATATGCTTCCTCGTTTAAATCTTTGGAACATTGGAAAAGTTGTAATTGAACCTTCGGCTATTCTGGATGTCATTCAGGAAATCGCACCATTTTTAGTTCCCTCAAATTGGTTTCGATTAAAAGAGACAGAGTTACTTTTTGCAGCAGAGAAACAAGGTTATCTTGCATTGAAGGCAAATGAAGTCTTTTCGGCCAGATCTCTTTACCTAAAAGTCTTGTTGGATCAGGAACTTTATAAATCTCTTCTCAAGCATGAGGTAAATCTTTCTACTATTAAAAATATCGCTGAAGATAGGTTAGACCTAGGATTGGAAAACCCAGAACTCGTTAGAGAAATTCAAATACAACATTTGAACATTAAGGAAGATCTCGTAAAAATGAAAGTTCTTGTGGATTACGAGAAAAGTATTCTATCTCAGGCACTGGGGATTTCCGTTAAAGAAGAGTTGGAATTAGATTCAATTAAATTTCCTGATGGATCAGTCAATCAACCGATGGAACCTAATGATTGGGAGGCAGACATTTTGAAAAAATCTCCCGAAATAATCCAGTTCCAATATTTCATAAAAGTCATTCCTGAAATAAAAAAGGAAATAAGTTTTTCTTTTTTAGGAGTTCCTTCCATAAGTAGAGGAACGGCTGGAGGTGTATTTGATGATATGCCAGTCTCACAGGGATTAGGTTTTGCCAATGGAAAACAAATTGACATCGTAAAATCTAAAGAAGCGGTGATGAAGTTACAATTGAAAGGTATTGAAGAAACATTAAGACGACAGGTTCTAAATGTTAGTCAGGAACATAATGCTTCATTAAGAATCAGATCACTCCAAAAAGAAAGACTCGAGCTTAGTGAATTAAATTTTAAAGCCATGTCTGAAAAGTTTGATGTCGGGAATCCAGTATCGTTAGGAGATTTTTCGCAAACAGTTCTCTCACTTTTGCAATCTCAAGCCGCTTATTCAGAGGCTCTTTATAGTTTTATTATCAATTACGACAAATTGCAAAGAATGGCATTTGTGGGACCTTATGAAAGTCTTCTGTCGGATTCTGCTCCAGCAGCGAAAGGCGAAGCTGAGTGTAGAAAAACAATTTTTGGAAGAAAAGTATGCAAGGAGAAAAGCAATGATTAATTTTAGAATTTCTTTGCTTGTTATACTTCTTGTTAATTCAAGTCTTGCTTTTAATGAAGAAAAAAATGCAAAAACAGAAAACCATAAGGAACTTGGCACAAGTACAAAGCAAGATGTGCATGATGATCATAAAGATTCTGGAAAAGAAGATGGTCATGATAAACATCAAGAAAAAGAGCATGAAGAAGAAAATTCAAATGTCGGCCCCGAAAAAGGGATTGTAAAGGCCAATGAAGAACAAGGCTTCATTTTGTCACCCGAAGCAACTAAGAATTTTGAAATTAAAACAATGAAACTTGTGGGAGTTGGTCCATGGACTGTACCAGATTCTGCGAGAATGCTTTCCAAAGAGGAAGTAAATCTCTATCGAATCAGGAATGGTTTTATAAAGAGAATTGATTTCAAACTAATTTCAAAAAGTGGCTCATTAGTAAAAATTCTTTCATCGGATTTAGCAACTGGAGATGAAGTCATTACCAATGGAGTTGGCTTCGTAAGAATTGCTGAACTAACTGCTTTCGGGGGAGCGCCTGAAGGACATTCACATTAAAAATAAGGCAAAGCTATGATTAATAAAATAATTCATTTTTCTGTGTACAACAGAATAGTTGTACTGGCCTTGACGGCTGCTATCGCTATTGCGGGAATGTATTCATTCCAGCATCTTCCAATTGATGCCGTACCTGACATCACTAATAATCAGGTGCAAATTAATACTATTATTGAAGGTCTTGCTCCGGAAGAAATAGAAAGATCGATTACTTTTCCGGTCGAATCTTCAATGAGAGGTCTCGCTGGTGTTGAGCAAGTTAGAAGTATTACCCGTTTTGGCCTATCTCAGGTCACTGTAGTTTTTAAAGATGGACTTGATATATATCGTGCAAGGCAAGTCGTCTCTGAAAGATTGCAAGGAGTACTTTCTGAATTACCAAAAGGCGCAAAAGCAGAATTGGGGCCAATTTCTACAGGCCTTGGTGAAATCTATCAATACTCCTTAGACGTTAAAAATCCTTCAACAAATAGCGAAGAAAGACTTAAGCAGCTTATGGATGTTAAAGCTTTGCAGGATTGGTTTGTTAAACCAAGACTTTTAACTGTCGAAGGAGTAGCTGAAATTAACACTACCGGTGGATATGAAAAACAATTTCACGTACAACCGGATGTTAAGAAAATGGCATCATACGGAGTCCATTTCGATGAAATAGTAGAGGCATTGGAAAAAGTAAATCAGAACGTTGGTGGAGGTTATGTTTCACAGAGTGCCGAGCAATTTCTCATTCAAGGGATTGGGCTTTTTAAAAACATTGAAGACATAAAAAATGTCCCAGTAAAGCAACTGGATTCTTTTAGAATTATAAAAATTGGCGATATTGCACAAGTGGCCTTGGGAAAAGAATTGCGTACTGGTTCTGCAACAGTCAATGGACATGAAGTTGTACTAGGTACAGCAATGATGCTTTTGGGAGAAAATAGTCGAAATGTTTCCACCCGAATTCAGGAGAAGGTGGAAGAAATTTCTAAAACTTTACCATCTGATTTTGTTTTGAATACTGTTTACAATAGATCAGATCTCGTTAATGCAACTCTCGGAACAGTTGAACATAACCTTATTATGGGAGCCACACTAGTTATAGTTGTTCTATTTGTCTTACTCGGTAATATCAGAGCAGCCATTATTACGGCATTTACGATTCCATTAAGCTTACTGATGACATTTTTAATTATGAAACCATTGGGCTTATCTGGGAATTTGATGAGTTTAGGAGCGCTTGATTTTGGAATCATCGTTGATGGAACTGTAATTCTCATTGACAATTGCGTTAGATTTATTCATGAAAAGACAAAACATCTTGGAAGAAAATTGACCAAAGAAGAATTACAGAAAGCGGTTTATGATGCCACTGTAGAAGTTAGAGTTGCTGCTGGTTTTGGAGAACTTATTGTTGTAGTTGTCTTCCTTCCTATTTTCGCTCTTGTTGGAGTTGAAGGGAAAATGTTCAGACCGATGGCCGCTACGTTTGCAATTGCGGTCATTTCAGCCTTAATGCTTTCTTTTACAACTGCTCCAGCCATGGCATCACTAATATTATCCAGAGACGCTGAAGACAAAGAACCAAAATTTATGTTGTGGATTAAAAAAATTTACAAGCCTGTATTAGAAGCAACTTTCTCATTGAAGAAATTCACCATAGGTGCCTCATTGGCGGCAGTTATCATTGGAGTTTTTTTGTTCATGCGAAGTGGTGCTGAATTTTTGCCTCAGTTAAGTGAAGGGTCTTTTGCTTTTCACATGATCAGACCTGTAAACACCAGTCTTGATCAATCAATAGCTCTCCAGAGAAAAGCTGAAGAAGTGATCATGAAATTTCCTGAAGTGGAAAATGTCTTTTCAAGAATTGGAACAAGCGAAGTCGCCACTGATCCCATGGGCGTGAATATTTCAGATACATATATAATGTTGAAAGATAAATCTAAATGGCCTGAAAGCAATGGCAGTAAAAAGCATACATTTCAATCATTGGTTAACGCTCTCATTGGGAAATTAGAAAAAGAAGTTCCAGGACAGAATTATCTTGCCTCACAACCTATTCAAATGCGTTTTAATGAATTGCTCGAAGGTACAAGGGCGGATGTTTCAATTAAAATCTTTGGTCCTGATTTAAAAACAATTATGGATAAGGCAAAGGAAATTAAAGAAGTTGTGTCAACAGTTGAAGGTGCTGGTGATGTCGAAGAAGATTTGGCCGGTACAAGTCCAGTATTAAAAATTGAGCCTATTGATAATTCCGTTCATCGCTATGGTGCAAGTACTGCTGATATACTTGATACTGTTTCTATTGCACTCGGAGGTAAGGAAGCTGGAACTTTATTTGAAAATGAAAAAAAGTTTCCCATTGTAGTTAGACTAGCAGAAATTGACAGATCCGATCTTGAAACGATTAGAGGTTTGCCTGTAGGAATTGGTACCAACGTTACAACTCCGTTATCCAATCTTACAAAAATCTATTTTGCAGAAACTTATGGATCGATATCGCGTGAAGATTCTAATCGAAGGTCTGCTGTATTAGTCAATTTAAGGGGGAGAGACACGGAAAGTTTTGTTAACGAAGCAAAAAAACTTGTAGAGGAAAAAGTAAAGTTACCGCAAGGATATTATTTAACTTGGGGAGGAAATTTTAAAAACCTACAAGAAGCAAGACAAAGACTGATGATTCTTACTCCGATCGCCTTAACGATCGTCCTATTTATGATTTATGCTGCCTTTAGAAGCGTTGGACAGACATTACTTATTTTCTCATGCGTTCCATTCGCGCTAGTTGGGGGAATCGTTAGTTTAATGCTGAATAATTTGCCATTTAGTATTTCGGCCGGAGTAGGATTCATTGCTCTCTCGGGGATTGCGGTTTTGAATGGTGTTGTTCTGGTTAATTATTTTAATCAGCTCAAGCTTGAAGGAAGAACAGGCAAAGATCTAGTTGTTACAGGCACCTTGATCAGGCTTCGTCCGGTGCTTATGACAGCTTTAGTTGCAATCTTTGGTTTTTTACCAATGATGCTTTCTACTGGTATTGGATCAGAAGTACAAAAGCCTTTAGCTTCAGTTGTTATCGGTGGGATTGTTTCATCAACAATTTTAACGTTGGTTGTACTGCCAATACTTTATTCAATTTTTGAAAATAAATTTAAAGGAAGAGTGGCCCATTAAATTGGGCCTCTTTTTATGGAATATGATCTTGATGATTTTTTCTATTGAATATTAATTACACCGCTAATCATATCCATCCCACAGCTAAATTTGACTTCGCCTTTCTTTAATTGTCCCAATTTAATATTTACGGTTTTATTTAATGGTAATGACTTTTTAATTCCTTTTGATGGAATCGAAATTTCGGTAGCACAAGTTTCATTCGTTTTTCGAGTGACTTCAAGTTCAACATCACTTCCAGGCTTCACTTTAATTTGGCTTGGTTCAAAGCCATTGTCAGTTACATTGATATTAACTTTTTCAGTGCTATTAGCTCCATAAGCAAAGCTAATAAAAGTAGTCAGAACCATAGTCAAAATAAATTTCATACTTCCTCCTTTGTTTTTATTTGTATACGCCGATCGTAATGTTTTTGTGACTTTACAACGCTTGGTCACAAATCGTAGGTCTTTGACGTATACCTATTAAATGGAGGTCTCCAATGAAGTACAAAATCATTTTATCTTCTCTAATTCTTAGCAGTTTAATCCCTTTGCAATCACGAGCTTTCCATCAGATTACAGAAATTCTACCAAGTAATAAAATTTTAATATGTCGTGACTATAATGAAGTTAGAACTGGTCAAAAAGTAGAAGTTTATAAAATGAAATTCTCTCACAATAGACAAGGAAGAGAGCTCGAAAAAGCTACTGAATATAATCTTCCTGAAGTAGGAAAGAAGATAGATCTTTATCACAAAGAAATCCATCGAAACGGTAGAATGTTATTCAATTTACATGAAAAGAAGTTGGGCTCAGCTGTCATTGTTGAACCAAAACTCATTGGTGAAAAACTTGTAAATTTCCAAGTTGAAAATGGGAAAATTAAAAAGATGCTCGAAAGTGAAACTTTGATCAATGAAAAAGAAGCCGCTCAGTTGGAAAAAAACTGCATCGTCGCTCAACCAGAAACTGGAATTGATTTAAAAGAAGTTCAGACGATAGTTTATTAATTCTTTCTCGTGTAGTAGTCTGAAAGTTTGAAGCTTATTGGCACTATGATCATCATTTGCAAAAGAGGAAAAATTGAAATCTTTACCCATGGTATAAGTATGTTTGCGTTTGTATAAAACCAACGTTGTGTTTTTGTAGCGTATAGTTCAACAATAAAGGCTGCACTTAAAGCCAATATTTCTAATTTTATCATTACATGCCATTTTACTTTAAACATTGGAAGTAAAAGTAAAATGGCCGTCATAATTATTAAGTCCCCAAAAGAAGCAATGACCATAGAACCAAGTGTTGGTTTATTATAGTTATGTATAAAAAAAGGGGAACACTGTATGTATTCCCAAATGAAATTTAAGATAAAGCCTGAAAGTAAATAAAGTAGATTAAAACGAAGCGAAGTCTTAATAGTTCATCCGATTATTTACCAGTATGGCCGCTATGGGCATTCTTTGTGACATCTAAACTCAAAGGTAGATCATATATGGCCTCTTTGCCTTTTCTGCCCAAACGTGAAGGTTTTAAAGTAATTTGGCCTTTTGTAAGATTAACTTTTTTATCTGTATTACAAGAATAATGATCATCTGTAGGCTTACATTCAAACACAATGCTTTCGTCACTGTTGTATACTAATGTAAGAGAAGATTCTTTTGTTGTGGGCATCTTATTGTTTACATCCATTAAATAGACTAAGAACGAGTTGTTCTCAGCTGGTACAAGTTCAGTGTGAAAAGCACCTGGCATTCGGATATATCCTTTGTGTGGCCCAAATTTGTTTTCACCGTGAGCAAAGGCATTGGCGGCCAAAAACATTAATAAAGTTGAAATAAGAATTTTCATGAGTACTCCTTAGTGTTTGAAATTTTCACTGAAAGAAAACGTTGCCACAGATAACTCTGTTTTCGTCTCGAGCGTTTTAATCGCTACTTCTAAGAGTTTATCTGAAGCTGAAATGACATCAGGAGAATTTTTGATTCCTCTTTTGTATTCGCTTACAGTCAGTGATTTGTAGTTTTCAGCTTTTGAAAGAATTTGTTGATACGATTTTAAGAGTGTTTGTAATGTTTCGATTTTTTTCTGTTCGACGTCGAAATTTGTTTTGGCTTCAATTTCAATCTGTCTTAGTTCTCTTTCTTTTTGAGAAGATTCTAGGATGGCCTGTTGAGTTTTGTAACTAGTTGTTCCGCCAGTATATAAAGGGATATTGATATTTAATAAAACTTGATGTTCTTTTTCGTTTTTAAGGACTTCTTGCTGAGGCGTGATCTGACCCCATTTCGCTTCTAAGTCGATAACAGGACTATATTCTGAACGTACAATTTTCTTATCCAGTGAACTTATTTCATAATCAAGCTTGGCTGCCGAAATATTTATCCAATCAGCAGAGTTGTAACCTTCGATTTTCTTTTCATCTGTATTGTCAAAATTACTTTCGATTTCGCTTAATGTAGATTTACCAGCATACAAAGCAAGCAAATTTTTAATGTTAGTCTCTATATTGAGATTATTAATTGCAACTCTGTTATTTAAATTTTGTTCCTTAATATCGAAATCCAGAATATCAACATTAGTCGTAAGACCGGCATTGACCTTTTTTAGGGCCATATTTCTTTGAATTTGATTGTCCTTAATTTCTTTTAGAAGGAGATCATTTTCTGCCTTCAAACGATTTGTTTCCGTAATCAGTTTGAAGGATTCAATTTTTAATTTTCTTCCAGAGATTTCAGTCTCCAATAAACGTTTTTTCGTCTCAAGATTAATTTTTTCAACTTGAGTTTGATCTCTTCCACCTTTAAAAAGATTTATCTTTCCTTCAAGAAATAAGTATGGACCTTCTTCTTTATCTGTCTTGTCATTTAATTTTTCTGAACCAAGGCCGCCATTAATGCTTAGCTCTGGAAGAAACAAGCTACGTGCTAATTTCTGCTCTTCTTTTGACTTCAAAAATTCTGATTCATTCTTTGATACGTCAATGTTTTGGCTAAAGATACTTTGATCAGCGTAAGCGCTATTTAGAAATACTCCTCCCAAAAAGAGAGGAAGTATTTTAAAACTGAATTTTGTTTGCATGAAAAACACCATATTTATTCTTCAACCTGAACTGTAAACTTATCTGTCTTTCCCTGATTGGTTACAGAAATTTCTAGAGGAAGTCTATTCGCTCCTTTTAAGTCAACGGATGTAGATAGACCATTACCAGATGCAGGTGAAAATTGAACTGCATAAGGTTTTCCTTTTTTAGGCTTTGCAGAGGCTTCAATCTTAACATCCTTTAACGGGACATCTTTCCCTTCGTGAGAAGTAGGGAAAATAGTCACTTCTTTTCCATTCACAATAATTTCGAGATTTAGTTGCTTACCATTTTGTACAGTGCCACCGTGAAGTGATTTAAAACTTCCTGGAGTGTTTCCATGGCCTTCGTGAGCAAATAAAGTCAAAGACGTTAAAGCAGCAATTAAAGTAATGATCATTTTTTTCATTTTATTCTCCTTCAAAAATATTGTTATGTTCAGATCTTTCAATCGAATGCAAAGCTGAATTCTTTCCAAAATGGTAAAAAATTGTTGGTGTTACAAAAATGTCCAGTAAAGTTGAACTCAATAAACCTCCAACAATTACGACAGCTACGGGATGAAGGATTTCTTTACCTGCGTCTCCACCTGCAAGGACGAGCGGTATTAAACCAAGTATGGCCGTCAAGGCCGTCATAAGCACTGGCACCAATCTTTCGAGAGAACCTCTAATGACCATTTCTTTAGTAAAGGTTTCACCTTCATGCTTCATTAAATGTAAATAATGAGACAACATCATGATTCCGTTTCTGGAAGCAATTCCACAAAGAGTAACAAAGGCAACTAAACTCGCTACCGAAATGATTTTCCCGGTAAGATAAATTCCAATAATACCGCCAATGAATGCCATCGGAATATTCAGCATAATTTGAATAGCAATGAAAGCTGAATGGAAGTGCATATAAAGAACAAGATAAATGCCTAAAATAGACATTACTGCAAGCACGACCATTAATTTACTGGCCTGCTGCTGGCTTTCAAATTGTCCTCCGTACGAGATAAAATATCCTTGAGGTAATTTTACATTTTTTTCTATTTTATTTTTTAATTCATTAATTAGTCCTTCTATGTCTCTTCCTGATGAATTAGCTTGAACAACAATTCTTCTTTGTGAATTTTCGCGGTTGATAATATTCGGTCCAGTTGACTCATAAACATCAGCAACTTGTTCAACTAATACTTTGCTTCCATCTGGAAGAATTTTGATAGGAGTTTTTTTTATGAGTTCAAGATCAGAACGAGAGGTCTCATCAAACTTCATAAGTACATCAACCGTCTTTTGATTTTCTAAAATTTGTCCGACAACTTCACCTTGAAGTGCTTTTTGCAGAAGTTGTGCAAGATCCCCGACAACAATTCCATATTTTTTAGCGTCATCTCTCAACAGTTGAATTTTAACTTGTGGAACAAGAACCTGTTGCTCAATTTGTAAGTCAACGAGGCCTTTAGTGCCACTTAAAACATTGTTTATTTCACTTGCCTTTTGTCTGAGAACATTTAATTCCGGCCCGAATATTTTAATCGCGATTTGTGCTTTAACACCTGAAAGTAAGTGATCAAGTCGGTGAGAAATTGGTTGCCCCAAATTCACATAAACACCTTCAAGCGTATTGAGATTTTTTCTTATTTCTTCCAGTACAACCTGACGAGGACGACCTTTTTCATGAAAATCTACATCAATCTCAGATGAGTGAACACCTTCTGCGTGTTCATCTTGTTCAGCTCTGCCGGTTCTTCTTGAAACAGAACTGACTTCAGGAGACTTCATAATTAGTTTTTCTGCTTCAGTGCCGATGCGATTTGATTCTGTTAATGAGGTTCCTGGTTGTGCAAGAACTGTAATCGTGGCAGTTCCTTCATTAAATTTTGGTAAAAAGTCCCGACCCATTTGTGTAGCAGTTACAACAGCTAAGAGAAACAATCCAAGTGTAAAACCTATAATTAATTTTTCGTTATTCAGAGAGAAATTTAAAATCTTTAGATCCATTTTTTTTAAGAATCGGACAATAGGCCCTTCTTTATGTTCCAGCAGGCTACCTTTGGTAAGAAGATAAGAACATAGTGCAGGTGTAACAGTGAGTGAAACAATCATAGAAGCTAAGAGAGAAATGACATAAGAAATTCCCAAAGGAGCAAAGAGTTTTCCTTCTATACCACCCATTGCAAATAATGGAATAAAAACAAGACAGACAATAATTGTAGCTATGATGATTGAATTTCTGACTTCGCTTGAAGCTTCATAAATAACTTTAAAAGTGTTTTGGGGGACGGGAAGGGCCTTATTTTCTTTTAATCTTCGAAAAACATTTTCCACATCTACAATCGCATCATCTACAAGTTCACCAATAGCAATTGCGAGTCCCCCAAGAGTCATAGTGTTTACCGATAAACCGAACATCTTGAAAATGATTGCTGTTAACATGAAGGAGAGCGGAATAGCTGTCATTGTGATCATTGTAGTTCTAAAATTCAGTAGAAATAAGAACAAAACGATTAAGACTAAAATGACCCCGTCCCTTAAAGCTTCTTTTACGTTATCGATTGATTTTTCAATGAAGTCAGCTTGCTTAAACAGGTTAGGGTTAACAATGACATTTTCAGGTAAGGACGTTTTGATTTCTTCGAGTGCTTTCTGAATTTCTTTTGTCAGCAATATCGTGCTTGCACCTGGTTGTTTTTGAATGCTGATAATGACAGCTTCTTTGGCATTAACACTGGCATCGCCACGTTTTGCCTGAGGTAATTCTTTTACTTCTGCAATATCACTAACAACAATTGGTTTTCCCAGATGTATTCCAACAACTGATTTTAAAATATCTTCTTTTGTTTTAGTAACACCGATATTTCTTATTAAATATTCTTTGCGATCAATATCGATAAATCCACCTGTAGTGTTTTTACTGATGTCGGAAAGAAAGTGTTCTACATCGTCGATGCTTAATTGGAGCTTTTGAATTTTTGAAGCTGATAGTAAGATTTGGAATTGTCGGACACCGCCACCAATTGAAATAACCTGTGCTACACCGGGAATACTTAATAATCGAGGTCTCAAAGTCCAGTCGGCGAGTGTTCTAAGCTGCATTGGCGACACAGAATTATCTTTAGCTGAAAGACCTACAAGCTGAATTTCTCCCATGATGGAAGAAATTGGGCCCATAACAGGTGTGATTCCTTTTGGAAGCTTTTCTTTAGCCTGCTCCAGCTTTTCCTGTACAGTCTGACGGTTTCGGTAAATTTCTGTTCCCCATGCAAATTCGACATATATAACACTTAATCCGACACCCGAACTTGAACGTACCCGCTCAACTCCAGGTAAACCATTTAAAGCCGTTTCAACGGGGTAGGTGACTAATGTTTCAACTTCCTCAGGGGCCATGCCTTCTGCTTCAGTCATGATAGTGACCGTAGGACGATTTAAATCAGGAAAAACGTCCACCGGTAGTTGTGTAAGGACAAAACCTCCATAGCCAACTAACATAGCAGCCAAAGAGACAAAGATGAGTCGTTGAGTGAGAGCTAATTTAATAATCCTATCGAGCATCAGAAAGATCCTTTAGATGGTTTTATGTGTATACGTCCTAACCATGAATTTTGTGACTTAGTGGCTTCTTATGAATTCTAAAGTCTCATCTAATGATAAGGATTTAATGTTTAGGTTAACGTCGGGCTTTAATGGAATTTTATAAATTGTCATTTTGTTTTTTTGACATTGATCCATGCATGAAACTGTCTTTATGGCCTTGCAGAGACTATTAGCATAATCAGAAATTTCACCGATTTTTCCTTCTGGATGTGGAGATCTAAATTGATCTCCACAATCTTTGCAAATTACGAAAGTCATTATTTATTAACCTTTATTGAAAGTTGAACTACTCTTAGGATTCCGCCATCCATATATTGAATCCAGATTCTGTATTCTCCATCTTTTGGAAAAGTCACATGAATCATTCCTTCATTAGGTTTTCCTGTCGACATTGGGTGAGCGTGGATAATAGCTGAACCATCTTTTGGTACAATTAAAATATGAGCGAAAGCTCCTAGGTAATCTGTTACTACTGGTGTTGTGCCATCTGTTCTTGAAAACTTCACCATCAACATACTTTGTGAGTTAACCTTTGCTTTTCCGGATACAGTTGCAACTGAAATGTCATCCGAAGCCGTTTTGATTTCTCCTAAGCTCGATGGAATTTCATTTGGAATTTTTCCATTAACGACATTGATTTTTTCGGATGCTGAAAATTCGTCGCCGTCTGAAAGTAGAGTCGCCTGGGCCCATACCCAATACTGACCATTCACATTCAGTTCAAAATCAATTGTCCATTCGTCGTTAATAAATTGCGGGTGAACGTGTTTAAATTCTTTTAATGCAGAATCGTAAATAAAGAGATGAACTCTATTTTCATGTGAATCCGTCAAGTCAGAATCAGTTAAGTTTCTTTTGGCGGTATTGTCATATAAGTCAAAAGTATAATGAATTTTACCTGCAACTATTGTCGAAGGTATTTTTGATTCAAGACTTATTCCATTTTCATTCTCGTGAGCATAAGAAAAAATTGAGAATAGTGAGAGAAATAAAAACAAGAAAATTTTTGACATACGTATTCCTTTGCTTGCAGGGTTGATATTCTATTATTACTATACCCCTGAAGGGTATATTGAAAATATGTGCCGTGTCAGGCGTTGCTTGTGATATTTGTCAGTTGATTTAAAGGGGTTCTCCATTGGGAGGCAAGGATCAAATCGATGTGTAATTAAAATGTAAGAATTTTTTACAATGGCTAGATTTGCCATACTATACCCCTATAGGGTAATACTTGATTATAAGCGGAGAAAAAATGATTAAAAAGAAAACAGAGAAAACAATTCACGTCTCAAAAGCACATAAACATTCTACAAAAAGTGATTCTTGTCACGAGGTGGGAGATGGAAAGCATCATTTCCCTAGCCATACTGCTCAAAAAAGAAGACTGAACCGAGTTAAAGGACAGTTGGATGGAATTGATAAGATGATAGATGATAATCGCTACTGTCTCGATATTATCTTTCAAATCAGAGCAGCCACTTCCGCGCTAAAATCTTTAGAAAAAGAAATAATGCACACTCATATTAAATCGTGCGTAAAAACGGCAATTGAATCTACAGATCAATTTGAAGCTCAGGAAAAGATTGATGAGATCATGGATTTCTTTTAACGAGGTGGCTATGTATAAGAAGTTAAGCTTTATTTTGTTCCTCATTTCTATCAACGCGTTCAGCGGTGAAACTCAGCTGGCCCAAGACTTAAAATATTATCGAGAATTAACTTTGATGGTCAGAAAATCTGGCGAATTTAAAATCGCCTTGCCAGATGGAAGCGATACTTATTTTTCATATGAGCAGGATGAGTCTGAACCAATTTATTCATCACCTAAGTTTAGCAATTTAGTTATTGATTCAAGCAATCCCTCACTGTTTTACAGAACATTTTATGATCGCATTTTTCTAAAGGACGGATCTAAAATTTCAATTGGTGATGAATTTCTTCCATTAACCTGTATTTTTATCAAAGGGCAAGACAATCGTTATTCTGGTAATCAGTCGCCCTTATTTCCAAAAATAATTTTAAATATCTATCTTGTCGCAAATGATTACTCATGTACTGGTCCGATTAACCCAGGTTGGCCTGACAACGGTGGTAAGCAAGAAACCTGGGATACATATTTAAAGTACACAGTAAAAGACCCGACAATCATGCTTCCGGTTGACCCTGAGTTTAGATACAGATGGAATGAATTTAAGGCCATTTTAATTAAATAGGTGAGTATATGAGAATTAAACTAATAATTGGGATTACAGCGGCCTTCTTTCTGGCAAGCTGTAAAAATACAAAGGATCTTAAAGGGCAATATGAAGGTGTTCTTTTACAAAATGGATTACAAAAAGATGTTGTCGCATTCGTAGCTGATAAAAGTCTAAAAAGAAAAAGTTTTGAAGTGGTAATTAATGAGTTAAATATTTCAAAGCAACCAATGAATCTTCTTTTTGAACTCGATAAAGACAATGAGATTTCTTTTACTCATAATAATAAAAATTATTATCTGGAATTTGAAAAAGATGAAAATTGCATTTCGTCTTATTCAAAAAATGTGAAGTTCAATCTTTGTCTGGACAAAAATAAATTAAATCTGAATTTTGAGGACCTCGTTTTGCCATCAAATTCATTTAAGATTTCAGTAACAAAAAATTCTGAGAGTACAGCACAGTCTGTAAAGAATGAGTATTCAGTGGAAGAATTATTGGGAAGAGCAAAATTTTTGAATTTTACGCTCGAGCAAAATGCCGAAAATTTATTTCGTTCCAGACAGCAAGTAAAGAGCGCTATCGGTAATCTACTCCCGAAATTAAATGCAGGAACTATACTTGGTTTCGCAACCGGAAGTCCGGAGGCTTTTGTTGGCGCTGTAGGGAATCTTGCACCCTTTTTGTTTCCGTCCAATTGGTACCAGTTTAAAGAAGCAAAAGAACTCTTAAATGCAGAGAAAAAATCCTATGCATCAATGAGAGGAAATATTTTAAATGGAGTAGAAGGACTTCTTTACGTTCATTTGAGAAACGTTTCTTTGGTTAAGCTCCTTTCCACGCAAGTGGAATGGCTTGGCATGGTTTTGGAAAATGTAAAAATGAAAGAGGAGGCGGGAACGGTTCCGCAAGGAACTTCAGAGCTTTTTGCCATGAAGATCGGAGCAATCGAGCTTGATCTTGAACAGCTCAATCTCTATGTACAAGAAGAAAGTACACTAATTGCTTCCTCGGTAAATATACCGGTTCAAACTTCGATTGTAATTAATCCACCTGCTTTGCCAGAACTTTCTACAACTCAAGTTCAAACTGCAGATGCATGTGTAACTTTTGTCTCAAAGAATTCTTTTGAACTCATTTCATTGGATTTTATGATCACAGCAAGTAAGTATCAGACTGAAGAGAGGATTTGGTCTTTTCTTGATCCGAATGGAGGAGGAATCGGCTTTGGTATTCCAAGCTCTATTAGAATCGGCCAGTCTTACGAAAGAGAACTTCAAGTTAAACGTCAGGAAATCTTGTCACAATTAAATAAAGGCTGCAGTGATACAACTAATGAAAGCAACACAGCTGTCCGTTCGTACAAACTTTCTACTCAATATTTAGCAAAGGCATACAAAATCAGAGATATTTTATCTAAAAGAATTCTTTTAGGGGACTCACTCAATGAAAACATGTTGGATGAGCTAGCTGATAATGCAGAAGAGATTATTAAATATGAAGCTCAGAAAATTGCTTCACAATATGAGTATTTAATTTCTACAGGAAAATTTAATCGACTTATGCTCACAGGTTATTACGCCAATCTTGAGGTGGGGCTATGAAATTAAAAATATTTTTATCATTTTTCATTGTTGTATCTTCGATGATCTCGAAAGCTGAAACAATCTGGTATCCGCTTCCGCCTGAAGCCTATTCTTTCGGAAGAGAATATCCTGAAGCTGAAAAACTTCTATATGCATTTGATTATGGTCATGCTCTCGTTTACGAACGATTGTTGGTCAATCGCGGAAAAATTTCTGACCCAGAAAAATTTGAGAAAGAACTATTGAAAGACATCTTCGTTATTTTAAAAAATCCACCGGAAATTAAAAATGATGAAGCCGATATTGCTCCTAATTACGTTTATCAATTTCCTCTTTTAATAAATCTTTTCGACTGGTCACATTTATTGCATCAATTCGTATTTGATGCTCTAGTAACGACACCGGATAGAGGACCACTCTTAAAAAAACGTGTGTATGAATTATTCAATCAATATAAGGCCAACAAAGCTCTCGCGATTACAGAACAATGTAAAACCATGATCTTCATGGATGGACATTATTTTTCCAAGGCATTCAGACAAACATATCCAAACTTCAATCTCTTAATCTGGAGCTATCATTGGTTTCAGATAAAGTTATATGAAGCCTTGATGGCCGAAACAAAAATGGAGAGAGATGCGAACGTTAATCAGGCAATTGCTGATTTCTGGGAACTTGTTTCAGATTTACCGGATTCGGCGGATTTTGACATGATGCCTGAGGTGAGACAAGTGGCCCCAACATTTGCCAAAATGTTTCCTATGCTCGGTGGAGCTTTTGACAACAATCACATGCTTCACGATATTGTCTCAGACATACTTGTCTCAGATAAAGTTCCGTATGAAAAAATAAAAGGCGAGGGAATCAGAATGGGACGTCTTGATCTTGATCCCGAAGCTTACAAATCCAATAACTGCGGTCTTTAATTTATAAAGGAGTCACTATGAAAAAATTAATTCTCCCTTTGTTTCTGGCTTTTTCAATTTCACCGTCTTTTGCTGATGTTGAATCAACAATCGCTGCAGCAAGAGCAGCGGAGCTTTCTTCTCACCGAATTGAAAGACTTGTGAATTTGAAAAAAATTGACAGCACTTTTATTTCTAAACTTCATACTATCGAATTGCAAAAGCTGACTAAAAATCAAGTCACTGATCCAGCCTTCCTTTCAACTGTCTCTCAATATGCAGGTGCTGACGGAACAAAAAATCAGGTTGAGATTTTTCTCGACGATCAAGGTAAAGCTTTAAGCTTTAACGTTAAGACTGGTTCTGCTGCAGCCAATGCACCTGTCTGGACGGATAAAGATCCTTCAACTTTAGTTGAGAATGGATTGCATTTTGTTCTTGAGAACAATGAAACGAAAGCAGATGTAAAACCTTTCCACACTGGATTTATTTCGATGGAGCTAAGTAAAGGATCGAGAGGCGGCCATGATGTTGCTGTTGTAAAAATTGCTTCAAAAGAAACACAAGACCATCTTTATGTTTATCTGAAAATGGATGGAACATTTGAGGCCTATGAGATTAAATAAATTCTCGGCTCAATTTTTCTTCTTATCGGCCTTCGGATTGCTATTCGAAGGCTGTAGTTATCGGATTAATAAAAATAATTCCGATCTCAATTCTATTATTGTTTCGCGTGAATTGATGGAATCTATTTCTTATCAGGAAGTGAAAAATAAAGTTTTTCTTCCTAAGTGTATTTCATGTCATGGTAATTCAGGTGGAGTTAATCTTGAAAGCTACTCAAGTGCAAGATCGCATCTTGATCAGATTGCAAAATCTTCATTGATAAATAAAACAATGCCCAAAACAGGCAACGAACCTTTGACGGCCGGTGAGTATTTACTTCTCGCGGCCTGGGTAAAAGCTGGTGGCCCCGAAACACCACTTAATGGAACTGATACACCACCACCTTCACCGGTTGAAGTTTTAAAACCAGAATTTGCATCTATTAAAAAACTTATTATTGATCGCAAATGTCTGAGCTGTCACAAACCGGATGGTAAAGCTTCAAGAGTTCCACTCAATACACCTCAAGAGATGATAGATTCTCCTCTTGAAATTGTTATTCCAGGAAATGCTGATGAAAGCGGCTTGATCCTTTCACTTGATTGGGAAAATTCGACAAAACCAATGCCGCCAAAAGACTCTGGAATGAGTCCGGTTAGTCCGGAAGAAATTGAAATTATCAAAGAATGGATTAATAAAGGTGCTAAATGAAAAAAAATCTTTTTGTTTGTTCGCTTATTTGTTCTCATATTTTTTCTTTGCAATGTTTTGGAAAAACTTTGCAGGTTGATCTTAATAAAGAAAAAAGTCCAGTTGAATTTGAGGCCAAAGGAAATCCTTCTCTTTTAACTATCAAGGGACTTAAAGGAAAAGGAACTGGCAATTTAAAATTTAGTGACGACAGTCTTTCTGGAAATGTTGTTGTTGATCTGAATGATTTTGATACAGATCTCGATACTCGCAATGAGCACATGAAAGAAAAATATCTCGAAACAGGAAAGCCTGGTTTCAATCAAGCCATTTTAAAAATTAGTGGAGTTTCTTTACCTAAGGGATTTCCTGAAAAAATTTCCAAAATAGAGAAGCAATCCATTGAAGGAATTCTTTCCCTTCACGGTAAAGAAAAGAAAGTAGTCTGTTTGGCTGATCTTCAGAAAGAAGGAAATGAGGTTACAGGTAAAGTTGATTTTAAAATTAAAATTTCGGATTTTGGAATAGATGTTCCAAGCTTTGCAGGAATCACCATCGAAGATGAAGTTTCAGTAAAGGCACTATTTAAAGGAACAGCTTCAGAAGTTATCAAATGAAATTTTTTTTCGTCTTCATTTTTACATTTTCATTTAATGCCTGGGGATTTCCTGAAATGTCCCGGCACGGTTATTTTAACTGTACATCATGCCATCTCAGTCCTGCCGGCGGAGGAGCGCTGACTCTTTATGGAAGAGAGCTTTCTAAGGAGTTACTCAGTACATCTTCAGTAAAAGGCGAACAGTATTTTGCTTATAATGCGATACCGTCTCTAAGTAAAAGCGATAAAGTTCTTCTTGCAGCTTACATTCGAGGCTTGCAGGTTCTGCGAGAGAATGATCAAGTCAATGAAGCCAGAACGATTCTTATGCAAGCGGATGCAGAAGCCGCATATAATGAAAAGCATTGGGCCATTCTCGGAACTGTCGGGAGACAGGAAGTAAGAAGTGGTCTAGAGAGTCGCGGGCATGTATTCAGTAGAAGGCACTATATTCTTGGCCGCTTCGATAAACATCAAAACTTACGATTGGGAAAATTTCTCAAGTCATATGGCCTCGACGATCCCAACCATTACATGTTTGTTCGCAATGCTTTGAATTTTTCTTACGATACTGAATCATACAATGCTGAGTATTCTTATCTTGCCGAAAATTTCAATACCTATTTGACAATAGTGACTGATTTGAAAACTGATGATTATTTTCGGAATGATGAAAGAGGAATTGCTTTTAACGGAAGTCTGAAACTGGACAAAAGCAAAATTGGGCTTAGCTTATATCATGGCACCAATGCTCGACAACGCCGAATGGTTGGCGGCCTGTGGGGAATCGGAGCATTTACGAAGCAGTTTTTTTTAATGTCAGAAATTGATTTTCAGTCAGCAGTCACGAAAGCCAATCATGCCAATACGAACGGCGCAGTCATGAGTCATCGCTTTAATTACGAGGTATATAAAGGAATAATTCCTTTTCTTTCTTTTGATCAGAAGTATCTCAATTTCAAAAATAAAAATTCAGAGCTTCATTCCATTGGCCTAGGCGCGCGTTTTTTTCCTAGGCCACACATAGAAATTACCGGTGCAATTCAAAGAGAAGCCCGTACTGCCAGTTCTTCTAAAGATAACCTTTACTGGATTATGGGCCAGTTTTATCTATAAAAAAATAGAAATTGATTTAGGTCATAGTAAATATATTGATTCGCATTTAAATTTTTTAAAAATATTCAACCAGAGCTTAAATGAAATTAAAAACCATTCTACTTTTCAGTTTGCTTTTTTCCAATCAACTATTCTCTACGGAGATATTGCTGGAAGATTATCTTGCTCAAGTGAAACAATCTAACCCTGGCCTGAAGGCTTATGAACTAAGAGCGAAAGCATTAAAGGCGAAAGTTGCTCCTGCTGGAACATGGGATGATCCTTTTGTTGCAATTGGAAAAGATGAAATTCCTTTTGACGGCGGAATGGGAGCGGTCACTCGTTATCAAGTCAGTCAATCAATTCCCTTTCCGGGAAAACTAGGACTTAAAAAAGATATTGCTGAGTATAGAGCAAATTCAGCAGAGAGCGATCGTGAAACAACCGAAAGAGAAACAGTTCTTCTGGCCGCTCAGGTTTTTTACAAACTTTATTACAGCCAACAAGCTCTACTTCTCAATGAAAAAATTCGTAGTCTAATAGAAAGTTCTTCTGAGAGTGCACGAGTTCGTTATCAGACAGGTGGTTCAGAACATCACGACTGGCTGTTGTCACGAATTGAACTTAATCTAATTAACGTAGATCGCCTGCGTTTGCAGCGTGAAAATAAAACATTAAGTGCTTCTTATTTTGAATTGCTCAATCAACAGTCAAATGAAAATTCTCCTATTGTTTTAAAAGCTCAATTCTCAAATCAAGGTGAGTTGGAGAAGCCTTCTTTTCAGTCTTTACCTGAACTTAAATCGCTCGACCTGCTTTTAAGTCAATCTGCGAGCGAATTAAAATTAGCAAAACTTTCATATCTGCCGGATTTCGTTTTACAAGGGATGGCCATGAAACCTGATCCAGAAATGATGGATGAAAAAAAGACTTGGGGTTTTATGGTGGGAATTAATATTCCACTTTATTTCTGGAGAAAACAATCTGATCAGGTTGATGCTGCAGCCTTAGACAAACAAGCAGCTGAACTTGAAAAAAGAAAAATAGAAAACAGGTTAAAGGTAGAAGAACTGGACGCACAAGAACAATTTAAATCGGCAAAAGACGTGGTCGATCTTTATCTTACGTCGGTTATTCCTGCAACAGAGCTTGCTGTTCAAAATGCAAAGTCTGGATATGCTTCCCGAAAGCTAGCGCTCAAAGAATTAATTGAAACTTTAAAAGTAGAACAAACTCAGAGACTGGAATTAATTGCAGCTCAGATTGATGTTGAACTCGCCAGACTAAGAACAAAAAATCTTATTTCGGCCCCTCCTTTATTTAGATTCGCTCCATCTAGACCAAGCTTGATTGGTTCAGGTGCAATGGGGGGATCTTCGGGTATGTCTGAGACAGTCAATATGGGCGGTGGAATGAGTGGTGCTACTTCTAAAAAATCAAAAGAGAATAGTTCGGGACTTAATCAAAGTTCGGGTTCAGGTATGGGGAATATGTAATGAAAATATTTTTGGTATTTCTTTTGTCGATTCAATCGTCAGTACTAATGGCACAACATCAGCATGAATCTAACATTGCAAAAAAAGTTGAAGTAAAAAAAGCGGAAGTTAAGAAAACTGAAGAAATGCGTGTTCCGGTAAATATTCCGTTCGAACAGCAAAAAAAAATTGGTTTAAAAACATCTCGAGCTGAAAAGAAAAAAGGAGAATACACAATCCGCACTGTAGGAACTGTGACTGCAGATGAGACAAAAGAAGCTCATGTTCATACAAAAATTAATGGTTGGATTGATAACATCTTTGCTGATTATGTGGGAAAACAAGTTAAAAAGGGCCAGCCTCTCTTCGAACTTTATAGTCCAGATTTAGTTTCTACTCAGGAAGAATATTTATCTGCAAAAAGAATGGGCGACGCTGGAAAAGAGATAGCTAATATTGCTCTTGAGCGCCTGAAACTTTGGGGCGTCTCAAACAGTGAAATCAACAGACTTGTAAAGAAGGGAGTTTCAAAACGAACTCTTGCTTTTGATAGTCCTGTTAACGGATTCATTGTAAGAAAGAGTGCAATCAAAGGAATGTACATAAATCCAGAGATGGAGCTTTATCATATTGCGGATCTTTCAAAGGTCTGGATTATAGTTACATTGTATGAATACGATGTCTCGTTGGTTAACACTAATGATGTTGCAGAAATAGAATTGCCTTTCGAGCCGGGAAAAACCTTCAAGGGAAAAATCAGTTATGTTTATCCGGAAATTGAATTAGAAACTAGAACAGCTAAAGCAAGAATTGAAACTGACAATCCTGGGCAGAAATTTAAGCCTGGAATGTTTGCAAACATTGTCATCAAGAAAAATATTCCTGAATCAATTTCTATTCCTGAAGACTCAGTTATTGATACAGGAGTTAGAAAAATTGTTTTCGTTAAAACAGATGCAACACAATTTGAACCGCGTGAAATAAAAATCGGACCACGAATGAGTAATACTTTTGTCGTACTTTCTGGTTTAAAAGAAGGCGAAGAAGTAGTTACCAGTGCGCACTTCCTTATCGATGCTGAAAGTAAATTTCAAGCTGCTGCTCAGAAGGGATCACCGGCCGGTGGTCATAGCGGACACGGTGGGAAATAGTCATGGTTGAGAAAATCATTTCCTGGTGTGGGAAAAATGCCAAACTTACAATAATAGTTTCAATTCTACTTGGGATTTGGGGAGCCTATTGTTTAAAGAATATTAAAGTCGATGCAATTCCTGACCTCTCAGAAACTCAGGTTATCATTTACACCGAGTGGATGGGACGCAGTCCGGATTTAATTGAAAACCAGATTACTTATCCGCTTGTTACAGCAATGCTTTCAGCTCCCAAGGTAAATGTCGTACGTGGATTTTCCATGTTTGGTATGTCGTTTGTATATGTCATTTTCAAAGATGGCACAGATCTCTATTGGGCGCGTTCGCGTGTTGTAGAATATTTATCAAAACTCAGTGGACAACTTCCTCAAGGAGCGACTCCTTCAATCGGTCCTGATGCATCCGGAGTAGGTTGGGTATTTCAGTATGCTCTTGTCGATAAAGATCATAAATATTCACTGGCAGAAATGAAAACTTTTCAAGATTGGTATTTGAGATATTGGCTAAGTTCTGTTCCCGGTGTTGCTGAGGTTACGAGCGTCGGTGGATTCGAAAAGCAATATCAAGTCGAGATCGATCCAAATAGAATTGCAGCTCTTAAAATATCACTTGATCAGATTATCCGGGCCATTCGTAACAGTAATAAGGATGTCGGTGGGCGTACTCTTGAAATTTCCGAGAGAGAGCATTATGTGCGAGGACTTGGTTATGTAAAAGATCCTAAAGAAATCGAAAATATCGCAGTTGGTATGGGACCGGGAAATACACCAGTTCGAGTAGCCGATGTCGGTAAAGTCAGTTTGGGTCCAAATATTCGGCGTGGGCTTTCTGATCTGGATGGCAATGGCGATACTGTCGGTGGACTAGTTGTCATGAGGCAAGGAGAAGATGCATCAAAAGTTATCTCTGCTGTAAAAAAGAAAATTACTGATGTTAAGGGGGCTTTTCCGCCGGGGGTAGAATTAAAAATTGTCTATGACAGATCAGATTTAATTTCAAAGGCAGTTGAAACTTTGCGAGATAATATTATTGAAGAAATTATTCTCGTTTGCTTTATTATCTTTCTTTTTCTTTTTCACTTCAAAAGCACATTTGTTGTGGCCATTACATTGCCGCTTTCTATTCTTATCGCAATGATACCTCTGTACTATCTGGACATCAGTCTAAATATTATGTCGATGGGGGGAATTATTCTCGCCGTTGGTGATATCGTAGATGGTGTAGTGGTCTTTATTGAAAACACTCATAAAAAAATTGCAGAAAATACTTCAGGAAGACCAACATCTGAACTTGCAATTGAAGCTTGTAAAGAACTCGGGCCCTCCATTTTCAGTTCTCTTCTTATTATCGGAGTTTCTTTTCTTCCTATCTTTGCGCTTGAAGCACAGGAAGGAAAACTCTTTCATCCATTAGCTTACACAAAAACATTTGCAATGATTATGGCCGCCCTTGTTTCAATTACAGTGACACCGCCATTGATTGCTTATTTTGTAAAAGGGAATATTAAACCAGAAGAGCAGAATCCCATTAATCGCAAATTACAAGGAATATATCGTCCGGTCTTACAATGGTGTCTGCAACATACAAAAGCAGTTTTGATTGGAATGGGGACTCTTGTTCTCGTCTCAATTTTTGGTTACACAAGACTAGGTTCAGAATTTATGCCTCCTTTATGGGAAGGTGATTTGCTCTATATGCCGATCACTGTTCCGGGAATTTCTGTAACTGCTGCACAGGATTTACTGACGAGACAGGGAGCTGCTATTAAATCTGTTCCTGAAGTTGAAACTTCTTTTGGTAAAGCAGGACGATTTGAAACCGCTACTGATCCAGCACCAATTTCCATGCTTGAGTTTACGATTAAATTAAAACCTAGGGATAAATGGAGAAAAGGTGTCACAGAAGATTCATTGATTGCCGAACTCGATAAGGCAGTAGAGGTGCCCGGGTTAAACCGTGCGTGGACAAAGCCTGTTCGCGGAAGAATAGACATGCTTTCAACTGGAATCAGAACACCAGTTGGAATTAAAATTTATGGAAAAGATTTAAAAGTTATAGAAGAGATCGGTCAGCATCTCGAACACGCTCTCAATTCAGTAAGGGGAACCAGAAGTGTTTATGCTGAAAGAATTGTTGGCGGAAACTATATTGATTTTGAACCAGACAGAGACGTCCTTGGTCGTTACGGTTTAAACGTAGGTGATGTTCAAACTGTTGTTGAAACAGCTATTGGCGGGATGGAAATTTCTCAGACAATTGAAGGGCGAGAAAGATATTCAATTAACGTCCGCTACCCGAGAGAGCTTCGCGATGATGTAGATAAACTCAGCCGTACACTTGTCGCAACTCCGACAGGTGCACAAATCCCTTTGAATCAATTAGGTAAGTTTGTCATTAGATCAGGGCCACCAATGGTTCTGGATGAAAATGGATCACTCGCTGGATATGTTTATATAGATCTAAAAGACAGAGACCCAGGTGGATATGTTGAAGATGCTAAAGTTGCTGTGAAGAAAAATGTTCTCATCCCTCCTGGATATTTTATTCAGTGGACGGGACAGTATGAATATCTTGAAAGAATGCAGGCAAGAATGAAAATTGTTCTTCCCCTTACATTAATTCTTATTTTCGGCTTGCTTTACATCAGTATGCGTTCGGTTTCAAAAACAGTCATGATTATGACTTCAGTTCCTCTCTCATTGGTTGGTGGAATTCTGCTCATGTGGGTTCTCAATTACAATATGAGTGTCGCGGTTTGGGCTGGGGCCATTGCTTTAATTGGTGTAGCAGTTGAAACAACTTCCATTATGGTCGTATTCCTTGATGAAGCCTGGAAAAAAAATAAAGAAAATGGAACTCTTAGAAATACTCAGGATTATGCTCGTGCAACTCTGGAAGGCGCACAAAAAAGTCTTCGTTCTGTTCTGATGGCAGTGAGTATGAATATTTTTGGACTTCTTCCTGTCATGATGGCAACTGGGATTGGAGCTGACGTAATGAAGAGACTTTCATCTCCAATGTTTGGAGGCTTAGTCTCGCTGACAATTTTAACTTTAATTGTAATTCCTGTTGTGTATATGCTGCGGGAGAAAAGAGCTACTTCACATGAATAAATGGACAGAAAAAGCATGGGCATATGAATTTCAAGTTGTCATTGATGCCTTAAAAGCGAAAAGCTCAGTAGGACTATCTTCTTCTGAAGTAAAAAAGAGATTAGATTTTTATGGGCCAAATGAATTAAAGGCAGAAGCAAAAATATCTCCTCTGGTTCGTTTCATAAATCAATTCAAAAGTCCCGTCGTTGTCATCTTATTGATTGCAACTGTTATATCTTCAATCCTCGGAGAATATACAGATGCCATTGCAATTTTCACAATTGTAATTATTAACGCTTTTATTGGTTACGCTCAGGAAGCTAAAGCAGAAGCAGCCATCGAAGCCCTTCGTAAATTATCTGCGCCTAGGTCTAGAGTTTTGAGAGATGGGAGTGTCAAAGATATTGCAGCCTCTGAGGTAGTTCCTGGTGATATTCTCATATTAGAAGGCGGCGATTTTATTTCTGCTGATGCCAGAGTTGTAGATGCAAGCCAATTGCAGGTCGATGAAGCAATTTTGACAGGTGAATCACTTCCAATAAAAAAGCACACGATGTCTCTCGGTGAAGAAACTCTGCTTGCTGATCGAAAGAACATGTTGTTTGCTAGTACTGTTGTTGTTGCAGGTTCTGCTCATGCAGTAGTAACAGCAACAGGTACAAAAACAGAAATCGGAAAAATTTCCGAACTTTTGAAATCTGCCGAAACTGTACAAACACCTTTGCAAAAAAAATTGGATCAAGTCAGCAATAAGCTTCTTTTATTTTGTGGTGTCGTCGTCGTACTCGTTGCAGTTCTAGGATTATTTCATCGTGAAAATTGGCTTGATGTTTTAATGTCGGCCATAAGCCTCGCCGTAGCGGCTATCCCTGAAGGTCTTCCCACTGTTGTAACCTTGGCCCTGGCCCTCGCTATTCGAAGAATGACAAAGAGAAATGCCATTGTGAAACACTTGCCAGCAGTGGAGACTTTGGGTTCAACCAATGTCATTTGCACAGATAAGACAGGAACACTCACAACTGGCAAGATGCGGGTGCGCGAGTTCTTTTCTCTTGAAGGTACTACACCAAATGCAGAACAACTTGCTTCAGCAGTTCTTTGTACAAATGCCAGCATCGATAATGGAATTGAAACTGGTGACCCTACTGAAGTAGCTCTTCTTTACTTTGGTGACGAAAATAATTTTTCTATTAAAGAATCCTTTGTTCAAAATCCTCGTAAACTTGAATTAAGTTTTGACAGCATTTTAAGAAGAATGAGCGTTGCTGTTGAAAGAAATGGAGAGATTGTCCTTTTCACCAAAGGTGCGCCCGAAGCTCTTCTACCGCTATGTCTTAATTCTGATTCAGATAAAAATACAATCCGTTCGGCGGTTGAATCCTTTTCTTCACAGGGAAGAAGATTGTTGATGTTGACCAAAAAAATCATTAAAGATGAAACTGATCTTAAGGCCGATAGAAATTTTATAGAAAAAGATCTTCACTTTCTCGGGCTCGTATCAATAGCTGATCCTCCAAGAACAGAAAGTATTCCAGCTATAAAGGAATGTAGAAATGCAGGAATAAAAGTTGTCATGATCACAGGCGATCATCCTGTAACTGCGAAAACAATTGCAAACGAACTGGGTATTACAGAGCCGAACGTTTTTGATCAGGTTTTAACAGGCATTGAAGTGGAAAAAATGTCTGTTCAAGAATTGGAATCAAGAGTTGAGCAGACTGCAGTTTACGCACGAGTTTCGCCCGAACACAAATTGAAAATTGTACAAGCTTGGCAGAATAAAGGAAATATTGTGGCCATGACAGGCGATGGAGTGAACGATGCTCCAGCTTTAAAGCAAGCTTCAATTGGAGTTGCCATGGGGAAAGGAGGAACCGAAGTTGCAAAACAAGCTGCTTCAATGATTCTTACCGATGATAATTTTTCAACAATCGTGAAAGCGATTGAAGAAGGCCGTGCGATTTATGGGAACATCAGAAGAACAATTCAATACTTGCTTTCTGGAAATCTAGCAGAAATCCTGATTATGTTGGGTGCCGCTATTTTAGGATGGGCACCACCGCTTGCTCCAATTCATTTACTTTGGATTAATCTAGTGACTGATGGTCTTCCTTCTCTAGCTTTAGCAGCTGAACCTGTTCCGGATAAAGTTCTTGAACAAACGAAACGACCATCGCCAAGTACATTCTTTGATAAAAATTTTTATACTGAAATGTTTATTGTAGGAGTTCTAACTGCGATTCTCTCTCTCGCAGTTTATGGGTACAGTTTGAAAATGGAAGATGAAAGCACGGCCAGAACTCACGTGTTTTCTTTTCTAGTATTTTCAGAATTGTTCAGAGCATTTGCTTGCAGAAGTGATACAAAAACTTTTTTTCAGATGAAATGGAGTTCGAATCTTTATCTACTGATAGCCGTTGCCATTCCCATTGGTTTTCAATTGGCCCTTCATCACACTGAGTTTTTCAGCAATCTATTTAAAGTGAAAGATATCACATGGACTGAATGTATTGTGATGCTTGGGATAACTTTAATTCCCGTATCAATAATTGAATTGCGAAAGTGGTACCGTCATACATTACGGAAATCTAGTAAGGAGGGCCCATGGTAGAAGCATGTAATTTGGGAGCAGTTTGCGAGTGTCAAGTTTCGGTTCACCCCTTTAAGAAAGTCGTTTTAACTGGTGGACCTGGAGCAGGAAAAACAGCTGTGCTAGAAATCGTCAAAAAAAGCTTTTGTCAGCATATTGCTGTTCTTCCTGAAGCAGCCAGCATTGTTTTTGGAGGAGGTTTTTGGAGATTAGAAAGCACGAGTGGACGGATGAGTGCTCAAAGGGCCATTTATCATTTGCAGCTGGAAATGGAAAGATTAGCTGCTGACGAAAATAAGTATGCCGTTGCTTTATGTGATAGAGGGACATTGGATGGACTGGCCTACTGGCCAGGAACAGAAACTTTATTTTGGTCAGAGCTTAAAACACAGAAAGAAAGTGAATTAAATCGTTACTCAGCCGTAATTCACTTGAGAACTCCTAGTCTTGAACGTGGATATAATTTGCAAAATCCAGTTCGAATTGAAAGTGCAACGTTGGCCGCTGAAATTGACAAGAAGATCGAAAAAGCATGGGAAGGACATCCGAGAAGATTTTTTATCGAAAGCCAAAATGATTTTTTAGATAAAGTACAGAGAACAATTGAAATCATAAAGGGTGAAATGCCCGAGTGTTGTAGAAAACATGAAATCAGAATTTAAGCAGCATTAGAGGTACTGGATGAAGCTAACATTTTTAGGTGGAACAGGAACTGTAACAGGATCTAAATATTTATTAGAGAACAATGGATTCAAAATTCTGATTGATTGTGGTTTGTTTCAGGGGTTAAAAGAGTTACGATTAAGAAATTGGGATAATTTCCCAATTGATCCTTCAACAATAAATGCAGTTATTGTAACTCATGCGCATATTGACCATACTGGATATCTTCCGGTGTTGATGAAAAAAGGATTTTCTGGTCCAATTTATTCAACCGAAGCTACTTTTGATTTATGTAAAGTTTTATTACGGGATGCAGGGAAATTGCAGGAAGAGGATGCAGAATATGCAAATAAAAAAGGATTTTCAAAGCATACACCGGCTGAACCATTATTTACTATTGAAGATGCTGAAAAAGTTTTAAATCAATTTAAACCACAAAATTTCCATACCTCTTTTGAACTAAACTCAACTCAAATAAATTTTATACCTTCAGGTCACATTCTTGGATCAGCATTTGTTCGATTGAAAATTCAGGACAAGACAATTTTATTCACAGGAGATCTTGGTAGGCCTGAAGATTTAATTATGAATCCTCCTGAAGCTGTTTCCGCCACAGATTATTTAATTATAGAATCGACTTACGGAAATAGAACACATGAAAAAATAGATCCATTAATCAAGTTAGAAGAAGTACTTAATCGTGCTGTTGATAGAAATGGAGTCGTTATGATCCCTGCGTTTTCTATTGGGCGAACCCAAGCATTTCTCTATGCGATACACTTACTAAAAGCTCAGAAAAAATTAAAAGATGTACCTGTTTTCTTGAATAGTCCAATGTCAATTAGTGCAATGGAAATATATTGCAAACATCGCTCAGAACATCGTTTAAATCCAGATGAATGTCACCATATGTGCGCAACTGCTAAATATGTTCGTCAGGTTGATGAATCTATCAAGCTAAACAGTAAAAAAGGTCCAATGATTATAATTTCTGCAAGTGGTATGGCCACTGGTGGAAGAATTCTTCATCATTTTAAAGCATTTGGACCAGATAAAAATAATATGATTGTGCTTGCTGGTTTTCAAGCAGCTGGTACAAGAGGGAGATTTCTACTTGAAGGCAAACGAACTATGAAAATTCATGGAAAAGAAACAACAATTAATGCCGAAGTTGAATTAGTAGATGGATTCTCTGCACACGCCGATCAAAATGAATTAATTGATTGGTTGAAAAATTTCTCATCTTCTCCAAAGAAAATTTTCGTCACCCATGGCGAACCAGAGGCGTCACTTTCCTTAAAGAATAAAATTCAATCAGAGTTTAACTGGAATGCAATTGTGCCTGAGTATCTTCAAACAGTGGATTTATAAGCAAGATGAATTTTTCTATTGATAACATTCATCCTTTTCACCAACTGCTTATTTCTACTATGTTGGGACTAATTGTTGGGTTACAGAGAGAGTGGCGACAATCACAAATTGCGGGTATAAGATCTTTTTCTTTAATAACATTATTGGGAACTGTCTGCGCATTTCTTACTGATTCATATGGATCATGGCCTTTAATGGCCGGCTTCATAGGAATTTTCATAGTGATAGTGTCTTCAATTGTAAAACGTAAAGTAATAGATGAAACCATTTCTCACTCTGGCCCTGTTACTGAACTCTCAATGCTTCTCATGTATTCTGCTGGAGTCCTTGTGAAGGTCGGACCTATATGGATTGCCGCTGCTATTACTGGTATTTTAGCTTTTATTTTACAGGCAAAAATCGAGCTTCATGGAATAGCAAGAAAGTTTACCGAGCTTGAAATTAACTCCATCATGCAGTTTGTATTAATTGTATTAGTCATTTTTCCTCTTATTCCTGACAGAACTTTTGGTCCACTAAACGTTTTCAATCCTCATGATACATGGTTAATGATTCTGATTATTGTAGGGATCAGTTTATCCGGTTACATAATTTATAAGTTTTGGGGAGAGAGAGCTGGTTTGCTTTTAAGCGGTGTCCTTGGCGGCTTGATCTCAAGTACGGCGACAACTGTCAGCTATTCAAAAAACGAAAAGTTATCATACCATTCCAGCACATTTAATGCGCTTATTATTTTAATTGCATGGACTACTGTTTACTTACGTCTTTGTGTTGAAATAGCTTTGGTTGCACCTGGATTTAATACGCCTCTAATTGTTATGGGAATTTTGTTTTTTGTTTCAACTTCTTCTACCGCATGGATCTGGAAAAAAAACACGAGCCAAAGCATAGGAATGTTAAATCAAGAAAATCCAACAGAAATAAGAACAGCACTTCTCTTTGGCCTCATTTATTCAGGAGTTTTATTGGCAGTTGCTTTTTCTAAGGAATACCTAGGGGAGAGCGGTTTATTTGTCGTTGCTTTAATTTCTGGCATCACTGATATGGACGCCATTACTTTATCTTCTTCTAAGCTAGTACATACAGGAAGGTTAGAACTAGTCGAAGCGACTAAGGTGATAATCGTAGCCTGCATTTCAAATGTATTTTTTAAAGGAATAATTGCTCGAATAATCGGTGGTAAAGAACTATTTAAACTTTTATTTATTCCTTGGCTGTTAACTTTATGTACGGGAGCTTTTATTTTCACACTGTTGAGCTTTTTTAAGACTTAAGCGGAAAAAAATATTGATTCGACGTTATTAAATGAATTGCCAAAAAATAGATTTAAGAAATTTTTAGGTCGAATTTGGAGTTTTTTACGAAAAATGGTGTGTGAATAAAATGTTGAACAATCTAGCAAATAGATTTGAAAATAATCCGACCAGTGATGTCGGAATCTTCCCTTGATTGGAAAACATTTGATAGGTAAAATACATGGAATTCATTTGTAAATAAAGGTAAAATAATTGTGCTGTTCTAAATCAAAACTTTCTCAGGAGTTAAAATGAAAGTAAAAAATGTTGCTATGGTTGCTTTAGGAGTTCTAGTTTTAAGTTCATGCGCTCATCACTCGACAATGAGAGGATCAGTTGCAATGAAAACGGGAGAAGACACTGCTCACGTTTGTTTGGGCGACAATGAAGTTCAAGTAGGTGATCGCGTTTCTGCTTTTAAAAACGTTTGTGTTAATAACCAAGTTGATAAATCGACAAGAAGCCATATCAGTGTTTCTTGTAAAAAAGAGAAAATTGGTGAAGGATCAGTTGTTAGTGTTTTAAATGAGCATTATTCAGAAGTGAAGTTTGATGCTGGAGTTCCTATCGCTGAAGGAACAATCGTTGAAAAAACAAAATAATAATTTTTTAAATCTTTTCACGGCTCTCTCCTTTGAGTGAAAAGTGTTAATTGGCAGTGCAAATTTATATTTGCACTGTTTTTTTAAATCAAAAAGAGAGTTAAACCCCCTTTTAAATTTTCTTTAGTCTTAAAGAATTTAGAATAACTGATACAGAGCTTAAACTCATTGCAAACGCCGCAATCATTGGATTAAGAAGCATTTTTGTAAAAGGATATAATGCGCCTGCCGCAATTGGAACGCCGATGGCATTATAGATGAAAGCAAAAAATAAATTCTCCTTGATATTGCGAATTGTACTTTCACTCATTTCTCTTGCACGCACAATTCCCATTAAATCGCCTTTAACAAGTGTCACGCCAGCACTATTCATCGCTACATCCGTTCCAGTTCCCATAGCAATTCCTACTTGAGCCTGAGCAAGTGCTGGAGCATCGTTAATACCATCACCGGCCATGGCGACAAATAAATTTTCGGCCTGCATCTTTTTCACAATCTCTGCTTTCTGATGCGGAAGAACGTCCGCATGAAAAAGATCAACGCCTACTTTTTTTGCCACGGCTTCTGCTGTTTTTGCATTATCTCCGGTGATCATGGCAACTTTGATTCCTTTTTCTCTTAAATTTTTGATGGCCGTGATAGATGTTTCTTTGATTGGATCAATAACTCCAATAAAGCCCGCCATTTCTCTTTCAATAGCGATGAACATAACGGTTTGACCGTCCGAACGAAGTGCATTCATTTCGGTTTCAAATGTAGCTGTGTCAATGCCTATGTCCTGCATGAGTGCCTTGTTTCCGAGAGAAACTTTTTTTCCATTGATCAATGCCTGAATTCCTTTTCCCGTAATCGATTGGAAATTTTCAGTCTCAACCAATTGAATATTTTTTTCTTTCGCTCCTGAGACGATGGCCTGAGCGAGAGGATGCTCGCTTGCTTTTTCTAAACTCGCCGCAAATGTGAGAAGACTGTTTTCATCAAACTGCCCTGTGCTTTTCACTGTAACGAGTTTAGGTTTTCCTACCGTTAATGTTCCTGTTTTATCTACGACAAGCATGTTCACTTTTCGTAATTCTTCAATGGCCTCAGCATTTTTAAAAAGCACTCCCATTCTTGCGCCATTACCAGTCGCAACCATAATCGACATGGGCGTTGCAAGCCCGAGGGCACAAGGACAGGCAATGATCAAAACTGAAACTGCGTTGACGATTGCATGTGGAATTCTTGGTTCAGTTCCAAAAAATGCCCACAGAACTGCTGCTAGAATAGCAATTAGAACTACGACCGGGACAAAGTAACCTGAAACTGTATCGGCAAGCTTTTGAATCGGCGCACGTGAGCGCTGAGCTTCTGAAACCATCTGTACGATCTGTGAGAGCAGAGTATCTTTGCCGATTTTTTCTGCTCGCATGATAAATGCACCTGTGCCGTTGATAGTAGCACCTATAACTTTTGAATCCGTTATTTTTTCAACGGGTACCGGCTCGCCGGAAATCATCGATTCATCAATTGAAGAAGTTCCTTCGATAATAATTCCATCTACTGGAACTTTTTCTCCAGGACGAACTCTTAAGTGATCATTAACTTGGACATCTTCTAATGAAATATCCATTTCAGTTCCATCACTGTTTATCTTTCTTGCCGTTTTCGGAGAAAGACCAAGTAGTGATTTAATTGCAGCACTTGTTTGTCCGCGAGCTTTCAATTCCATAACCTGACCCAAAAGGATGAGAGTGGTGATAACAGCAGCAGCTTCAAAGTAAAGACCGATTTCGCCAGTCATTGGATCATTAAATGAATTCGGAAAAATGCCTGGAAAGAATACAGCGACAATGCTGTAGAGATAAGCAACGCCCGTTCCAAGTCCAATCAGAGTAAACATGTTTAGGTGACGATTCACTAATGATTCCCAAAATTTTACAAAGAATGGGAATGCTCCCCAGAGAACTACTGGTGATGCCAGAAATAGCTCAACCCATTTCAAAGAATGCATTGGAACGAAATTACTAATCAGGTGTCGACCACCCATTGTGATAAATAAGAGTGGAAGACTGAGTAATGCGCTCACAATGAAACGCAAAAGCATTGATTTGTATTCGCTATTATCTTCTTCTGCATCTATTTTGATTTCGACAGGCTCAAGTGCCATTCCACAGATTGGACAATTGCCAGGACCTTTTTGTCTGATTTGCGGATGCATTGGGCAGGTGAAATCAATGTTCATTGAATTAGCTTTCAATACATGATCAGTTTCATGGTGGTGTTTGTGAGTTTCGTTGTGAGAATTATGGTGGTTGTGATTTTCATTCATGCCATAAGAATAAAATCATTAAATGGGTCCGGCAAAAAAATTTGAAAGGAAAGATCTAAGATTTAAGTATGGGCGTATGTTATTTTGGGAAAATAAAATGTTCATTGAGTCAGATAAAAATGGAAAAAAGAATCAGCCCCCTGATCCCTCTCCGCCAACTTTCATTCTAGCTGCTTGAACTTCTAATTTATTATTAAGTGGTTTAGTTATTAATACTTTCTTTACTTCCGATGCTTGAATGATCTGACCATCGTAAGTTTCGATAGATTCAAGAGTTGAGTCGTTGTTATTCACAGAAAATGCAGAGACTTCTGAGCCATCAATGATCGTCGAATCGATTAACTCTACAGATTTGATATTGTAAGACGCATTGGCATTTAATCCAACAATCGCTAATCCTAAATATGTAAGTCGAAGTAGATTTTTCATTCTAATACTCCCGATTCATTATACGGAACAAAGGTGCTTGAAACGGTTGCACTATAGACTTTTACATTCCCTAAGTACACAGGATTATTAAAAATTTGCTCTTTACGTTCGTTAAATTGTTTTTGTTGAAGAGTTTTCAAGGCCTTAAGGCCGCTCTCGTTAAGCGATTCTGTCTGATAGCTTAACCAATTATTGATATTTCCGGCCTCATCAAGTCGATAGTGCTTTAAAGCAAATTCGACTCTTTTCTTAACGTCAGAGAAGGGTAGTTTAAAATCTTTTATTTTACCTACTACTCGGCCATTCTCAAGTCTCATTATGAGTCCTTTCTCGATCAGCTCGTAGAACTTTACAATACCTCTTTCGCCTAATTCAAATCTGATTTCATTTTCAGTAGTACCACTCGTGGTATAGGCCAAACTAAGAATCAAAAAGTTTTGTTCGTCGAGAAAATAATGACGATCTTCATCGGCGACATATTCATATTCCTGGTTATGGCCACTTTGAGCAGACATAACAGTCGCAATGTCTGGATGATAATCTTTCATGTATTTTAAGAGATCATTATCTAGTCCGAGAGAGCGAAAAATTTTGATAACAGCTTCTGGTTGGGGATTACCCTTTAGGTTCATGATCCTTCTGAGTGTAGAGTGAGGAACAGATGTTTTATCTTCTACGTTGATCAACTTTAGGCGAGGATTTTTTTCCAAATAAGAGTCAATACAAGCTTTAATTCGCTCGCACTTACCCGTATTAATCTCGATGTCGTTGTCTGAAACAACTGAACTAGTTTCTAAGTTCACTTGATCCCCGTTTTATTATTTGGAAGGCTTTTACTAGCATAAAAATTCCTTATGAAAGTTGTTTATCTTACAACATGAATATTTTATAGGGCCTAATTGGGACTATTTAAAATAGTTCGCCACGGTGGTTTTTCAATTTTTCATTTTTGAAACGTGGATCACATAGTTAGATAAGTTCTGTCGCCATGATGGCGATGAATTCAATATCAAGAAATCTCAATACTCATTCAATCGGGGCCATTTCAATACCCAAGTGATCGTTCGTCTCTAAAAAGAAAGTGGAAAATTGTCGCCACAGTGGCGACAATTAGTCATGGTGGCAAATTCGTTTCAAAGAATTCTCTCCATTTATAAATCTTAAAAAATATTTCATCGTCACCATGGTGAACTTTGTTTTTCAAAAAAGAAAAATGGATTGTTTTTCTTTCATCTATTTTTTAGTTTTGTTCTCACCAAAAAGTTCAGGAGTGACATAATGAAACTAGATTTAGTGAAAAATGAAGAAACAGAAGCGGCATTAAATGTCGTAGATACAACTGATATCAGATTTAATTTTTTTAAAGATACAATAAAAAAAGATCTTGAAGTCGTTGGGTGGCAAAACAAAGCAATAAAGATTTTTGGCGACTTCCAAATTTATTCTGATTTCCAATTAGAGTTGAATTCATTTGATCATATTGTTGCATATCTGACAGGAAATAATTTTGATCGGGTGGGGGCTTCTTTAGAAGCGCATATCGCTTGTCGGTGTCCTGAACATTTTTTGAAATTTCTCATTCTAAAAAATTATGACTTTAGCAAGAACGACATTGATATGCTCGCTGAAAAATATACTTATTATGTTCTTGCCGCAAGTGATTTACTGAGAAATGAACCTTCGGATAAAGCTCGCGATGAGATCGAAGCATTAGATAAGAAATATTTTGATGGCGAAGATCCAACATTATGGAAATATCTTGATCCACAATTTTTAAACTAATCAATTAGCAATTCACACAGCTAACGAACCATCACCTGTGCAAAGTCACGGGAAGGTATTTTTTTACCCAAAGGAGGGGAAATGGAAACTTTTTGTCTTTTGAAACAATTAAGAGAGGGAAAACGGCCAAAACTTAGAAAAGGAGATGAACTAAAAATTGTTACTAAAACTGGCAGAACCTTTAGAGGAATTCTTTATGATTTCAAAGAAGGTTATCTTCACACAATTGAAGCACTTGGAATTCTCGTTATCTTCCCAATAAATTCTCTAACAAGCATTCAATTAACTTAAATCTCTGAGGAAACATGAATAAGATTATTTTTATTGGTATTTGTATGGCCACGATCTCATGCTCGTTTAAAAATGGAAATCTGCCTGAGGGAAGTGGTGGGGCCACCTCTACGACTTCAGAGTTAAAGCTTGATCCCAATATTGATAGCGATGGCGATGGGATTTTAAATAAAGATGAAATTGAAAGAGGCACAGACGCATTAATTGCTGACGTTCCAGTCTTAGAGTCAAGCTTCATTCAAAATTTCACAATTGATGTAAGTTATAACCAAGTTAACGATAATACACCTCGCACGCTGACTCTATCATCAAAAAGAAAAGATACTGATCCTTCGTTCAAGTACAGAGTAGGAAAACTTTTCGGAGTGGAAAATTCAATGAATTTTGCCGCAAAAGTTGGGCGCTTTTCTGGACATTCTTATGGTGAAATTAAAAGCGAAGACTTTACTTGGGTCAAATACCCAACACTAGACCCGTTAATGCTCCATTCGGATATCTTAAAGTTTAGAACTATTATTGATGGTGAAGATTCTTCATCAGGTGCTAAGTTTGAAAAATTCTCAGTAACGCTGACACTGGATAGTTCTGTGAAGCTTACAGGTGTTCGATTTAAAGAGATTAAAGATTTAAGTGTAAATTTTTACTATCACGATATCGAGAAAGACACATATGTTTTATTGAAAAATGTCTTAATCAATCGCACCTTTCAAAGAAATATCAACGAAAACTTCTCAGTCGAAATCGAAAATGTTCCAGTTACTTTTCTGCGAGAAACTTATTTAAGACATGGCGAGTTTCTGGTTTCTGAAATTGATAATTATTTCATCCCAGAATTAGATAAAGACTACAAAACCTTAATTGCAGGAGTAAAAGCAAAGACAATTCCAGTTTTGCTAACAACACCATCAGAAAATGTAATTTACTTTGTCGCAAGTGGATCAGGTGGAATAAGTTTTCTTGAAGTTCTCAACAGAATTTTTGCAAAAAATTATGTAGTCGAAAGCAATTCGTTAAAAAAGATCGGGCAGTACGAAAATAATCTTGGTGGCTTTGAACATCTAGTTGATCTCAAAACTAAAGATAAACTAGGCAATTGGTTTGTTTTAACGAATAAGTTTAAAGAGCATTTTATGGATCATTTATATACTCCAAATGATCAGATCACTCTTTCCTATATAACTGGCAGTGACCTTTCTTCTAGAATTGAATATTTTCAGACTTCATTTAATTCAAAAGTTTCATCAGTAATGAACAATGAGACGGTGATTCCTTTAGGAATAGTGAGTCCCAATTCCAAAATTGAATTTGCGATTAAAGGATTAAGTAGATTTGGACATGAAGTGGTTCCAACACCCTTTAGTGGAAGCTGGACTTTTGGTGGCGGTGGAAACGGTAGTGTTTTAAGTTATTCATGTCAATGGATAGGAAATAAAAGTGTAGAGTTTAATAGGAATTTTAAATTAACAATCAATTACAATGAAGAATGGGAAAATCTCTACCTCGTAGTTAATGAAGAAAGATTTAAGCTGTCGACGCTTATCTCAGAAAAAAAGGTTGTAGTTCGGAATTTAGACTTCAGCTTTTTAATTACAATCGATGATATTTCAAAAATTAAATCTCTTAAACAATCTGACGAGAATCATATCTCATTGGCAATGATCTCTAATCTAACCAAAAATCATCGGGGCATTAAATTAATTTCTCAAGGAGGAAATCAGAATTCTCCTTGGTGCACAAGTGGACCTGGAAATCTTTCAACGATTAGTCTCGCTAATGGGCAATATGGTGGTGAAGTTTCTAAGGAATCACTAGATTTGGCAGTGATTGAAAAAGAAATCGTCAATACTCGAATGTATCCAAATAATACAGGAGCGGCGAGCATCCTTAGTTTAAAACTCATGGATGATATCGACTACGATCAAAATTTTTCTCTTTCGATCAGCTCAAAAATTACAAATTATTTTAATTAAGAAACATGGAGTTTAGATGAAAAAAATGAATTTAAAAGTACGTGCTTTACTTCCACTAAATTATTGGTCATCTCTCATTTTTTCGACATTGCTTTTTGGATTCATGAGTAATCCGGCAGTCGCACGTGATTTGGAATCAATTGCGAGTAATCTCTCTACCAAAACGGGAACCTTGGCCAACTTGTTAGTGCCCTTGGGATTTGCGATTTCGGCCATCTTTATGATTGTTGGCCATCCAAGGGGAGCACAATTCATGTCAACAACTTTGATGGCAGCCCTTATTTCACTTGGGGGTAGTTCAGTTTTTAACTGGCTTAAAAGCGTGGTGGGCTAGATGGAAAACTTACTAGCAACTTATCCAAGTTTTTTAAAAAGTGAACCCTTGATCTGGGGAATTAATCTTTCAGATTTATTTCGCTTAAGTGGAGTCATGGTCTTTATGCAAATTATAGGTGCGAGTCAGCTCGTAATCTTAGGAACAACAATTATTTTTTATCTTGGATTAATTGCGGTGAGGAAGTTCTTTCCTCGCCGTTATTTTGAGTTTCTTTTTAATAAAAGAAAAATCATCAAAAGGAGTACTCTAAATGAAAAAATTCAAATTGTATAAAGTCATTCCTCCTGACTTAGAGCAAATGAATAATGATGGAATTCTTAACTTCTTAAGCGAATTACGAATTAGTCTCAATCAAACGCCAATTAAGAAAAATGAGATAGATTTTAAGAAGTCTCAAAAATTAAATGACTTTTTTGGATTCAAAAATGTTCATTCATCGAATGAGGATTATTTTTTTAAATTTTATTCGCTAAACGAATCGATCTATTTGGAAAGCAATTGTGAAGGTGACTTAAAGTTATCAAGTTTAGAATTGATTGATGTTTCTGAATCAGGTGAAATAAATCGACTTTTAATTGAAGATGATATTGCAAATAGTGATGCCATCTTAGGTGATGATTTTGTAAAGATAAATGGACAATATATTAGGCTCATTAATCTTTACGAGTTCACTAAGAAAATTCATCCTTCAGCTCTCATGGATTACGGAAATTACTGCGTCTTTTTTAGGAAGCTCGACCCATTGATTTCAAAGAGACGAGTGAATACTCAAAGAAAACTTCATCATTCGAATCTTTATTCCAATATTAGAAATTTAGAAAGTGAAGCCAGCTTTAGTGAAGCAGAGAAAATTACTGAATCAATGTTAGAAGGGGAAGAAAATCTCTTTGAAGTTGAGGCGTGGCTCATTTTAAAAGCCCATTCACTTGAAGAATTGAATCAGAAAACGAAGGAACTAATCGGTGATTTAAAGCAAGCTGAAATCATACCGTACATAGAGGCTGAAGGACTTCACGAACTTTTTCCTACAATTTTGTCTGGGGTAGCACCCTTGTTTAAAAGGACACATCAAACACCAAGCAGTTATTTGGTAAACATGCTTCCTCTAAAGCATGATGTTCTTCATCAAAACGGTATTGAGTTTTTTAGTACCCGTGGAAATTCAATTCGCTTTAATCTTTTTGATGAATCGGCCCTTAACTTTAATGTTTTAATCTCCGGGCAATCAGGAGCTGGGAAGTCCATGATTGCCCAAAAGATTCTAGTTGAAGAACTTTCAAAAGGAGCTTCGGCAGTTGTATTGGATTTAGGGAATTCATTTAAAAAGACTGCAAAATATTATGGGGGAGAAAGCCTAAGCCTTTCGTTTAATCCGCTTCAGTTTAAGTCCCCTCATTATTTAAAAGAATTAATCATAAGTGTGATTCCTGCTAATGAATTAAGTGCAAAATTAGAAGGAAAAATATTTTTTCTTATTGAAGAAAATCTTCTTTTAGTGAATTCATTCAAAGATTTGATCCTGAGAATAGCGTCCCAGATTCCTGACTTCGAATTGTATTTTTCTGAACTATGGAACTACTTTGATAATGAAGAGAGAGTTCTAACCAATTTTACCTACGTTGATACAAGTTTATATCCAGACAAAATTAAGGCCCCGTTAATTATTTTTTTAATAGAGGCCTTTAAAAACCTTGAAGGAAAGAGAATATTTATTTTTGATGAGGTCTGGGATTTTCTACGCAACAACGCGAAGTACATTTCAGAATGCTTTAGGACTTTTAGAAAGTCAGGTGCAAGTCCAATTGCAATTTCACAAGGAATTAATGACTTCACTGAAAATGAATTAGGAAAAGTCATCGCCAAACTTTGTTCAACTAAATTTCTCTTTCAACAAAGCGTGGAGAATTCTAGTGAGCTTGATTATTTCGACGTGGAAAAAATCAAGATGCTCTCTACAAAGAGAAAGGTATATTCAGAGTTCTATATAAAAACAGAGAACAGTAAAAAGACAGCTCGTTTTTATCCACTGCCTTTAGAGTATGAACTCTTTACTAGCTACCACAAAGATCGAGAAATCTTCGATCGATTCCATGAACATTATTCTGCATTTTTTCCTTTCTGGGACATCGTCGATCGTTTTATTGATTTTAAATATTATTATGGAGGTTTTAGTGCGTAATTTATTTGTTGCTTATTTGGCCATGACTCTTGGCCTTGCTTATGGATTTTTTGGGTATTCACCAATTGCTCGTGCTTCCACACTATGGACACCCGACAGTGATACGGCCTTGTTGTTTAATTTAGTCTCAACTTCTGCAAGTCAGTTAAACGAATTAGAAAAACTACTTTCCAATGCTGAGAAATATACGGGACTGATGGAAAAATATAATCAAATAGCTCGTGATCAGTATTTTAGAGCAGAGAGAATTCATTATATTGCTCAAAACTATGTTGACCTATCAAAGCGTGATCCAAAAGATCTCGAGGCACTTAATTCAGCAATTCGTGCCTTAAAAAGTGAGACGGAATCCCTAAGATCTCTAATCAACGAATATCGAACTGATGAGGCAAGAAACGAAATTGCAGAAAACATTCTTGATGAAAAGGTTCAAAGGACAGGACAAGAGTTAAATTTTGCCAATAGCCAGGTCATTCGCTCAGGGGAGGTTCAATCTACCAATGAAGCTCAAAAGTTGATGGCCCAAAATACTGCGCTCTCATATAAGGCACAAGTTGAAAGCAATCAAATGAGTGCTGCTATTGCTGAGAAGCTTACTGAGCAAAACAAACTTTTAAATCGTGAATTGAAAGATGAAACCATAAAAAAAGAAGAGCGTAACCAATATTACAAAATATCTAGCTCAAAATTGCAGAGTAGGAATGCTCAATGATTGGTGCTTCAATGCTGAAGGATTTACTTTTAATTACCAATCCAAAAGTTTTGGGATTGAGTAATTACCTTAATCAGGCAGCTCTTTTATTTTTACTTCCGGCCTTCTATATCGGAATGGCTGTCGAGTATTTTTCAAATTTCGATTTTAAAAGTGTGGCCAAGAGATCAGTGATTGCGTTTTTAGCGATTAAGCTTTTAGTGCCAATTCATGTTGAAGCAGTTGATACAAGTCTAAAAGTAAGCTCTGAGCTTTTGAGTCGCTATTCTCCTCAAAACAAATTTTTAACGGCCTATCAAAATGCTAAAGGAGAATCTGTTAATGGTGTTAAGAATGGAATTTGGAATAAACTCACGAGTATTGTGGAGATTGTTGTTAATGATCCTATCGTGATGATTATCTTCCTTTTGTCCTATGTTGCCTTTTTTTTACTGACTCAGCTCTATAGCCTTATTTACCATCTCAATATCGCTTTGTTTGGATTGTGTGCGATCTTGAGCGTCTTGCCAATAACATCTAAGAGTCTGACAGGAGCTATAAAGACAAGCCTCTGGTGCATTCTCATGCCATTTGTGGTGGCGATTGTTCTTGCACTTATCGGGGACTCTGATGCCTTTTTTAAAACTTATTCAGGCGGAATTGTTCAGAACCTTGAAAGCTTAATTCAGCTTCTAGTGATGACGATTATTCTTCTTTTAACTCCATTAATCACTTCAAAAATTATGACAGACACTGGAGTGACTAGTGTTGCTGAAAATGTCGGTCAAATGGCCGCAATGTCCACAATGATTGGAGGCGCTTCGATGGCCTCTAAGTTTATTGGAAGTAAATCACAAATGATTGGTGGAGCAATTCACAACAGTGCCTCTAGACCTTTGATGAATAAGATTAAGGGAGCTGTTTCCAACAGAGCAAGCGAAATCAGTCAGTCAAAAGGAATCGGGCCAACTTTGAATAATCTTACAAGCGAGGGGGGAGGAATTAAAAGCAAATTTTCAGAGATTAGAGAGGGAATGAAGAGAACATCTATTTCAGAAAAGGCCGTGCTTGGAGCTGATGCTGTTCTAAATAGTAAGGAGAATTCTTTAGCAAAGTTTGCAAGAAATCAGGAAGCTCAAAATTTAAAGAACTATCAGTATTCCAAGGTTCCAGAAGATAAAAGTTACACTGCCAAAGCAGCCTCATTTGAAAGGGAAGCGGTTGTACCATTAGGCGATTATAAGAAGGAAGCTAGAGAGTACCTGGTCCAAAGAACCAATCGAAATAGTGTTGCGAACAAACTCAAAAAAAATCCAGAGGCATCTCATTTTATAAAATCAAGAACACCTCATGTTTTAAATCTAACTTCACAACAGCGACAGGTTGGTGAGAATCATGGATTTGTATTGGAGAGGAATAAGTTGAAAGCGAAAGAAAAAGTGGCTTTCAAGAAACCATTTATTAATAGAACAGGGTTAAGACCACAGGTTGGAATTTAAGAGGAAAAGATGAGTGGAATACAACTATTTAAAGACAAATTAAGCGATAAAAAAATGGGTTTACTTTTATGGATCAACGTATGCATTACTTCACTTTTACTTGTGATTTCTTTTATTCGAACGGGTAAGCAGCTCTTCTTGCCACAAGAAGAGCTTGTATTTGATGCTTCTAAAAGAGATTTTTGCTCACTAGTTACCAAAGAATTGATTAACAAATCACTTTCGAAAAAGCTCATGACTGAAAGTCTTTACATTTTAGTGACAGAGAATAATTACAAAGCTCTCTACTTTGATGGGAACGAGAGCATTTCAGGAGTTTGGTCGGGAGACGATTCATGCAAAGTTTTAGTAAAGACTAATAATGGGCTTCGTTCTTTTGATTATTTTTTCGATCAGTCAAAAGATTTTAATTTTTTCTATCAAATCAAAAAGATCAAGGAAAATGAACTCTATGAAAAGGAGACAGCTGAATGAATTTTTATATTCTTGCAAAAAGCTTGATTTATTTATTTTTGACTCTCTCACATCCAACCACTTTGGTTTTTGATGAACCTGTGGAATATGTGAGTGCAGGAAGAGAAGGAGACTTTGATTTACATAGAGCTAACAATCAAAAAATTCTGGTGATCAGGCCTCTTAAGTCTTTTGGAGAAACCGATATGATTGTTATCACCAAAGACCATCATTATCAGTTTAAGCTTAAAGAAATCTCTTCTAATCAATCTTCGGATTCACATTCTTTCGTCAATATCTTTGAGGGCGCAATTGATCGAAGCTTCAACAAAAAAATTGAGACTGATGCTTATAAAATTTTTGAAGGAGAGACTTCATCTTGGATCATAAACAAAACTAAAAATTCTATAAACGTAAATGGGGTTGAAATTATCCGAGAAGGATATTTCTCTAAAGGAAGTCCAATCTTGATTAACAATCTAAGGGTGTTGAATTAATGGTGGCGAAAAATAAATTTATTGCCTTCTTATTTCTTTTTGTATCCGTTGGTGCATTTTCAGATGAAATAGAACTTAAAATTTTAGTTCCAAAAACTATTAAAAAGAAGCTGCAACCTTTGCAAGCGAGTAAAGCTAAAGTGAATTACAAGTCTCAAAGAAAAACTGATTCAGCGATTGATACATTAAGTGATCAAGGAGAAAGAATTGAAAAATTGCTTGGAAAGTTTCAAGAACGATCAGGAGTGTGGGACTTTACAAACAAGTATGATTTTAAAACGGGAACTGTTATCAAGGGCATTCTTTTAAATTCGGTTGTATCGACCAATTTAGAATCACCACTTATTGTCGAAGTTCTGAATGGAGAGACCTTGCCTTTAGGTACGAGATTTAGCTGTAAAGGCGTAACTAAGTATAAAAGAGTCATGGCCGCTTGTAATAAATTGATTACGCCCAACGATCAAGAAGAGTTTGAAGTTCAAGTGAGTCTTTTAAATTTTGATGGCTCCAGCGGATTAAGGGCCGATGAAGTCTATACAGGTAAAGAGGAATATGTTGCAGCCTCAATTGCTACAGCTTTTTCCAAGGGACTCATTGAATTAAATACAGAAAGACTTACAACACCTCTAGGTGAACTAACTGCGAATACTCGCAGAAATCGACTGACGAATGGAGTTTTAACCTCTCTTGATGAAACCAATGATCTGATTAATGGAGAAATGAAAAGCAAGGAGGCCAAGGCTTTTATTAAAGCAGGTAAACCAGTTCTAATTTATTTCCAGGAGAGGTTTAGAAAATGAATAAACATAAATTTATAAATACATTAAAACTTAAAATTATCTTCTTTGTTTTTATTTTTCTAATGAGTACTTCTTGTTCAACAATGAGAAAGTCAATTTTTTATGGAGGATTAACTGGTGCAAGCTTAGGTCTAATCGGTAGTTCGACATTGAGTCCAAATAGGGAATCCGTTGCACCAAATATGGCAATCTGGGGAAGCTTGGGAGCACTATTAGGTGCAACTTTAGGCTATCTCTTTTTCATGGATGATCCAGAAAATAGAGATCTTCCCACAATGATGCCAGGAAATAGTTCAGGACGAAATAGATCTGAACCACTTGCTCCAATTAATCAGTTAGAAACAATTACTATCAAACCTACTGACTCAAAGAAGTACAAGCTGGAATCAGGTCCGTTGCCAGAACATTTAAAAGGAAAAGTTCAGACTCCATTTATTATTGAGCACGAAATTCCTGAGCGAGTTGAGCATCTGGAAAATGGGAAAGCTGTAACAATTGAACAGCATAAAGCTTGGGAGGTTGACTATGAGTAAATCTGCTAATGTTAATCCTCTGGGAGACATGTTCGCACCTCTCATTCAAGGGATTGGGGAATTGTTTCAAACGTTAATTACAAATGGATCAAAGAATCTTCCAAATCTACTGAAGGGTTTGGGGAGCATGAAAATTAAATTGAATCCAAGTGACATGAAACTAGATCTTTTGATGCTTGATTGTGAAAGACAGACTTGGGATGAGGAGCATTTAGGATGGGCAGTAAATTTGGAAAGGCCTTATCCATTATCTTATTTTGATCCAAGTAAAAATACTTTTATAGTTGGAGCCAGTGGATGGGGAAAAAGTAATCTTATAAATATTTTGCAAGAGAACTGCCTTCAAAAAAAGCAAGCTGTAATTTTCATAGACCCGAAGGGAAGTGCTGAGGCGATTAAGAATTTTAAAAAGATATGCAGATACTACCGCAGAAAATACTACATCTTTTCAGAATTCGATAAGGAAGCATCTTCATTTAATCCAATTGCAGACATGACTAATTCGCAACGTATTTCAATGATCATGAGAAGTTTTGATTGGGGAAGTAAACCGAATGCTTATTATCTCAATGAATCACAAAAAGCTTTAGATTGTGTCCTATCAGAATTATCAAATAAGGATAAGGAATTCGATCTTCATGATGTTTATAAAAAGCTTAAGTCTGAGTATAACAAAGAAGAGACATCGGGACTTTTAACTCAACTTCAACTGTTATTAAATTCTGACTTTGGGAAGTTATTTAAAAAGTCTTCTGAGTTGGGAAAACCTTCAATGACTCTTAAGAGAGCTTGGGAGGATAAAGTTTGTATCTACATTGGATGCTCCACACAGGGATATTCGACTTTGGCAAAAACCGTGGGAAAGTTCTTTGTAAGCGAGGCCATGAATCTCTCGTATTGGATTGGCAAAACATTTGAAGATTCTCATGTCGCAAAAGAGTACAGCCTTGGATTATTTATTGATGAGGCCGGATCAGTTATCTTTCCAGACTTTCTCGATTTAGTTAATAAGTGCCGCTCTAGTGGAATTAATGTCTATACCGCTGTTCAATCATATTCTGATATGGAAATGGTTGCGAATAGTGAAATTTTAATGAAGCAGTTCTTTGAATCTTATTCGAACTGGTTCATCCAAAAACAAACCAATACGGAAAATTGTGAGAAGTTGGCATCAGCTTGCGGGACATTCTTGGCCCAGAAGAAAACTTTAGCAACCGAATCAGGAACGGAGTCAGGCCGAGGAACAATTCGAGAAGGACATGAGTATCTTTGCCATCCAGACATTATTAAATCAATCAACATTGGGCAAACTATTTTATTAGAGCATGGTCCAAAATGCCTATCACTTATCAATATAAGAGATAGTAGAAAATCAAAAACATTTCTAGAGAAAACTGAATCTGAAAAAAATGTTCCGATTGCTTCAGTTGAAAAAAAACAAAAGAGTAAAAAATTACTTTAAAGGAGGTTTATGCTTAATGAAATTATGCTTCAAAAAAATTCAGAAATTATCGAGGCTCTAATGAAGTGGCGATCATTAACGACTGAGAATCTGAAATTTTTAGTTGCTCCTAATGAAAGAGAAACTGCTTTTAGGCAAAGAATTTTAAGACTTGAAAAAGGGGGAGCACTGAAATCCAAACTTCAAAAAGGATTTAATAAAATTGTTTATCCTTCAAATGAGCTTCTCTTGAGACTCGGAATTGATAGTTTTAACGAAGATAATATTCGTCATGATGCAATTGTATCGATGGTCATATCCAATTTATTAGCATTTAAAAATGTGACCGCAGGAAAACTACCCCATGAATATAAAACTAAATCGACATGGCGACATTACGCTATTGAACCTGATGCAATAATTTCAATCAAGAAAGATAATGAAGAGTTGATCATTGCTGTTGAGGTGGAGCTTTGGAGAAAAGATCGCAAACGCGTATTTGATAAGCTTACTGAATACGCTAAAGCGGATGAGTACGATGGCGTCTTTTATTTCTTTGCTGATCGTTCATCTTTTGAGTCTTATAAGAAAAGATTAAATGAGCTTTTATCTGATGCTCAATTTGATCATTTAAAAGAAGAGCTGTCTCAAAAAATTATTTTCGCATTTAATCCAACAATTGTGAAAAAAATTTCTGACTTATCAGATTCTGAAACTTTTTATCAAGGGACTGTCAAAAAGCTAGGAGACTTGCTTGAGTAAATTCTCTTTGAATCGTCTGAGATCTGGAACAATACCTAGGACATACCTAATGAGTTTAAGTGTGACTATGCCGAGTTCAATGGCAGCTTATCCCCGCGCTTTAATTAACAAAATGGGAGACACCGAATTGACCACCCCCTCTCAACATGAGTATCGAGGATGTGGTCAATTCGGTGAAGAGAGTTTTAAAGCGCGGGGATAAGCAGAAGAAAGAAAAGAGAAAAGAACAAGAATAAGGGAGAAGGAGAATGGAAGTAATGAGTGAGAACATTAGAGATAAGGGTGAAGAGGAGAGAAAAGAAAAAAAGAGAGGACGGAAAAGTAAAAAGGATTTAGAGCTTAAAAGTGTAGAAAGTGATGAACAAAGAAATGATCAGGATAAATTTTTTATTGATGTTACAAAAGATCAAGATGCGAAGGAGATGATTTCAAAGCTTTTAAGCGAGGCAAATAATAAAATGTATGGTCGTTCAATAATTCTAAAAGACTTGGTTTTAGTAGCACTTCCTAAGCTTACTTCAAAAGACATCGAACATATTCAAAATAGTGCTTTAAGCAGTTTGGAAAAAGTGAAGAAGCAATGTTTTGAATACAATCAAAAGAATAAAACCAATCTCGATCTAGGTGAATATCTCGTAAGTGTGAAGAATATTTTGAAGGAGGACAAGAATGCAAAGTGATTCAATTGAAACTTTTTCAGGTCGTCTCGGAGTTGATCCATATCTGGCCTATACCAAGAAGGGTGAACCCATTTGTGAATTGTCACTTGGTCTTAGGAATATTCAGAACGAGGTAGTATGGAGAAAAATTGTAGTCTTCGGAAAATTGGCAGAGCTTTGCAAAGTTCATTTAAGAAAGGGCAATCATGTATTTGTGCAAGGCCAAAATCAGCTTCGTAAGTTTGTTAATCGAGAAGGAGTTGAAAAAGAATATTTTGAAATTAGAGCATTTTCTATTGGGCAATCGCTACTTTAACTACAACCAAGGAATCTGATGATTCAAAAAGATAAAAAACTTCATAATTACAATTCAAAGCCTACAGGCTATAATAGTCCTGCTGATTCAAACGAGTCAGTAGAGTTCTTTAACAATTTAAAATGGATGACAACTAACGAGGCTGCTTTCTATTTAAGAAAGTCTGCGAATGCGATTAGAACTGCAATATGTCGAGGACAAATTACAGCTTATAAATTCAGACGCAGATTGTATTTTAAAAGAAGTGAACTTGATCGCCTGCTTGAAACCTCTTCAACCGTAGGAGGTTAGTATGGCCATTAAAAGTTATGAAAAAAACGGCAAGACTCTTTTTCAAGTTTACGTCAATTTACGAAGTAAAATTGATCCAAAGATTCGTGCGCAAAAAACAGTTTCAGACTTACAGTCTTTATCGTTAGCTAGACGAGAAGAGAATAAAATTTTTCAAGAGCTTGGGGTAAAACTCAAGCTACGCGAAGGTCGAGCAGAGACATGGGAAAGTATTTTAATAAAATGGGAGAAAGAAGCTAAGAAAGGTAATCTTGGTGAATATAGTCCTATTACGATTCTAGATCGTGTTTCAGCGTTGAACAGATGGACCGAGGAGTGGTTAAAGATTGAAGCTTCTCAACTTACGAAAGCACATGGCAGAGAATTAATTCGAAAACTAATGAGTGCAGATAAATCTGTCGGATTTATCAAAAGTGTAAAAAATGCAGTAAACATGATTTACAATTTTGGTATTGAAGAAGGTCTAATTCATGGAGTTCGATATTCTCCAGTTCATGGAATTAAGTTAAATGTGAAGTCTGAAAAAGTTCCAGATATTTTGACGATTGATGAAATTAAAAAATTTCTTTATGAAGCAAAAAGACTGGATCATCCCTGGTATCCAATTTGGGCCTTTGCTCTATTAACTGGTATGAGAAGCGGCGAGCTTTATGCCTTAGAGTGGAATGACGTCGATCTTGAAAATAATTTGATACGAGTTTCAAAATCACACAACAACAGATTAAACATAATCAAAAGCACAAAGGCTGGTTATTGGAGAACCGTTCCGATATCGCCCGAGCTTAGAAATTTAATTTTAATTTTGAAACAGACTGAATCGAATTTTGTTCTTCCTCGATTCACTAATTGGGAGAGAGGAGAGCAGGCAAAAGATTTACGTATGTTCTTGAAGGGGATTGGTTTGCCACCTATTAAGTTCCATGCGCTGAGAGCATGTTTTGCGACTCAGCTTTTGGCGAAGGGAACGCCTCCGGCGATTGTTATGAAGATCTGTGGTTGGAGAGATTTGAAGACTATGGAGTTTTATATTCGGGTTGCAGGAGTGGATGAGAAAGGGGCTACGGATTGTCTCAGAATTCTTCCTACGGAAGTAGAAGTTATGAATAACGTTGTGAAATTGTTTTTGGCTTAATGTTAAATTGACATAGCGGGGCAGTTGCCCCGCTATATTTTTCTATGCCTTGTCCCTTGTGTTGTTTATCTGTAAAATAAGGTTCAATGTTTAATGATGGTTTTTTAATATATTTCTATGATTGGGTTGTGAATCTTCTTTTTACACTTAGTCCAGTTGAGTTTTTAAAGAAGCTTTTTCTTTTTTGTTTCAACAAATATGAAGAGCAAAAGACAATTGAAAGAATAGCCGTTGATATATTTATTCTTTTTAAATTCGCTGCCGTTTTTATTTCATTTTTTATTTCACATAAGGCTTCAATTCTTTTTATCGCTTATTTGTGCTTTTTTAATTTATTTACTTATTTTTATCATCATATTTGGGATGGACCTAAAAGGACTGATTTAGCTTCTTTAAGAAGAAGGTATGCTAATTTATTCCAGGCTATTTTTTTCAATATTCTTTGTTTCGCTTCTTTTTATAACTTTATGAATTTGAATTTAAAAATTGATGGAATTTATGGCGATATTTCACTTTCATTTTTAAATATGTTTCTTATGGGTGACCAATTGTTTTTAGTGAAAGACTTTAATAAGAATTACTTCATAATATCGTCACTTCAAGTTTTAACTTCTTTTATTTTTTTTACAGTAATACTTTCTAGAACTGAAATTAAGGATGATCATGGCTTACAGAAATAAAACATATGTTGCTTTTCATTATGGTGAACGTGGAAACGTAAAATCAGGGGATAAAAGTTATTATCATCTGATGGAAGCTTGGGCCGAAAAAGATGATTTTGAATTTTATAATGCTCACGATATCAATAATATTATGGAAACAAGTAATGACGATACAATTAGGCGGAGCCTTTCAGAGCGTTTAGATAATACCAAAGTTATGGTTTTTTTAATGGGAACTCAATCAAAATTTCGTGATTGGATTATTTGGGAGCTTGAAGCAGCAATTAAAAGAGATATTCCAATTATTGTTGTAGATGTTGTGAGAGCAGGCAATGACCTTAATATGAATTTATTACCTAAATGTCTTATTCCATATAAATTTGGTCATACTTTTTATGAGAAGGACAAAATAATAGCTGCTCTTCGTGATTGGCCAGATAGACATGCCAAAATCTCTTTAAAGCATCACTGGAAATATTAAAATCATTCATTCTCTTCTCGTTAGGCATATTTTTGTCCTAATTGAAAACTTTGACTTATAATTACTTAAGTTGATCAGGGATACTTGAAATGATTACATTTCAGACTTATCCACCA
>DAIQAU010000001.1:85664-88393 GCA_036781565.1 Bacteriovorax sp. | reverse complement strand
GAATGAAAAATAAGCGATCTGACAAACTGGGGATCAAGTTTAATGTCATTTAGATAAGTGAGCTCAGTCGGTGACTTTAAATTAGATTGTATTTTTGATTTATTTTGATCGTACTGTTTGCGGTGGACTTCGAGAAGACGTTCTAAGCTTTCTATAATTCCGGGATTGTCTTCTGTCTGAGAAAAAGCCTTGCAGCTGAATACTGCAAGGCTTGTAAGTAAAAATATCTTACAGAACTGAACGTGCGAGAATTGAGGCGATGTCTTCAACTTCAAGGTTTTCCGTTTCCTTCACGTGAGCTTTAGACGAATTAAAATTAATCATACAATAAGAACACGCTGTCGCCAATTTATTAACATCTTTCTCGCCGATGTCTTTGAGTCTGTTATTGGCGATATGTTCTCCCTCAGGAAGCTCGTACCACATGTTTCCGCCGCCCATACCACAGCAAAGAGCTTTATCTTTGTTTCTCGTCATTTCTTTAAGTTTCAATCCCTGAATTGAATTTAAGATCGCGCGAGGGGCATTGTATTGACCGTGGTGACGGCCCAGATAACATGGATCGTGAAATGTAAGTTCTTCGTTGATTGGTTTTTCTGGAAGCAGTTTACCTTTATCAATCAGCTCGGCCAATAGTTCTGAATGGTGAACTGTTTCGAACGCACCATCATCAAATTTAGCGTATTCTTTGCCAATTGTATGAAGACAATGAGGGCAGTGTGTAACAACTTTACCGAATTCGTACTGTCTCATGTTGGCAATATTTTCAATCGCAATTTCGTAGAAAGAATATTCGTCACCGAAACGTCTCACAGGGTCTCCATTACATTTTTCAGTTTTCCCCATAACAGCAAAACTGACTCCGGCTTTTTTAAGCATCGCCACAGTGTCTTTTACGACTTTTTGATTTGAACCATCATAAGAACCCGCACAACCAACGTAGTAGAGGTAATCAACTTTTTTTCCAGCTTCAATAACCGGAATGTCGAGACCATCTGCCCATTTAAAGCGATCGTGTTGAGAAATACCCCATGGATTGCCTTGATTTTTGATTTTGTTTACAGCGTCTGCAGCTGCAGGTGGAATATCACCAAGCGTGAGGGCCTTATATCTTTTAGCGTCCATGATTAATTGAACGTGTTCGATATTCGCAGGACATTCTTCCATGCAGGCACCACAAGTCGTACAAGCATCGAGTTCATTTGAAGCGTAAATAGGATTATCACCCCAAAGTTCTGCATCTGTTTCACCTTTAGCCAGTGTTGCAAAAGAAAGATCTCTCGCTTTTGTAACAATACGTTTTGGATCAAGAATTTTTCCGGCCAGATTCGCAGGACAAACTTGAGTACATCGTCCACATTCAACACATGTTAGCAAATCGAGATTTTGTTTCATTGTCAGTTCAGAAAGTTTTCCTAGACCAAAAGTTTCAGCATTTTCATTGGCAAAATCCATTGGGTTCAGAACGGCTCCCCGGCGAGCAGGCGTGACTAGTGCTGCAAATGGAAGCATTACAATGTGAGCGAATTTTGAATAGCCGATGCTCGCAATGAAAACCATTGTGTTGAGCATGTGTAAAAACCAAAGCGTTCTGTAAGTATAGGCGAGAACTGTATCGCTTAGATTTAGCTTAGAAAGAACGAGCGCAACGGCCCATCCTACCGGAGACCATCGCATTTCATTTATCGGGAAATGAACGCCAACAATACGAAGACCTTCGATCAAATATCCAGCGACAACAAGCCAAACAAGCATTGCGTACATGAAGCGTTCTTGATTAGGTTTTGTTGAAGCAAGGTAGGCTGGCTTATCAATATAGCGACGTTTATAAGCAACGGCGATTCCAGTTAAAACCATAAGGCCCGCGATATCAGCAAGGAAAGAAAGAATGATATAAGTTTTGCCCTGGAAAATCTTTAAGGGCGTGTCTGCATGAATGGCAACAACATCTGTTGTAATCCAGAGAATTAAAAAACCATAAAACACTAATCCGTGGAAAATGGCTACGTTTTTGAATCGAGGAACTTTACCCGTGAAAAACAATGTATGAAAGAACTTCAAAACATTCGGTTCTTTCGGCATCAATTTTTCAAGCGCGCCTGGACCTTCGCCTTTGGTAACGAATTGTACTTTGTCATACAGGCCTTTAAACATGATCCCGGTACTGACAAAAAATAAAACGTACATCAGCAATTTGAACGCGTGTGGAATATTCCACATGACTTCTCGGGTGGCGAGTGTCGCTACATCTCCCATACTTTCTCCTCTGGATTTTGCAAAAATTAAACTAGAGCAAATCAATCAATTATAGTTTTGTAACTATGAATAGGATAGAGGAGAATCTTAAAGATTTAAATGAGAAATTTTGTTAAATAAGGCATAATAGACAAGAGTTACTTTTGAACTTTTGAGAGACTAATGATCCAAAGATTTTTTAAATTAATGACTGCCATTTTTCTTCTGGGCTGTGCTCGAGTGCAGACGTTAAATATGGAACCTCATGCCTATTCAGAAAGACCGCATCACATTGTGTGGATTCAAATTGCAGGTTTTTCTGAGGAGCATCTTCCGCTATTAAAATTTAATATTCCGGAGGTTTCTTACAAGACGAACCTTGAAAAAGCAGACTGTGTGGGAAAAGCCTGGGCGTACAATTTATATAAATTACGACCAGACGCTGACAAAAGTTTCCTTTCTCAGATCAACGGATCAAAAAACATTAAAGGACA
>DAIQAU010000001.1:43241-85564 GCA_036781565.1 Bacteriovorax sp. | reverse complement strand
GCGGAAATGATCAGTGAGAATGCGAAGCCCGGCATTTATTATGATAAATCATGTCAAAAGGGTGTTTGCTATTCTAGCGTTTCAAACAATTTTAAGACCCTCTGGCAGCAAATTATTAAAAATCAAACATCTTCGTTTTTTATGGTCAGAGATTTTAATTTCCAGAAAGCATTAAGAAAAAAAGATATAGTTTTTGCCAAAGAATCACTTCAGGAAATTGAACGCATTCTCAACGTTGTTCAAGCTTCAAAACGGAATGATATTTTAGTCCTGGTCACCGGAGCAGAATCTTTAAATATTGAATTTCCGAAAGAAGGAAAAGAATGGGCCGAATTTGAACGATCAGGAAAAAATCTGATCTTCAAGAATTCATCTCTCATGTCTCCTGTCATTGCCAAAGGGCCAATGTCTGAGAATTTTTGCGGTCTTTTCGATGAATCAGATATGTTAAAACGACTTATCTACAAGCCGGAAAGAAAAAAATTCAGCTGGGATCTGCTCAATCCTCTTTAATTTAGAAATTCTTTTTTTTGAATGAGATAACTCGTTTTGCAGTAATCGCATTTCGTTTCAATCTCGTTTTCATCCGGTGCAAAAACATGATCTAGGCCATTAGAGGCTATGAGTGTGCGAATTCCGTTTACCATTCTTTCTCTTGAACAAGTGCATTTAAATTTAATTTCTTTTGAACCCAAATAAAGAAGGCCAAGGTCTTCGAAATGCTTTTGAATGGTTTCGTAATTATCAGTATGTTTGGCAAAAAGTTCATGAACACGTGATTGGATTTTATTCCAGTACTCATCAACTGAAAGTGTGTAGTTGGTTTCAATTTTATCAATATTGATAGATGGCAATTTTAACAGCATTACGCTCTGGTCGCTTTCATCACTTAGAAAAATCTCACTTTTTAATTGATAAGATTCTTTCAAAATATTGTTCACTACTTGATGGAAATCAAGGTAGTCGAGATCAATGATAGAGGTGTAAGGATGACTTTCATTTGGAACTGTTTTAACAACTCGGCATTTCCCTTTAATTGTTTTGGGAAATTGATCGAGATCTTCAGGAAGCAGAAGGGTGCGCATTTGTCCCTGATCGCTCATTTCAACTTTTAATCTGAAATATGGTTCTTCCGAATCAAGATAAATCCCGAGGCCTTCGCCCGGTTTTAAATAAGAAATCATCAACTGAATGGAAAGAATGGCATCGCGAAAATAGGCAAAACCAGCACCAGTATTTGAGTGAATAACTGCAAGGTCGTGAATCAACTTTTGCCCTTCCAGGAAGTGCAGAGTGAAACCGTCCTTTTGATCAATAAAACTATACAATCGACTTTCTTGAAGCATAAAATGACACTATCAAAAATGCCCTGTTTTGTCTTGGAGAAAAGCGTTGTTAGACGTGGTCTTTTATCACACTACTCGTGATCTGGCCGATGTGGAATTGGATTCAGTTAAACCTCTGGTCATTTGTCCAAGCCCATTAGTGGCAGATGGACTGCGCAGACTTATGCCTGCTGGTCTGGAAATTATTACCATTTCCAAATGGGTAAGCGATTTTCTTAAAAGTAAAAATCTTAAAAAATCAAATAAAGCGGAGTTAATGCTTCGTTTATCTTCTGTCTGGAGACATTATTTCCCAGAAGAAGAAGCTGAAATTTTCTTTCGTTCCTTTGAAATCTTTACCGAACTTCGTTCATTCACTCTAAATTTAGATTTACTTTCCGATTTCCTCAAAGAGCTCGATGAAAAAATTGCAAAATCTATTCTGATTTTCTGGGCCTTTCTGGAAAATGAAAAAATCATAGATGAACATAAAAGCTATCAACTTTGCGCAGAGATAAATTTGACCCGGCCTCTTTGGTTAGTTGGATTTAAACATCTCAGTGGTATTCAAATTGATATGCTTAAAGAGATTGGTGAGAATACTGAAGTCGGCATTTTTTTTCCAAAAGATGTTTATGATGAAACTTTGACCTCGGATTGGATCAGATGGATTGTACCAGAAGCCATTACGGTTCCAGAGTCGCAAACTAAACAGGTAGAAGTTGTTTATTTTCCCAAAAATAAACTCAATATAGTATTGAAGACTTTGCACGAGAAAAGAACTGGATTCGATATTACACTGGCCAGCCAGCAAATCGATTTTCACCATCGCCAGGAAGTGACTTTACCTGGACAATTTTTCAAATCGCCTGAGGATCTTTTTCAAAGTCGAAGAGATAAATATTTCGAGACATTGAGTGACTCCTTAAGATTCAACTCCATTGCCTTGAACGATCTTCTGAATCAGATTGTCGATGCCAAAAAAGAAGTTTTGGTTCAGCAGGATTTTATTTCTTATAAAATTTTGATCCTCGTTGAAGAAGCATTGTCATTGTATGGAGAGTTCCAGCAGACTGTAGATTTGTTCAGCGTAAAAGTGTTAAAACAAATTATAGAATTGAATTCTCCCAGAGTTTCCCTTGCGACTGTTGCAGAGGAATTCAAATCGGGAATTTTCGATATTAATGAATTGCCTTACCGCGAGATAAAAAATCCTCTCGTTGTTATTGCCTCTTCTTCCTATGGTTCTCTTAAGTCCAATGACAGCAAGTATAGTGAAAAAATGATTGAATCTCTTCGCCCCATAGCTCCTCTAAAAAGAGCAGGGCTAGAGTTCTCTTATCGCAAACATGAAATCAGGCAATCTCTGGCTCAGGCGGGAAGTCTTTTGTTAATGGAAGAGGGGTTGGAGCAAATCGATCTCGCCTGGAGAGAAATACTTAAAGATTTTTCTATTGATAAAATTAATTCAGAGTCTCAATACAATTTAAAAGAAAAGAAGGATTACCTTTCATCCCGTATTACACCGGGGCCATATACGACGAAGCATTTTTCAGCTTCTCGTTTACAGGGATTTATTGATTGTCCTCGCCGTTACTATTTTAGCTATATAGAAAAACTGGATCACAGGCCCGATGAGCGCATGAAGCTTGGTACTGATGAAATGGGAACTCTTGAACACGCCATCATCAATAAATATTTTCTCGACTTTGGCTTTACAAAAGAATTTGATGAACGAGGCTTGCAAGTTATTTGTGAAAAAACGCTTTTAGAATTTTTGGCTAAAAATAAAATAGGTCTTTCTGAAAAATTGCGCCTGACAACTTTCTTTGAACTCATGCATTTTTCTCAAAATGGAATAGTCTTCCTGTTATCTTTCTGCAAAAGCGAAAGTGCCACGTCGATAGAATTTGAAAAAGAATTGCAGACCAATGAGTGGAATCTCTCAGGATCAATCGATTGCATCGTCACTCTTCCCGGAAATATGATTGCGGTTTTTGATTTCAAGCGAAGCCAGACAGCCATTGGATCGAAAAAAGAAACCATGGCCTTTGATAAGCTGCAGATCTGGACTTATCTGCTCTATATGATTCGTCATGAAAAAAAGGCTATTCACACATGGGGATATCTCAACCTGTCTGAGACTGATGAATCGCAATTATATAATGAAGTAACTGCTCCGGTATTATCTGAGCAGCTGATTGACGAGTTTGCTTCTTTGATTGGGAAGACAAAGGATGCCCTTGCAAATGAAGTTCACTTTGCTCCAAAGCCTCGACTACCTAAAGTCTGTAAATTTTGTGAGGTTCAGCTTTTTTGTCAGAAGGAGATTTGTTCATGAGTCTCGTAGCGACAGTGAAGAAAGCAAATCCCGAACAAGAAGTGGCTATTTACCACCACGGTGGAAAATTATTATCGGCCGGTGCCGGGTCAGGAAAAACGTTTGTTCTGATTGAGCACCTTGTCTTTCTTCTCAATGAAGTTAAAATCAAACAACCTCGAGAGGATTGGAATAGAAAGATTTCATCAACTCTTTCAAAAATTGTCCTCATGACTTTTACTAAAAAAGCCGCAGGTGAAATGTCCGTAAGGATGATGAGAAAGATTGAAGATTTAATTTTGAAAGCGGAAATGTCAGCAGAAGAGCGAGAGCTCGCATTCTGGCTGCTTGTTCGCCAAAACTTATCATTTTTAAACATCACAACCATTCACGGATTTTGTCATAAGCTGCTAAGTATGGGGTTCTGGTCTGAATTTCCGGAACAAATTAATCTTGTTTCAGAGATCGAACAAAGAGAAAAGATCCAGAAGCTTTTTGACCGTTGGTTTGAAAAGAAACATAAAGTTCTCAGTCCCGTCTTCTTAGCAGGCACTCAAGCCTTGCTTTCAGCGATGAAAGATATTTTTGCTTCACCTGAGTTGAGGGTACTTTGGTCAAACCCAAATGTGCCGGTCGATGCAAAAGAAGAAATCAATGGATTTTTTGAAGAATTCATCACTGTAAAAGGTTATCGCGAATTCTTTGACAAAAGTTTCGATCTGACGGCAGTCCCAAAAGAAATGAAGAAGAAATGGTATGAATTTTTTCTTCAGTTTAATGATTTTAAGTTAGAACATGGTTTGTTAAATTCAGAAAACTATCTTGGCTATCACAATTTTTTCAAATCAGTTTCTCGTTTTCCGCCGTCGTCTAAAGAAATGTCAGCAGCTCAGGCTGAAGCCTATGAAAAAATGAAAGAACTGCGAAGTGATTTAAAAAATGTCGCAGAAGATTTAAATGCGCTTCAAACAGATTTTGAGACCTATAAAAAATGGGTAGAGACTATTTCAGATGTCTTCAGCTATATCAATCAACACTATTTTGAAGTTGAAGGCTTTTCTTTTTCGGATCTGGAATTCTATGCTCTCGAAGCATTAAAGAAAGATGAAGTTCTTGTTAAAGTTCAAGAGAGTTTTGCTTATTTTATTGTTGATGAATTCCAGGATACATCTTTTATTCAATTCGAGATTTTGAAAAAATTAATAGGTGAACATAAAGAGCGTCTTTTCTGTGTCGGCGATCGTAAGCAGGCCATTTATGGATTTAGAGGAGGCGAGTTACAAGTCTTTTCTGAATGTGCAGAAATGCTCGGGCGAGAAAATAATTATTTCTTAAAAAACAATTTTCGCTCTTTTTCGAATGTTATTAATTACAACAATTCTTTATTTGAACGGGTTTTTCCTCTCGGCCTCAAGTATGAAGGCCATGACCCTCACGGGGTTGAAATGGAAGCTCAAAATGTACCCGAAATGAATGTGGACGCAGGAGCCGTGCTTTCATTAAAAACTGCAGTGACAGGAGAGCCGAAGGATTTCGATCTCGATAAAATTGAATCAGAAGTTCTCTGTAAACACATTGTTGAATTACTGAAAGATGATCAGTATCAATCGATATGTGTGCTCTATAGAAAATTAAAACCGAGCACCTACTTGCTTGAAGAGTTTTTAAAAAATGACATTCCTTTTAGTGCACAGGTAAAGATCGATTTTTCTGAAGATCCAGTTCTGGTTCTTTTTGTCTACATGGTTGAGCTGGAGCTTCATAAGAATGATGAAAAAAAGGCCAGAGCGACAATGACATTGTTGCGTTCGCTTTTTGATGTTTTGCAGACAGGATTTAACCTTCCTTTCATTCAGCAGTTTCATGAGGATGTGCAATTGTTGGGATTAAAGCTCGCTTTTCATAAATTTATTTTCAGCCTTGGGCTTTCGAATTCTTTTCATTCTCAAAATTCCAGCGTTGTAGATTCGGTTTGCAAACTGGCAAAAGAGAAACCTGCAGAAGTTTATAACTTAATTAAAAGTGAAGAAGGGCAATATGCCTGTGAAATGATGAGTGGGACAACAGAAGGCGGTAAAAAACGTATTCTGGTTATGTCTGCGCATGCATCCAAAGGACTTGAGTTTGATGCTGTTCTTTTAGGTGGTGTGCATACCAATGGCCGATATCTTGGTATGAAAGATCACATTGGTAAATTCCCACATAGTTTTAAATGGAAAAAGGAATTCAATCAGAAGGTTTTTTTCAAATCGCCTTTCTACCATATAGAATCTGAAATTCTGAAGTTGAAAGATTTTTCCGAGAGCAAACGCTTGTTGTATGTAGCTTGTACGAGAGCAGTTAAGCAGCTTGTCTATGCTAATTTGTACCATGATAAAAATGGCGAGCTGAATGAACTTCATGAATTCGACAATAGCTGGATTCAAGCGTTGAGGATGATTCCTGTTTCAGAAGTTTCTTATTCTATAATTAATACAGCTTCTCACAATGCGGAAAGAGCGTTGATTCAACAGGATTGGCTTGGGCTTTTACCGCAAAAAGAAGCGAGCCATTTAGGAATTATTGCCGAACTTTCTGTTACAAGACTGGCAACAATTGCCGAGTGCCCTCACAAATTTTATCTCCAGAATATCTGCAAAATAGAGGCTGAGGAGCAGCCTACATTGTTTGTTGATGAAGAAGAAGTGACTTTCTATTCTTCCAAAAAACGCGGTACGGAAGTCCATAATTATCTTTCTCAATTATTCCTGAACAAAATTACCCTCGATAAATTACCGTCTCAAGAAAAGGACAAGATTGTCTGGGCCTACGAAGCCTCAGCTGATTTCAGAAAAATTCAAGCTGAAATTATCAGCGAAGTTCCGGTGAAATTTTCTTTTTTTGGACAAATGATCAGCGGTACTCCGGATTTAGTATTCATATGTAATGAAAAAATAGTCATTTGGGATTTCAAAACAGGACTGAGAGATGCTGAAGGGGAAACAGGATATTGGTTCCAGCTTGGCGCCTACGCTTTCGCCTACGGACAAATGAACAATTTGAACCATGACGATGAAATTGAAATGTCCCTTCTTTACGTAGATCAGAAAGAATTGGTTTCGAAAAAAATGACATTTAACCAATTGACTCAGATATTATTTTCCGACTGGAAAAAAACAGAGTCTTTAAATCAAATTATTCCGTCTCATTGTTCTCGATGCGATTACTCAGGCATTTGTAAAAAAGGTGAAACTTCTCTTCTGAATTGAACTTCTTGCGAGCTATACGACCTGTGTTAAAATCTTAGTAATTATTGTTCTCTATTAAGATGATGACCATTACAGCAGGATGCGTATGAAATCAAAACTCAAGGCCCTCGTTCTTCTATTTTCACTTCTTTCAACTTCCCACATTTTTGCCAGCGAAAAAGATATTTACGAATTTTCTTGGCTCGATCCTGATAAGGAAGTTTACGTTCTTCAAAACAGAAAGTTTAGAAAAGCTGGACATCTACACATCAATGCTGGTGGAGGTATCACTACTTCCGGAGCCTTCGTTACATCTACAGCTATCCAGGGAAGAGTAGGTTACTTCATGACTGAAGATTTCGGGATTGAAGGTCTTTATTCAAAAAATAACGGGAAAGAGAATGATACAGCGAAAGGTGTAAGAAATACTGGTGGCGCAGGAACCGGTGTTACTCCTTTTAGACGAATTGTAGATAATTATTGGGGTGTAATGGCACTGTGGTCTCCTTTTTACAGCAAGATCAATACCTTTAATAAAATCGTTTATATGGATTGGATTTTTGGCCTTGGATATTCTCAGCTCAAAGAAAAAAATAACAAAAATAAATTTTTGCTTTTAGCGGGTGATCCAAATGCCAATGTGGAAACTTTAGAAAGTCACAGCGGTGTTATGTGGGAAGCAGGGATGAAATTTTATCTCGATCCCAACTTCAGCATTAGAGCAGATTTAACTTCTGTACTCTACAGTGCGAATAATGTTTCAACTTCCGGGACGTCGTTAAAAACAAACTACGATGCCACACTTTCTCTTGGATATTCATTTTAATAGGAAAATTATATGAAGAAGTCATTCTTTTCTATACCTCTCCTTCTGTCGCTTTCCTTTGGAATGAATGCCCAGGCGTCTGTCCAGGGAGCATGGAAGATTTATCAAAGCGGAGATAAGAGCAGATATCCGCAAATGGTTTCAGAACTGATTCAGGATAAAATGTATTTCAGTTCAATTCCTTTTATTAAGGAATATCTGGCCACTACTAATAAAGTTAACGATGCAGTCGTAGACAAAGTTCTCGACCAACTCATTACTGAAGTTGGAGTGAAGCAGTTCGAGCTTTTACCTTCGAACATTCTGGAGAAATCTTCTGCACCGTCTATTCGCTATATCCTTGCGAGAAAAGCATTCAGACAAGCGAAGTATGATCTCGCCCTTAAATATCTTGATAAGCCTATCGAAGAATGGAATCCGGTAAAACCGTATGCTCTTCTTCTTGAAGGAAGTATTTATTCTGTTTCTAAAAAAGAAGAACAGGCCACAAGAGTTTTTAAAGAATGCGTGGATGTTGCTGAAGATCATATTAAGAAAGAGAAAAATCCGGATAGATTAAGACAGTTGAAAATCAGCCGTGATTATTGCGTTGTCGGAATACCGAGATCGCAATTTGCGATACAAAAGTTCAGCGATGCTTATTCAACTTATCTGGATTTGGAAAAATCATCTTATATCTGGCCGGAAATTCTCTTTGAAGAAGCCTGGAATAGTTTTTATCTGAAGGATTACAACCGAACGCTTGGAAAGCTTGTTACCTATAAAGCGCCAGTGTTCAATTACATTTTCAATCCGGAAATCGAAGTTTTGAAGGCTTTGTCTTATATGGAAATGTGTTTGTGGGATGATTCAAAAAATACAGTTGAAGCTTTTTACACTAAATACGAAAAAGACAATGATTCTTACAAGAAGTTTATCGATTCATTAGGCAAAGATTACAAACAGTATTATGGACTCGTTAAAGAGCATACTGAAGGTAAGTTGAGAAATAATCCGATTTTGAACACTGCTCTTGCTTCAGTTTCCCGTGATCCAGCCTACCTTGAACTTTACAGTTCATTTAATTCTGGTCGCGACGAAATTGAAAGAATGAAATCAGTCAGCAACGACAGAATGAGAGCTGTGTTGAATGAAAATCTGAGAGAATCTTTGAACACCCAAAGAAATCTTATCGGTAGCTACGTTCGAGGACAGTTGCAGCTTTACGCTGCTCAAATTGTAAAAGCCTTCGAAGATATGAGTTATATCAAGCTCGAAGTTCTCTCTAAACGAAAAACTGAACTTTATGAAGACATGAGTCTCACAAAAGGCAGCAGAGCAAGAGGTGACATCGCTCACCTGAAAAGAACTGATAAGCAATACTTCTGGACTTTTAACGGGGAATTTTGGGCCGATGAATTAGGCGATTACGTCTTCTCGCTCAAATCTGAATGTAAATAAATTATGAAAAGAAAATTAACTTTTTTACTGTGCCTGGGTTTCATTTTCACAACTTCTGTTGAGACAGCAAAAGCTGATGTCGAACAAAGAAGAACGGAGCTTTTAAAAGTTCTTGATGAAGAGCTACGCGAGGTGACCCGCCTTAATAAACAGATTGGTTCTCAAAGACCAGACTTAATGTTGAGAATGGCACAAGTTCTGCTGGAAAAGGGGCGCTTGTTAAAAGATCTTGAAAATCAGAAATATCTGGAAATCCCGGCAGCTGAAAGAGATAAGGTCAACAAGGAAGATGCTTTTAAAGAATCGCGTCGTTATTTTGATCAAGCTCAAAAAACAGTTCTTGTTCTTTTGAAAAAAGCACCTCGTTTTGAAGAGCGTGCCGATGCCTATTACATCCTTGCCTACAATGCCAAGGAGTTGAAGCAAGAAGAGCAATCAAAGAAATTCTTCCAGAAAGCTCTTGATGAATCCAGAAGTGGTTCAATGGTTGCCGATAAATCTCGAATTGCCCTGGCCGAAATTTATTTTAATAAAGGCTCATTCGATAAATCTATGTCTCTTTACGAAGCTGCGCTAAAGAACAAGCGGGATAAATGGTGGACAAAAGATGCTTTCAATCTTGGCTGGAGTTATTTCAAAATGGGCAAATATGACAAAGCCATCAATACGATGCTTGAGTCATATGATCTTTCAAAAAACAGCAAGTACATCGATATGTCTAAAAGTATCGAACGCGACATTGCTTTTTTCTACACTGAAGCCGGAAAGTCTGATGAGGCTATTCAGTTTTATAAGAAGAATGGAAAGAGCATTTCTGAAGTTATGTTGAAAGTAGGACGCTATCTGAAAACTCAAGGAAAGTTTGCCGCTGCTGAAAAAACTTTAAGTGATGGTGTTCAATACAAACAAAATGAAAAAGAAGAAGTTGAATTCAATACGGAACTTTTAAGTTTGTATGAAAAATTCGGTCGTGATCAAAAGCACCTGGAAGCTTGTCGCGCTCTGGCCTCACAATTTTCTAAAGGAAATTTAAATGCAGACCAGATCGAAGTACTGAAGTACAACGTACAAAAAATGTCTGCTTTAATCCAGCAGCAGTTAGTCGCCAAAACATATGAGCATCAAAAAGACATCAGAGATAAAAAAGCTGAAGCTGCAAATGAATATTTCATGATTAATGCTTTGTTAACTCCCGCAAAATCACAGGAAGATTATTTCCACGCCGGGGAAACATATTTTGCTATCGGGAAATTTGATAAAGCCGTCCCGCTGTACGCCGAAGCGATCAAGCGCTCTCAAAAGAACAATGACAAAAAAACTGAAGCTGCTGCATCCAATGCTCTTATGGCTTCACTTGGTAGCGGTGTAAAAAAAGGCATTGCTGATGAATATCTGATCCCTGCTTATGAAAGTTTTCTTTCAACGAATCCAAAAGGTGAGAAGTCCAACGTTGTTTATCAGCGATTGTTTTCCGCTCAGATGGAACGCAAAAATGTAGCCGATGCAGAAAAAACTTTGCTCAATTACAAGTCTGCTTTTCCCGGAGATGTTGAACCACAAGAGAAGATGCTTGCTCAGGTTATGGATTCCTATAAAGATGCAGGTAATAAAGCGGCCCTCGCTGGATGGGTGAAGCGCATTGATGCCGGTGAGTTTAAAGTCAGTCCGGAATACGCTTCCAAAGTAAAAACGCTGGTTCTCGGAATGCAGTTTGAAAAGGTCGAACAGGCAAGTCAGAAGGGAGATAAGAAAGGAGCTCTTCGCGGTTACCTTCAAATTTATAAATCTCCTGAAAGTGATCCTGAGGCCAAAAAGACTGCCGCTTACAACATCGCAGTTTTATTTTACGAAACAGGTGATTACAAACAAATGTTTGCCTGGGCCGACAGGTCAGCTGCCATGATGAGTTCAAAAGATCTGGTGAAGTTCGAAAAAGATTATATTCTTTTCTCAACCGATCTGTTTCAACGAAGACAATTTACAGATTCCGCGGCTCTTAGTGAAAAAGTTTTTGATAAAATTTGCGCGACTGATTCAAAAAATAAAAGAGTCTTTTTTAAGAATGCCAATGTCATTTATCTTGCCGAGAGACAGTTTGAAAAGAGTAGAGCATTGCTTGTCAAAGCCCCTAAGTGTGGAATCAGCAACGATGTCGTTCTTGCCGGTTACCTGGATCACTTGAACGAATTGGCGGCAGCCAGCCGATGGAGTTCATTTAACGATGTCATAAAAATGCTCGAGCCGACAAAAACAATGTGGCCGTATTTAATCTACCCTTCATCTTTACTTGCTAACGAACTGGAAAATATCGGCAGAATTGATGATGCTAAAAAAGTTCGCAACAAGATGATGACTTATTATGACGATTCCAAAAAGCAGAAGCTGGATATACCACTTGAAGCACTGGATTCAATTTCATTGATAAGACTGTCTGCTCTTGAAGATCAGATCTCTAAAATGACTTCTGTGAAACTAAATTTCCCTGAGGCTGAATACAATAAAGCGCTAAAAGCGAAGTTTGGTCTTTTGGATAAAATTACAACAGAAGCAGTTTCTATTTCTGAAATGGGGTCTGGAATTGGTATTGTGAGAGCTTACCGATATCTTGTGCAAAGTCATGAAGTTCTTAAAAATGAAATTCTGAATTTCACACCTGCGGGTAAGAATGAAGCCTATGTAGCTTCTTTTAAGGCGAGCATGGGGAAAGTAGCAGAGCCTTTGTCAAAGCAAGCTGACGACTTTAGACAAACTGCGATTAAGAAAATTGAGAAAGATAATATTCTGACAAGTGACAACTCATGGTTCCTTGTTAAAAACGAATACAATTTTATTCCGGAATATTTTAGTGATAACGGAGCTGCTTTAATGGATAAGGCAGGTGGAAAATGAAAAAAATATTACCTTTGCTTTTGATTCTTAGTGCCTGTGCAAGCAATTCAAATTATCGCAAAAACGCTAACGATGAAGCTGCCTCTAAACCAGAAGAAGATTACAGCTGGGTTGATCAGTTGAATTTCGATAAGAAAAGCGAGACTAGGTACCAGGCCGACAAAGACGAATTCGATATTTCTTCCGAAGAAAATTCACACGCATTAGTGAAAGAGTCACTCTCAAATATCGGTGGCGCAAAACTTGAAGAAACTTTAGCAAAGTCTAACGATGTTCTGACGAAGTTGAATATTAAGTGCTATCAAGGCAAATATGATGAAGCCTTTAAAATGGCGGATGATCTTTACGCTCAATACAAAAACAATACGAGCTATTGGAATCAACTGGGAACTTGTTATTACCTGAAAGATGACTATGCGAAGGCCATTCTTTTTTATAACAAGTCACGAGACCTGGATTCCAAATTTGTCCCACCAGTCAATAATATTGGCGTTGTGTACATGAAGCAGGGGAAACATCAAAAAGCTCTTGCTGCTTTTAAAAAAGCATCTGACATGAGCACTTTCAGCGTGACTCCAAATTATAATCTTGCTGAATTGTATTTGAAATTCGGGACTGTCGGAAAAGCCATTCCAATTTTTCAGGGACTCGCCAAAAGAAGTCCTCAGGATGTGGAGATTAATTCAGCTCTGGCGACAGCAAATTTGTTGAAAGGTGACTACGCTACAGCTGTTCAGATTTACGGACAGTTTGATAAGGTCACTCTGGCAAAGCCAGGAGTCGGTTTAAATTATGCCGTAGCTTTAAAGCTTCTTAATCGCCCGATGGATGCACAGACGGTTTTGAATAATGTTTCTCCCGCGACGAATGCTGATTTAAAAACATACGCTCAAAAAGTAGATAAATTTATCAGGAATTAAATATGAAAAGATTTTTGTTAACTGCACTGATCATGGTTTCGATTCCCACTTTTGCTCAAGACAATTTTGATGGAAAAGAGCAAATGGTGAATGGAAAAAAAGTCATTTATACCTACAAGCAATACGAGAAATTTGATTTCGACGATCTCAATATTGAAGGAGATACGGGAGCGCCAAGTGACCTTTCTGTTTCTCCTATTCACGAGAAACGATTTACAAACAGACTTCCTTATCGAAAATCTTTTACAGTAGAGATCAAAAAAGGAATCGAAAGAGTCCGATAGCAAATGACATTCTTTTATGGCGGCCTACAGGGGGTAACTCTGGATGGCTGCCTTCTATAATCCACTAGTTAGATTACCTTTACCTTTTAGTTTCACTTCTGTTTTATAATGTCCCCATGAGTCTTCTATTAAAGAATATTAAGATGCCCAAGCTTAAGTTGGTGCTCTTAATTTCGTTCTTAACACTGCTCTTATTTCAATTCCTGGTTGGTTTCAGGGACCTGGAAGACTATCTCATCGTCTTTATTTTTATTCTGTTTTTGAATGATCTCTACTACAAATTGATCCGCCCTCGGCAGATGCTTTCTTCGCAAGAACGATGGAAGAGGGTCATTATGTCAGTGGTGTTTTTAATACTTCTTTCATTGCCGATATTTTTTGATGTTTTCAATGTTTCAAATGCAATGAGACTTACAATCTATAAATTAGGCTTCGTCCTATGGGCCCAGGTCTTTTTGCTGGATTCTTTTCTGCATTACAAAGAAACGCATTCTAAGCAATGGCTAGTGTTCACAAATACGGCGCTGTTGTTGATAATCGCGGGAGCTTTTGTCTATTAGTAGTTTTCCGGATAGAGATTTCTTTCAATCCCTTCGATGAAAATGTGAATGCATTTGATATGCACTTCTTGAATTCTGTCACTGACATTTGAATCAACGATGAGTGAAACATCGACCATGTCTTTAAGTTTCCCACCACCTTTTCCAAGCAATCCTACGACTTTCATTCCTTTTTTCTTTGCAGCTTCAACTGCGAGAAGAACATTTGGTGAATTTCCAGAAGTAGAAATCGCCAAAAGAACGTCGCCATTGTTTCCCCAGGCTTCTACGTAGCGGGAGAAAACAAAATCGTAACCGTAGTCATTTGAAACACAGGTGAGGTGGGAAGCATCGTTAATGGCCATCGCGGGAAGAGGAGCACGTTCTTTTCTAAAGCGTCCTGTGAGTTCTTCCGCGAAGTGCATGGCGTCGCACATTGAACCGCCGTTACCGCAGCTGAAAATTCTTCCGTTATTGCGATACGATTCAACCATCAATTTGATGGCTGAATCGATCTTTTCAACATTACTTGAATTCGAAATAAACGAATTGAGAACTTTCTGAGCGTCGGCCAGCGATTCAGCGATAAACATTAGGCCATCTCTTCAAGTGATTTTTTGATTTCTTCTTTTGCTTGAACGCCAACCAAAGTTTTTGAAGCCTGGCCGTTTTTAAAGAAAATCATTGTTGGGATACCACGGATACCGTAGCGTTGAGCTAGTTCAGGGTTATCATCAACATTTACTTTTACGATTTCAGCTTTTTCGCCTAATTCTTTAGCAACTTCATCAAGTATTGGTCCAAGCACGCGACATGGTCCGCACCATTCAGCCCAGAAATCTACTAGAACTGGTTTGCTTGCTTTAAGAACATCATTTTCAAAATGAGCTACGTCTGTTTTATTCACTGATCCCATATGGACTCCTTCTTAGGTAATGTTCCTTATTCTACCTAAGTCGCAAAGCCGTGAAAACCTAAAATTTTTGTGCTTTGCTTTTCAACGGTCTGTCACTAAGATTGATTTATGGACAGAAAGTATCTTTTGGAAAAGGCCATACGTGTCGCTAAGTTAACTCGCTTAATTGCGAAGGCTATCGATCTGTTCATCGTGCTTTGTTTCTCAATTCTTTTTTATCCGGTCGGATTAATTCTAGGCATTGTCTATATTGCGCTTTCTGATGGTTTGAACAATGGACAATCCGCCGGAAAAAAATTTATGGGCTTTGCGGTGAAATCTCTTGAAGATGGTTCACCATGTTCTTACAAACAGTCTGTCATTCGCAACCTTCCTTTTATTCTTCCGCTTGCGCTTGCTATCGTTCCATTTTGGGGATGGATTCTTGGCGGTATTCTCGCCATTGCGCTGGTCGGTTTAGAACTATACTTACTCTACAATTTAGATTCAGGTCATAGACTTGGCGATGTGATGGCCGACACTTCTGTTATGGCCAATGATGATAATTTTGTTGGCGTCAAAAACAGAAAGAGCAGTTGGTTTGCGACTAAAACAACTACCACTATCTAAAATTCTTTGTTACTTTTAGCCTACCAATTTTAAAAAATCAGTAAGGACAACTCCATGTCAAATAAACGACTTATTATCGTCGACGTTTCCAATTTTATCTTCCGTGCTTTCTTTGCCATCAGGCCAATGCATTCGCCAGAAGGCGTACCGACAAATGCCGTGTACGGAATGTTCACAATGCTTAAAAAGTTACTTGCAGATCACAAGCCCACACATATGTTTCTTGCACGCGATACGAAGGGCGGATCATTCAGAAATGAGTTATATAGCGAGTACAAAGCTAATCGCAGTGAACCGCCGGAAGATTTAGTTCCGCAATTTGCTCTCATTGAAAGATTGATTAAAGAAATGAATCTTCCCACTTTTTCTCATGACAATTTTGAAGCCGATGATATTATCGGTTCAGCCTGTGTTCAGTGGAAAAACAGTTTTGATGAAATTTGGATTGCGTCGGGCGATAAAGACCTTATGCAATTTGTTGGCGACAACATCAAGATGCTCGATACGATGAAAGACAAGCTGTACACACCAGCAGATGTTGAAGAGAAAATGGGCGTGCGTCCAGATCAAATTGTCGATTATCTTTCTATTGTCGGCGATTCTTCAGACAACATTCCCGGCATGAAAGGCATTGGAGCCGTTGGAGCTGCGAAGCTGCTTAAAGAATACGGCACTTTTGAAAATATCGTAGCGAACAGAGATCAGTTAAAAGGCAAAAAAGTTATCGATGCTTTTACGGAGCATCTTGAAGACGGGCTTCTTTCCAAAAAGCTTGTTCAGATTTCCACTGACGTTGAATTAGGTCATGTTCCTGAAGAAACAGCAGTTCATTTTTATCCAACGAAAGAGCTTGAAGAATTTTTCAAAGAGCTTGGTTTCAAAGCACCGCTCGCTCAATTACAGGAAATGCGTTTTCAATATCACATGGCCCGTGAAACTGATAAACGTCTTGATGGTTCAGCAATGCCTGACGAGCCTTTAGATAGTGCGCTTTTTCAACCACCAACGGCAGCGAATGTGACCATTGTTGAAGTTGAAGAAAACAACTTCGATGAAATCATCAATTCAGTTATTACGGCAAAAGTCTGCGCTCAGCATGTACTGTATGACAGCGAAGATATTTACGCTCGCCAAATTTCGAGACTGTATTTCACTTCTAATGCAGAGACGATTTATTCGGCAGATAAAAACTTTGCCAATCAGGTAGTTCAGAAAATCTGGTCACAACCAGCAATTGAAATTATCGGCGAAAATTTAAAACGCGATTGCGTTTATGCCATCATCAATAATTTTGAATTTATTTCAGAACGATTTGATATTTCACTGGCCCATTTCAATATCAATACAAGTACGAGACATGATCTTGATGTTCTTATGAAAGAATATCTGCAAAGAGAACCTTCGATGGATGAGCATACGGCAAATGCTGAAAGAGCTCAGGCCCTTGTTCATTTGGCGGCTATTTTTAAAAAACGCATGGAAGAGTTGAAGGTGATGGATATTTATACTTCAATCGACCTCAAAATTATTCCCGTTCTTGCGAGAATGGAAAGCGCCGGTGTTTCACTAAACGCCAATTTTTTAAAAGAACTTGAAGGTGAACTGATTCATGAAATTAAACGGGTGGAAAAAGAAATTTTCGACATCGCAGAGACTGAAATTAATTTGAATTCACCGAAACAAGTAGGTGCACTGTTATTCGAAAAACTACATTTGCCTGTCATTAAAAAAACTAAAACCGGTTATTCAACCGATGCAGATGTTCTTGAAGAGCTTGATGGTTTAAATATCAGTCCGATTCCAGGATTGCTTCTGACTCATAGAGAATATGGAAAGATTCTTTCTACCTACGTTAAGGCGTTGCCTGAACTTGTGAATCCGGTTTCAAAGCGCATTCATACAAACTACAACCTGACTGTTGCACAAACGGGAAGACTTTCATCGACTAACCCAAATTTACAGAACATTCCCGTTAGAAGCCCAATGGGGGAGAAAGTACGAAAAGCTTTCATTGCTAAACCGGGAAAAATTCTTCTTTCTGCCGACTATTCTCAGGTTGAATTGAGACTTCTTGCTCATTTTTCTGAAGATCCGACAATGTTAAAATCGTTTCAGGATAATCTGGATATTCACGCTCAGACAGCATCTGAAGTTCTCGACATCCCTCTCACACAAGTTTCAAGCAACGACAGATCGATGGCCAAAACAGTTAACTTCGGTTTGATGTATGGACAGTCTTCTTTTGGATTGGCTTCCACTTTGAAAATTTCCAGAACAGCAGCAAAGCAATATATTGATAAGTATTTTGCCCGATTCAGCTCTATCAAAACTTTCCTGGACACTCTTAAAGATAAAGCAGAGCAGACAGGCTACGCTGAAACCTTTCATGGAAGAAAAAGATTTCTTCCTGATATTTTCTCTCAAAACAGAACGATTAAGGCACAGGCTGAACGCATGGCGATCAACAGCCCTATACAGGGAACTGCCGCCGATATTATCAAGCTGGCCATGATTAAAATCGATGCCGAATTAAAAGAGCGAAATCTTAAATCAAAAATGCTTTTACAGGTTCACGATGAATTGATTTTTGAAGTTGAAGAAGAGGAAATCGATACGATGAGAGAGCTTGTGAGAAGAGGCATGGAAACAATCGTTCAACTCAAAGTCCCACTTAAAGTAGATATGGGACTCGGAGTGAACTGGTACGATCTTAAATAGAATAATCAAACGAAAGCGGGATATGAATGTCCGGATGAAGACTCAATTTCACCGGACAAGTCTCGGCCACTCTCTGAAGTGTCTCCCGATCTTTTTGAGATAAAGACGCAGGCATTTTAATTTCAACCGTGAGAGAAGAGACTTTTCGGGGGCTAGCCGCCATTTCTTTCAGCACCCGGAAAGACGACCCTTTAATACTTATTCCATGATTGTCCGCGTAGATTCCCATAACTGTCAGCATGCAGCTTCCAAGACTTGCGGCCAGCAGATCTGTAGGAGAAAAAGCTTCTCCGCGACCATTGTTATCTTTCGGCGCATCCGTCTGAATATTGTTCTTTGATGGACCATGCGTAAGGTGGCAGTGTTTTTCGCCCTCGTAGATCCCCGTAATTTCTACCATAAAATTCTCCTTTTCTTAGGTTAACCATCCTATACTGAGTTTTTTGAAAAGCAAAAATGACTTTGTGGGTAAAATTTGGAAATTTTTTTCATCGGCTACCCTTGACACTGGCGAGTTCGCTATCACATTGTTGTTGTTAATTTTTTATCACTGAACTAATAGGGAGGACCTAATGCAATTAAGACCGTTACAAGATCGCGTTGTTGTTCAACGTCTGGAAGAAGAAACTAAAACAGCTGGCGGGATTATCATCCCTGACACTCACACAGAAAAACCATCTCAAGGAAAAATCGTCGCAGTAGGAACTGGATACAGACTACAAGACGGATCAGTACGCAACCTGGACGTAAAAGTTGGTGACGTAGTTCTTTTTGGAAAGTACTCAGGACAAGAAGTTAAAATCGACGGCAAACCAGTTCTCATCATGAAAGAAGATGAAATTCTTGGTGTACTTCAATAATTTTCAAATAAATTTAAATAATTTTAGGAGTTAAAAATGGCTAAGGAATTAAAATATTCAGAAGATGCAAGAACGTTGATCCTCAATGGTGTTAACCAACTTGCAAACGCAGTAAAAGTAACTCTTGGACCTAAAGGTCGCAACGTAGTTATTCAAAAATCTTTCGGCGCGCCACACATCACAAAAGATGGTGTTTCAGTTGCTAAAGAAATCGAACTAGAAAACAACTTCGAAAACATGGGCGCTCAGATGGTTAAAGAAGTTGCTCAAAAAACCAACGAAGACGCTGGTGACGGTACAACAACAGCTACTGTACTTGCTCAGGCAATTTACAGAGAAGGCGCTAAGCTTGTTTCTGCCGGCCACAATCCAATGGATCTTAAGCGCGGGATCGATCTTGCTACTGAAAAAGTAGTCGCAAAACTTAAAGAAATGTCAAAGCAAGTTAAGACTTCAGAAGAAATCGCTCAAGTCGGAACAATCTCTGGTAACAACGATGTTGAAATCGGAAAACTTCTTGCTGAAGCTATGTCAAAAGTTGGAAACAACGGCGTTATCACAATTGAAGAATCTAAAACTGCTGAGACAACTCTTGATGTAGTTAAAGGGATGCAATTTGACCGCGGATACCTTTCTCCATACTTCGTAAACAATCCAGAAAAAATGGAAGTTGCTTTCGATAACTGCAACATCCTTATCACAGACAAAAAAATCGGTTCAATGAAAGAACTTCTTCCGATCTTAGAAAAGACAGTTCAATCAGGACGTCAACTTCTTATCATCGCTGAAGATATCGAAGGTGAAGCTCTAACAACTCTAGTTGTAAACAAGCTTCGCGGAACTCTTCAAGTCGCTGCTGTTAAAGCTCCAGGCTTCGGCGACAGAAGAAAAGAAATGCTAAAAGACATCGCTATCATCACTGGTGGTACTGTGATTTCTGAAGAGCTTGGTATGTCTCTTGAAACTTCAGGAATGGAAGTTCTTGGTTCAGCGAAAAGAGTAACAATCGACAAAGAAAACACAACAATCGTAGATGGAAACGGCAACAAAAACGATATCCAGGCTCGCGTTGGCGCTATTAAAGCTCAAATTGCTGAGACTACATCTGACTACGACAAAGAAAAACTAAGAGAAAGACTAGCTAAAATCGACGGCGGTGTTGCTGTGATTAAAGTTGGTGCTCCAACTGAAACTGAAATGAAAGAAAAGAAAGACAGAGTTGAAGATGCGTTCAATGCAACTCGTGCTGCTGTTGAAGAAGGTATCGTTGTCGGTGGCGGTTCAGCACTTCTACACGCTTCAAACGTTCTTACTGAATTAAAAGGCAAAAACGAAGAAGAAAACTTCGGTATCAGAATCATCAGACGCGCTCTTGAAGAACCTCTAAGACAAATCGCTACAAACGCTGGCCTTGAAGGTTCAGTTGTTGTTAACGAAGTTAAAACTTCAAAAGACGCTAACTTCGGTTTCAACGCTCGCGAAGAAAAATATGAAAACCTGGTTGCAGCAGGTATCATCGATCCAACTAAGGTTGTTCGTTCAGCACTTCAAAACGCTGCTTCTGTTGCAGGCTTAATGCTTACTACTGAAACAATGATTGCTGACCTTCCTAAAGCTGACGCTCCAGCTGGTATGCCAGGTGGAATGGGCGGCATGGGTGGTATGGGCGGAATGATGTAATTTCGTCTCCGATAGCTTTTTACGCGCACATTTCTCTACAAGGGAGGCTTCATGCCTCCCTTTTTTATTTTGGCAGATTGTTTTCTCAATGCTCTAATTTAAACAGTAAATTTTTAGGGAGGAAATTTTATGAAAGCAATGCTCGCTATAGGCCTTGGTCTATTTTCTTTGGCCTCGTTCGCTTGTACGAATTTTACCGGTGAATATGTAAACGAAGAATTCGGTACGTATTATTCCATTGCACAGGATGGCTGCGAAAACATTTCTTATATCTATGACGAAGGGACAGTTGATACTTCAATTGATGGTAAAGAGTATTTGATGAATGAATACGATATCGTTGTTGAAGAAGGTAAAGTTCTTGCCCATGTCGCGATCTATGAAAGCAATTCCTGGAAAGGCGAGAAGCTTCTAACTAAGCAACGTTCAGAAACGACTTATGCGAGTGGTGAAGTTGACCGCGACAGTGGTTGGAGTGAATCTTTTTTAGATATAAATTCTGATCTCATTGTTATTTCTCACGGAGCAAACGGGACCGAAAAAACCATCGACAAGAGAGTTAAATAGTGAAATCATTTTTAGCTCTGTTTCTCCTGTCTCTTTGTTCTGTTTCCTATGCGTGTCCCGATATCAGCGGAACTTTTAGCGATGATGATGGAGAACTAGTCACTATCGCTCAGACTGGTTGTGAGAAACTGAATTGGGTGGACGCGGACGTATCGACTGCAGATACCTTGATTGCAGACAACGTAGAACGAATTGTTGAACAGGAGGGCAAAAATGTTGCCTATGGAAAAGCACGTTTTACGGAAAACGATTTTGTCCTTGAATTGAGAGTTGTTTACAGTAGCGACGTCCCGGCAGATTGGCCCGTCCACTATGTAACTTCTTACCGAATTGATAAACACAACAACCTGCTGGAAAAAATTGAATCCACTCAGGGGACTGAATACGTCACTTTTAAAAGAGTGAAATAATACAAAGGATCTATCGTGAAAAAAATTTCTCTACTTGCCTTGGCACTTCTTAGTTCGACTGCTTTTGCATGCCCAGATCTGACTGGGTCTTATGTAAGCCCATCTAAACAACGAATAGTTTTAGATCAAACTCAATGCACAGACATCGCAGTTGCCTCAAAAGATATTAATCAAAAGCTTGCACTGAACAATCAGTACGTTGTTGTTCAGGAAGATTCTGACATCGTGGCCCAGGGGCGTGGTGCTTTTAACGGCGATATTCTTGTTTTAGAAGTTCAAGTGAAATACAAAGTTCTTCCACCTCTGCCAAGAATGCTTATTCCGGTAAGAGCTGTGAATAAGTATACCCAATTGATGGACGGAAATTTACAAGAAGTTTCTACCATCTATAATGACACTAACGGTGTAATTACTTCGGGCAAAACAATTTACAAGAAACAATTGAATTAAAAAAGGGAGCCTTGAGCTCCCTTTTTTATTTGTCATTTATGTAGACGATGTTGTTTTCATTCTTCATTTTTACTTTTAAATAATTTTTTTCAACATCATCAATATGAAAAGGTTCTCCATTTGTCAGTCTTGAAAAGATTGTTTTCATGACTGGCGTTTTAGGAAGAAAATAGCCATGCTGTGATTCGAGAACGCCTGACAGATCGATATACGTTACGTCAGGAACCAGTTTAGATTTGATCTGATCTTTTTTCCCAGGATAATTATCAAAACCTAACCCTAATCTGTATTGGAAGGGCTTCTTTTCTGTAAGATCGAGAGTATAAGAAAGTAGCAATACGATATCTCTGTTATTCATTACGACTGTTTTATTTTTCGCCAGGTTAAATCTCGCCAACCATTCGCGATGATCCTTTAATGGGACATCTGCACTGACGCCAAGATAATTTTCAAATAATGGTGCTTCCAAATTGTACTGATTGTTTTGGAGATATTTCTCTGTGAAATTTTTGAGAACCAGATTTCCCATGCTGTGGCAGAGGAGAGAGATCTTATGTTCTTCGAAAAATTCCTGATGAGACTCTTTAAATGCTCTTACTGCTTTAAAAGCTTCAGCGAGCGGCTCCGCAGCTTCTTCTGCTCCTGCGACGGCCCTTGAAACTAGAGAAGACCACGCATTCCAGTGAAGCATGACCACGCGGACTTTATAAGTGTCTTCCATTACCTGGAGTTTCTTCCACTCTTTTTCGACGTAATGATTTCGTCCGTGAACATAAAAGACTATGTTTTTATCCGGACTTTCCCGGGTGAATTTTTCCAGGATTTCAGTCATGTCCGTGACTGGATAAGAAGTCATCGACTCAGCAGTATAGAGACCTATTTCTGCAAAGGCTAAGTTGGTAAAAATTAAACATAAAAGGAGTATTAACTTTTTCATGCAAACTTAGTCGGAAAATATTTCCTAAACTTGAGTGTTTTGTATTTTTCATGATTTGCCGTAACCAGATCTTGTTGGAGTCAAAAAATTGAAGCCTGACATTTTCTTTTGACACCTGAACGGTCATGTAAAGTGTCCTTTCGTCACTGGGGCAAAGCCCATTCAAGAAGTTAGCTGAGAAATGAAGATGGCACGGACCCTGCACTTTACTAAAGTAAGAGATCAAGGATGGATCTCTGGAGAATGACTCTTAGATTTTCATGGACGATAAAAAACTTTGGAGCTTTAGGATGAAGCAAATGATTGGACCGAGTATGGTCGCCCTTAGTGTAATTGCCGCAATTTTTATCAGTCCTGCTTTTGGCACAACCCAGTTCGGTGCCTCTTGTCCTCAGAAATTTATTGCAACCGTTACAAATGTAGAAGATGTCCAGAATGGGCTCTTTCCAAAGGTTGAAGTAGATTTTCAGGTGATACAGACTCTCAAAGGTGAGCAGATATCTTCTAAGAAAATCCAGATTGTCAGAGACGGCCCGGTTCATTTTAAAAGCGGAGAAATCTATACAATAGAATCACGCGAGAACTGGCTTTGTTCTGCGACACTTTTTTCAAAAATTTAATTTCTAGCTATCACAAGTTGTCTATGGATGGACGACAGTAGCAAAGAATAGTGACTCTTTTTTTACAAGGAAGTAAAAAATGGTACACACAAAAAACAAGGCCATAAGTATTATCCCCCTCAACATGCTTATGGCCTTTTTTTTGTTGGCAGTTTTGCCTTCAAATGTTTTCGCTTACACTTTTACTTCTGATTTCACCAAAGGCTTCTACTGGCAAAGTTTCCCTATAAAAATGGCTAAGTTTGTAACAGATCCCAATGACGGCTCTTTGCTTGAACAGTTAACTAATTCCGCTGTCGCGGAATGGGAAAACGCCGCGGGAAAAAATCTTTGGGATTTTTCTTCGGTTCAGACAACGTCTACTTATTCCGGCAATTACATCAGATGGTCAGATCATTTTGGTGAAGAAACCGGTTACGATCCTTCTAAAACCCTTGCGATTACAATTCGCTATAATCAGGGAACTTTTTTTCAACAGACAGTAATCATTCTTAACGGCACTCTTGCTTATCTAAGACAGAATTGGGGCAACTCTTTGAAGACGACGATTCTTCATGAAATCGGACATACTCTGGGGCTGGACCATTCAGGACAAAATGCAATTATGGCCGCTAGTTTAACTTCGCTGACTTCATTACAGGCAGACGATATTCAGGGAGTGAATGCTATTGTCGATGAAACAATCCACAGGCAATCCACTGGATATACTTCTCCTTATTCAGTCACGACTGAAAAGAAGGGGATCGTTCCCGCGTGTGGAACGATTGAAGATATCAGCCGAGGAAATGGCCCGGGAAATGGAAATGCAGCAACCAACTTTGTTGGAGCATTAATCATTGGTTTCGCCGTTGTAGCCTTGGGACGCAGAAAAAATAAGTCGAGTGCTTTTGTCAGGTTTTAAAAAAACACTAAATTTTTTTTAATCGTGCCGATAAAGTAGGCATGAATGAAAATAAAACCGTCATTAATTATATTTTTTATCTTCAACACAAAGACGAGCTTGATAACAGCTTCTATGTCCTCGCAGATGTTCTAAGCAAAATCAATATCAGTTTGCTGCCCATTTCTGCAGATGATTTACGAGTCATAGATAAAACTAAAAAGCATCATCTCATTTCGATTCGAAATGATTTTTCCTCGGCAATGTCTTTCAATAATGTTCGCAAGAACTTTCTTGATTCAGCTATGGCCGGTGGAAGAGTGACTTTATTTGATATCTCGTCGTTTTCAGAAATTGAAAATGCGCAGAAGCTGCAACTGAAAAATGTCTACCGTTACTTTCAACTTCCACAAAATTTGAAACAGGTGGCGATGACTGTTGCTGTTGATTACTTCAGAGATCGAAATGCTGTGGCAGAATGGCCAGGTGGAAAAAGAGCGAAACTTCCTTCCATGACGAATGAATCTTGATTAAACTAACAATATGAAAATAAAAATAAGCGAAGAAACACAAAGAATGCTTATGCTTCTGAAGCTTGATGCGCTCCGATTGTTCGAGCGAATCAAATACAGAGCGCCTGAGTACATGTATGACTTTTCATTGAAACGAACTCGCGATCATTTTCCTGAAGTTTTTAAAAATCGTTACGATAATGTGACGATTGAAGAACTCAAGCTGTGCGGCCAGGAAGTCATTGCGGGACTGGATCAATTTTATACAAAAGTCGATGAAATGCGCTGGTATTTAAATCACACTCAGGATATGCCTAACAGAGTTGAAGATAAACTTCATCATCATATCAGAGAGCTTGAAAAATATTTTGAAACTTTGAATTTATACATCGATGCTGAAATGGGATTGTTGAAGGAAGAAAGACCTGCTGATGAAACAGACAACTAATATTGCTCTTTTAATTTTTGTTCTCTCCATTCCTTTTGCTTTATCGCAAACAAGAAAGGCTATTCCCGCAGGTCGCTATGAAGCACTCTCGGGTGTTAAGATTTCACATAGTGTAAAAGGAAATGAAAGTGCAATCGCCAAGGACGCCCTTGGTCTATTCTGGACAGAAGTGGCGAAACAGATTCCCCAAGGACACAAAGAAAATACTTTCTTCAGTTCGGGCGCCATCGATCCGAACTTCAAAACCTTTTTATCTTCGAAAGGTGTGATTGAAGCGAGAGAAATGAATCCTAAAGTGAATGTCTTATTAAGTGACGATATTGCCCGCGACAGCGATCTTTTAAAGAAAATTAAAGAGAAGGGAAGTCTGATTATCGTTAAAGAAAAGAAAACTCCCAAAGAAATCATTGCCCAATTTCCTCAACACGAAATGGTGGTCTATCAGTCGGAAGCCGACAATAACTACTTTCTGCTCAAAGTGAAATAATAACCCTTTTTACTCAAGCATAAACTTCCTGCACTGGACGACAAAATTAGTTCAGCGATAATGGATTTATGAAGTTGTTTTTATGGGCCACCGTTTTAATTCTTTCCACAGTCTCTGCTGCAGAATTATCTGAGTCTGGTTTCTTTTCCGGCCGTGTTTCACGTATCAATAAAGATATCTCCACCGTCCGAGTGAAAGTTGATTTCGACAACGTCAAATATCTCAATCCCAAAGACAAAGTTGAATTTTGGGACGAGAAAAACAATACATTAAAATGCAAAGGCTACCTGGTTGCACGAACGGCAGACTACCTTCTCTTGAAAGTACCTGAAATGAGTTATTGCGAAAAATATCTCTATTTCACTACTGGCGCCTATTTCAAATTTTACAGTGAAGATCTTCTGAACAATGTGCAAATGGGTAAGGAAGTTGTAACGATTCTGTTAAAGAAGCGCATGGCCGTATTGGGCCAAATGGAAGTTAAAAACCGCGAAATTAATTCGAACATCGAACGAGTCAATGCAATCAATGCGCGTTATAAAACTTTGCGCGATAAATTAGAACAGGAATGGCAGAAAGAATTGCATGCCCTGGATGAGGATAAAACCTTCGCCGTTCGTTCTTACAAAGACCTGGAGCGCAGACGCGATGAAATTGATCAGAAGCTCGAACAATATAAGCTAAAAGATGAAAATCTTACTCTCGACCGGTGGTCATTAGACACCAACCTCTATTTCAAAAAATAATTGATCATTACATTCTTCTATTCTAGACTTACCTAATCAAAATTTAACGGTGGATATACTATGAAAGTTTATGCGTTACTTCTTTCACTTGTCCTGAGCTCAGCCGCTTTTTCAGCAGCTGTAGGAAACATGAAGGCACCAAAAGGCGGAGCATTTAGAGTGCAGATGGATTCACCTCCAACAACTCTCAACGCTCTTTCATCAACGGATTATTATGCATCTGTGATTCAATCAAAAGTGATGGATTCACTTCTTGATAAAAATCCAGAAACTCGCGACTTCGAACCATCACTTGCAAAAGAATGGAAAATTGCAAAAGACGGAATGTCTTTTGAGTTCACTCTTCGCGACGGTGTAAAGTGGCATGACGGTAAACCGCTTACAGCTGAAGATGTTAAGTTCAGCTTTGATGCGATCATGGATCCAACAAACAAATATAAAACTGCAGATAAAAAATCTTATTTTGAGAATATCAAGTCAGTTGAAATCCTTGCACCTAACAAAGTGAAGTTCACAGTTGCTAAGCCTTACTTCGACAACTTCAACCAAGTGGCGACTTCTCTATTGATCGTTCCTCAGCATCTTTACAAGAATCCAACTAAAGAACAGGAAAAAGTTCTGAACAAAACTTTAGTCGGAACTGGTCCATACATGCTTCAGGAATTTGACCGCGCTAAAGGGATTATTTTAAAAGCAAACCCTAACTGGTGGGGACTTGCAGTTCCTGAGCTAAAAGGAAAATACAACTTTGGTTCAATTAACTACCGCTTTATCAGCGAAGTAGATGTTGCGATTCAAAGAATGGAAAACGGCGATCTGGACTTCCTAGAGCTGGGCGCTGAAGAGTACATGAAAAAAACAACTGGTCCTAAATGGGGCAAAGATATCATTAAAGTTAAAACACAAAACAAACAACCTCGCGGTTATGGTTTTGTTGCTCTTAACTTAACGAATCCAATTCTTTCTTCTAAGAAAACCAGAGTGGCCCTTGCACACTTGTTCAACAGAAGAGAAATGATCAAAAAATTTCTCTACGATCTTTCACTTCCGGCAACAGGACCGCTTTATCAACAATCAGAATATGCTGATCCATCTGTGAAGCCTTTTGAATATGATCCAAAACTTGCACTTAAGCTTCTTAAAGAAGACGGCTGGGCACAAGCTGCTGGTGAAAATACACTTTCAAAAACAGTTAATGGAAAGAAAACTCCACTTAGCTTTACTTTGATCAATGCGAATAAAGACTTTGAAAAATATCTTACGATTTTCAAAGAAGACGCTAAGAAGGCCGGCGTAAATATCGACATTAAATATGTTGAGTGGAACGCGTTCCTTAAACTTATTGACGAAAGAAAATTTGAAGCCGCAACACTTGCATGGAGTGGTGGAGACCTTGACTGGGATCCAAAACAAATCTGGCACTCATCTTCAATTGCTAACGGCGGATCAAACTTCGTCAGCTACAAGAATCCAGAAGTCGACAAATTGATCGATGAATCGCGTGTCATCATGGATAAGAAAGAACGTATTAAAAAACTACGTCAAGTTTACAAGATGATCGCAGACGACGTTCCATATCTTTTCATGTTCAACGGAAAATATATTTTCTACGCTCATGGAAAAAATGTTGGAAAAGAAAAAGATGCTTATCAGTATGAAGTTGGTACAAATTTCTGGTGGCTTCAAAAACCATAGTTACTATAAGCTACGCGCCTTAGGAGCTCTCTTTGTTTAATTATATTTTAAGAAGAATTTTAATAATGATCCCGACTTTGATCGGGGTCACTGTTATTACGTTTGCCATCATCAACCTTGCGCCTGGTTCACCAATCGAGCAGAAAATTCAACAAATGAAATTCGGCGGCGGCGGTGGTCACGACGGTGGTGGTGGCGGCGGCTCCAAAAGTTCTGCTGTTTCAGAAGAAGTTATTCAGGCCCTGAAAAAACAATACGGGTTTGATAAACCTGTTCACATTCGCTATTTGATCTGGCTGAAAAATATCGCCAAGCTGGATTTCGGTGAAAGTTTCACTTACGAAGAGCCAGCATTGAATGTCATTGTCAGTAAATTTCCCGTTTCACTCCAATTCGGGATCATCTCGCTGTTTTTGACTTATATTGTTTGTATTCTTTTGGGCGTTCTTAAGGCCGTTAAACATGATTCAATATTTGACCATGTCACCAGTTTTGTACTGGCGGTTTTTTATTCAATACCTGATTTCATGCTGGGAATTTTGCTTATTGTGTATTTTGCTGGTGGAAGATTTTTTCATTGGTTTCCAATCGGTGAACTCTATTCAGACAATTATTATGAATTGACGGTATGGGGTAAAATTCTCGATCGCGTTCACCATTTTGTTCTTCCGCTGATTTGTTACATGATTGGTTCTTTTACTGTATTAACAATGTTGATGAAAAACTCCCTGCTTGATGAAGTCAAAAAAGACTACATCAGAACAGCGCGAGCTAAAGGTGTTTCTGAAAAATCTGTGTTTTTAAAACATGCTTTAAGAAACGCTCTTATTCCAATCGTGACAGGGATCGGTGGATTTCTCATGGTATTCTTCACGGGTTCACTGCTTTTAGAGAGCATTTTCCAATTGGATGGAATTGGTCTTCTCAGCTACAAATCTATTTTACAGCGCGATTATAACGTCATCATGGGAATTATTTTTCTTGAGAGCGTTCTCTTGCTGATCGGAAACTTACTGAGCGATTTAGCTTACGTTGCAGTTGACCCAAGGATTGATTTCGAATGATTTCCAATAAGATTTTTAAGAGTGAGTTAAGCAGAAAACGCTGGAGAGTTTTTAGAAAAAACAAAGCAGCTGTCTTTTCGACATTATTTCTACTCTTTTTTTTATTTGCCACTTTAATCTCACCATTAATTGCCAACAGCAGACCTATTGTGCTGAAAGTGAAAGATCAAGTTTTTTTCCCCGTTTTTAAAGACTACACGGCAGATCAGTTCGGCATCACTGATACTCTGGATATTGATTACCGCAATATGCAGCTGGATGCTAAAAAAGGTGAATTTGCTTACTGGCCACCGGTGCAATGGGATCCATTTGAAAGTAATTCAAAAGTAGAGTCTTACCCATCTAAGCCTTCGCAGACCAATATTTTTGGTACTGACGACAGAGGCAGAGATGTTTTTACAAGAATTCTTTACGGCTTTAAATATTCAATTGTGTACGCCGTTGCTGTTTGGTTTATCAGTTTGGTCATCGGAACAAGCCTTGGGGGAATCATGGGCTTCTTTGGAGGCTGGATCGATTTCATCGGTCAGAGAATTGTTGAGGTGATGAGTACTGTTCCTCAGTTCTTTCTATTGATTATTCTTGTTTCGATTTTCACTCCTTCGTTATTTCTTCTTATTCTTATTTCCTGTGTCTTTTCATGGATTAATATTTCCTACTATGTTCGTGGAGAGTTTTTGAAGAATAGAAATAAGGAATTTGTTGAAGCCGCTCACTCACTTGGCGCTTCAAACTTCAGTATTATTTTCAAACACATTTTACCAAATTCATTGACTCCAATTATTACATTTGCTCCATTTACGATTGCGGCTCATATTACGGGGCTGACTGCTCTTGATTACCTGGGATTTGGACTTCCGATTCCAACTCCAAGTTGGGGAGAACTTCTTTCGCAGGCCCATAAGAACTATACGATTGCCTGGTGGCTTGCTTTCTATCCTTCGCTTGCTCTATTCACCGTGCTCACGCTGTTGAGCCTGATTTCTCAAGGTGTAAGAGATGCGATGGATCCAAATATGAATTAAAAAAGGAAACGGGCGCCGATAGAAAGTGCCCGTCCTCCTGTTCCAAAGCCATAAATTTCTTCATAATTTTTGTTAAACAGGTTCTTCACTTTAAAGAAAAATTCACCCTGATTATTCATGTTGTATTTATACATTACATTTGAAAGCAGATAAGAATTGGTCTTAACAGTGTTGCCATTGTTGTCTACATCCAGCCTTTGCCCAGTGAAACTGATTTCATAATTGAAGTTATGCTTCTCTGAAACACTAAAATCAATATTATTTCTGGCATTGATGTCTGGTCTTCTTGCAAGCTTTTCTCCGCGGCTCAGGTCTCTTGTTTTTAGCAGAGTAAAGGCAAGAGTATGTGCCAACTGCTGTGACCATCTCTTGGCCATAGACTGTTCGAAGCCACTTATTTCTGCAGATCCGCGGTTTATATTTACGAATGTTATTGGAACATAACTGAAACGATCATCAATTTTAGTATGAAAAAGCGCACTCGATGTTTTAAACGTTTCAGTCCAATTTTTATCCAGTGCTAGATCAATACTTTTACTCGTTTCGGGCACAAGATTTTTATTTCCATAAAGAGGAGTAAAAAGCTGGTTCAGGGAGGGTGCTCTGAAGCCGGTACTATAGGACAATTTAACCAGACCGTTCTCAATTTTAGCGCCTGCAGCTGTTTTATAGGTAAAATGGTCATTGAAGATTTGGTTATGATCCATTCTCACGCCAAAATTAAAAATATATCTTGCAAGCTCCAGCTGATGATATAAAAACGCACTGATGTTTTCATTGCTATGACCGATTTGATCATCTTCATGTTGATAGCTGAGATTTATATTTTGAGTAAGCTCGGGATTGATAAAATAAGTGTGTTCAAGATTCAGGTCGTTGAGTTTCCCCTTGCTGATGGCAGTACTCATCGTTGGGTTTTGGCTATCGTAAAGCACATCAAATTTTTTATGATGACTGGTGTGATTAAATCCTAATTTTGTTTCAGCTGAGCCTGATTCCCAGGTTTTCTTCAATTGAATTCTTGAGTAGAGTTCTTCTTCGACAAGCGAATCATTCGGATCATCCGAGCCCGGACCACCGCCCTTATCAAGATCAGCATCGCTGTGATTGTATCGTAAACTTACGCTGGCATCATACTCTTCAGATAGATCGTAAGTAGAATTAAAATCTAGCGTAGCTCTTTGTGAGCCGTCTTTTTCGGCCCCTGGATTTGATTTTTCATTAGCGGCAGAGAATCCATCTGTTCTGAAAAAATCCATCCCAAAGGATGAGCTTAATTTCCCAAAACGCTTCTGAAAATTAGCTCCGGCGTTGGTTGTTTTGAATGAACCCAAATTGTAATAATGTTCTCCGTGCAGTTCCTCACTTCGGGCCTTTTTGGTCGTGATTACGATGACACCGCCAATGGCATTGGAGCCGTAAGCAAGCCCTTGCGATCCTTTTAAGATTTCAACCTTTTCAACGTTGTTGAGACTGAGTTTGCCGATGTCAAACTGACGATTGGGATTGCCTGGATCGTTCATAATGATGCCGTCTATGACAACCAAAGTATGAGAGGAGTCTGTTCCTCTTATAAAGACACTGGCGCTTGAGTTCTCCTGTCCTGAGCTGGCAACATATAAATCAGATTGATGAGAGAGTAATTCAGTTAATGTCTTTGAAGAGCTTTCACGAATTTCTTTTTGAGAAAAAATAGTGACGTCATTACTCGTTTTATTAACTTCAGATTTTATCCGATCAGCTGTTACAAGAATGACTTCTTCTGCATAGAGTGATGATGAGAGTAAAATAAAAGGGAAAAATTTACAAAGCACGGCCGATACATCAAATGACATATTCCTCCTCGGGATGAATGGAAAAACTTCAGCGGGATCTGGCTTTACAGTTGCGGGACAGCGAAGGAGTCACACCTTACTTCACCTTCTGAGTTTTGCTTAACTATACAAAAATGGAACATTCTTTACAAGAAAATCTTTCACTTTTAATATCGAGTGATGAAGGCAATCACTTTTTTTATATCTTTGTTTTTTTGTTTCTCTGTATACAGTGAAGGTTCTTCTGCATGTCTAAAATCGAAAGCTCTAAAATCTTTTCTTCCGAAGTATGCTAAACATTTCAGGATAGATTATTTTCAGAATTATAAAGTGGTTCATGTCGGAAGCGATGCTTATCTGCTTTCGCAATCAGAAGTTAATTGTGCGGAAATTTTTCAGGCCAAAATCAGAACACCTGTTAAACGTGCAGCTTTTATGTCGACAACCTATTTGCCTGCGCTGGAGATTTTGGGAAAAACTGAAACACTGATTGCTTTTCAAGGTAAGCAATATATTGTCAGCAAGTCGTTTGATAAATCAAAGCTAAGAGATCTTGCATTCAAATTTAATCCTGAAGAATTGATTACACTGAAAAGTGATCTGGTTATGGGCTATTCATCAAATTTATCTGATGAAAAACAAAAGCAAACATTCCGAAAACTGTCACTTCCTGTTGTTGTTAATAAAGATTTTGAAGAGCTTACACCGCTTGCAAGAGCGGAGTGGTTAATTTTTATTTCAGCTTTTTACAACATGGAAGACAAGGGTATTTCCGTTTTTAATGAAATTGAAAACAACTATAATGAACTGAAGAAAAAGAATGAGCGCTTGAGTAAAACAAAAATCCTTGTCGGCAGTATCGATAATGGTTATTGGATGACTTGTGGTGGGAAAAGCGATCTTGCTCAATTAATAAGCGACGCTGGCGGTGAACTCGCTTTTAAAAATAATAGCAATGAGACTCAGAAGGTATCGCTTGAAAAATTGATCAAGAACAAAGCTGTTTACGATGTCTGGTTAACGCATAATATGTGGAGATCGGAATCAGATAAACTTAAGGCCATTCAAGATGATCAGCGCTATCGTTATGTAAAAGCTAAAAGCGTGTACAATAATAACCTTAACAGCAATGAAAATGGCGCAACTGATTTCTGGGAAACAGCAGTTCAAAGACCAGATCTTCTTCTTCATGAATTGAGTGTCCTTTTTCATCCCGAGTCTTATCAGGCTCCGTTAAAGTGGTATCGCAAAATATGAAGTTAAAATACAGTATTCTTTTCATACCAGTTTTAGCTCTGGCGCTTATACTACTTTTCGTCGGTGAAAGTGGCATCAGCAGCGATCTGATTTTGATTAATGAGTTAAGATTACCGAAAGTTCTTGCATGTCTTTTTGCGGGGGGATTGCTTGCGGTCGCAGGACTTCTCATGCAGGTCTTTTTTCAAAACCCGCTGGCCGGTCCGGACATTTTAGGAGTCAGTTCAGGTTCTTCATTCTTTGTTGCCATCTGGATGTTGGCGGGAGCAGGTCTAAACCCAATCGTTCAGAAATGGGGGATGAATGTTATGTCATTCCTGGGCGCAATCAGCGTCTTTTGCTTATTGCTATTTTTCTTGAAGCGAAATGTTTCAAGAGTGAGCTTAATCATCATAGGACTTTTGATTTCTTCATTTGCTTCAAGTGGCATTTCTGTTCTCGTAAGTATGAGCCAGGCACTGCAATTGAAAAACTTTCTCGTCTGGAGCATGGGAAGTTTTCGCAATATTACCCAAGCGGATCTTCCACAGTTCGTGCTTCTTTCCTGCTTTTCTTTATTTCCGGTCTGGTTTTTCTTAAAGCCGTTGAATCAATTTCTTCTCTCTGAAAATTATGCAAAGAGTGTTGGGGTTAATGTAAAGAAAATGCGAATTGTGTTTGTGACGATAGCTGCTTTACAAATTTCAATAGTGACTCTTTTTTGCGGACCTATTGGTTTTATCGGAATCATTTCACCACATCTGGCCAGGATCTATTTAAGAAGAGCGCAATTGATTCATTTATTGCCTGCCGTTTTTTTAGTAGGATCTTTTCTCGCACTGGTAACAGAAATGATCCTTGTGATGACACCTTCGTTGTCTATTTCAGTCAATGCTATTCTTGGTTTGATTGGAGCTCCCATAATTGTATTGTATCTCTATAGACAGAGGAGTTTGAGTCTATGAAGACGATACTAGAGTTAAAAAATCTATCCATTGGATTCAGCAAGATTCTTTTCCGCGATATCAATGTCGAACTGAAGGAAGGTGTGTTTGCCTGTTTGTTGGGAGTCAATGGAATTGGAAAAAGCTGTTTATTGAAAACCATGGCAGGGTTGCAGGATAAAAAAAACGGGGACATCTTTGTCGATAACAGGAACTTTTCTGAGATTGATTCCGATGAGCTTGCCAAGAAAATCGGAATTGTTCTGACCGAAAAATTGCAAATCGACTACTTAACAGTTTTCGAGCTGGTTTCTTTCGGTCGCGCTCCTTACACAGGAAGAAACGGAAATCTGTCTTCTGAAGATACAGCAATCGTCCAAAAAATTTTAGATGATGTAGGGATTGCTGAAATTGCCACTCATTATTTTTCTGAATTGTCGGATGGGCAGAAGCAAAAAGCATTAATTGCGAGAGCGCTTGCGCAGACACCTGAACTGCTTCTCCTGGATGAGCCGACGACGTATCTGGATATTCCTTCAAAGATTGATTTGATTGAATTGTTGAAACGACTTACCCGAGAAAAGAAAATAACAGTTCTCCTCAGCACTCACGATCTGGATTTAATTAAAGACATGGCGGATGAGTTTTGGTTGATGGGTAAAGACGGAAAATTCTCTGCGGGAAGCCCGGAAGATTTGACTTCTTCCGGACTGATTGCAAATAATTTTTTTAGATCTGGATTAAAGTAATTGAAGCTAGCTTCTCTTTGTTGTCACGGATGTATTTTACTTTTACCGTGTCTCCGATTTTATACTTATCAATGACTGAAAATAAATCGTCATAACTTCTGATCGGGTTGTTATCAATTCCTACGATAATGTCACCGATGAAATATTCACCGAAACGATTACGGGTAATTCCTCTGAGGCCGGCTTTTGCAGCAGGGCCTTTCGGATCAACAAATTTCACCATGACGCCTTCTCTGAGACCAAAGCGTGCGGCATAGTAGTCTTCAAGAATGGCAACTCCCAGACCTGGGCGAATGACTTTCCCGAACTTAATTAATTGTGGAACGACGTTCTTAACAATTTCAACTGGAATGGCAAAGCCTAGTCCTGAACTCGCTCCAACTCCACCACCATTGTAGATAATTGTGTTGATGCCGATAAGTTTTCCCTGCGAATCTAAAAGAGGCCCGCCTGAGTTTCCTGGATTGATAGACGCGTCTGTCTGGATCATGCCGTTGATGGAAACGCCGCCGTAACCCTTGATGCTTCTTTCCAGTGCTGAAACAGTTCCGGTGGTTAATGTGTGATCAAGTCCAAGCGGATTTCCGATGGCCAAAGCTTTTTGTCCAACTTGAAGTGTTTTTGAGTCACCAGGTAAAATTGGTTTTAAATCTTTTGGTGTTTCAGTCAACTTTAAGACGGCGATATCTTTTTTAGGATCTCCACCGACGAATTTTGCGCGGTAAGGTTTCTTGTCATCTTTAAATGACACAATAAATGAATCTCCGCCATCGACTACGTGATAATTGGTGACGATATAGCCTGTCTTATCCCAGACAAAGCCTGACCCGGTACCAGATTCCACCTCTGTGGCATCCATCTCAAAAATAGAATGGGCCTTGCGCATATTGGAAACGTTGACGACTGAATCCACAACATTCTGGAAAACACTGATGGAATTGCGTTCATTTTCCAGCAACATTCCTAACTCAGTTTTATTTGCAGCAAAAGCGTTCGTGAAACTGCATAAGAAAGCAACTACAACTATGAGACTCAGTTTGCTCATCCAACTCCTCCTTGCTACTGATACTCAGTATAGATATAATCCTGTTACAAAATTTGTTCAAGAGGAAGCCATATATGGACATTCAATTTTATAATCGTGTAACCCAGGCAGTTGAAAAGGAAAAAGTTTACGGTGATAAATTTGTTGAATGGCTCTATAAAACCGAAACCGGGAAGGCCCTTTCGACAGTAGTGTGCAAGGCTCCGATCAGTCAACTTTACGGGGCTTTACAAAATACTCCTTTTTCAAAAAATAAAATTGCCCCTTTCATAAAGAATTTTAACATTCCCATGGATGATTATCTTCCGGAAGAAGGGCGCGATACTCAATCGCCATACTCAAGCTTCAATAAGTTCTTCATCCGCAGATTTAAAGAAGGCAAGCGTCACTTTGTTCAAAAGGCAGAAGAAATGCCCGCTTTCAGCGAAGCCAGATATTTTGGTTATACAACAGTTCATGATGAAGAAGTGATCCCGGTCAAAGGTGTTTACCTGAAGCCAAAAGCTTTGCTCGCCAATAAAAAGTGGGAAGACACTTTTCATGATGGTCCTTTGCTGCTAGCGAGATTGTGTCCAGTTGATTATCACCGTTTCCATTATCCTGACGATGGAACGATCATTGAAGATTATCGCGTTGAAGGACTTCTGCATTCAGTGAACCCTCTGGCCTTAAAAATGAAGCAAGATATTTTGATGACAAATGAAAGACACGTGACCATTGTTGAAACCAAAAATTTCGGCAAGCTCGCTTATATTGAAGTCGGTGCAGTTTGCGTTGGCAAAATCGTTCAAAGCCAGCCTTTAGTCAAAGGTGGATCATTCAAAAGAGGCGATGAAAAAGGATATTTCCTATTTGGTGGATCTACAGTCATTGTTGTCGGTGAAAAAGGAAAATGGAAACCTTCGCAAGATATTCTGGATTACACCAAAAAAGGGATGGAGACTTATATCCAGCTTGGAATGAGTGTCGCCCAAAAAACTATTTAAAATATTTTTCTTTTAGAACCCGTGCGAGCAACCAGTAAGCTTCCGGAGATGGATGTCCGTCTACCGGAAGACTTAGTGAAAGATTCCCACCGAAGTTTTTATCTCTTTTATAAAGCAATTTTTCAAAATCAAGCACTTCAAATCCATTCTCAATGGCCGTTCTTTTTAGCTCTTCCGTCTTGTAGTGAGAAGTGTAAAGAACGAGAATTTTCTTATCAATTTTTTTACCCGTCTGTTCCAATGATGATAAAGAAGCATTCAGTAGAGTGATAAAAAGTTCATAGTGATTTTGAGTATAAACTTTCGGCAGCTCAAGATGAAAAGCACGCGTGAGAGAAAGCGCGGCCATGCCATTAATTAGCTTCCGGGCCATTCTATTGCTATTGTTGAAATAGCCATGAAAAATCAAATCGCCATCGCTCAATGTATATTCCGCTTTTTTAGCTATGTATGAGAATGTGTAGGCCGTGGTTGGATACACAAGACGTTGCATTTGAGCGTCGTTATAAATCCAGATGAAAATTCCATGAGACTCCTTAAGAGGAGCGAAGAACTGTGAATCAATGGTTGATCTATAAGCAAGATCGTTGGCGCTGTCACCGCTAATTCCGTAATTATAGACAAACCAATCGGGTGAAAGAAGTGAGGCCAGTTGCGAAGGATAGTCCTGTCCTTGATTAACCCCTTCTCCGAATGTGTAGGAGTCGCCCGCCGTGAGTACAAATGAAGTGCTCCGGTCTTTATTGGCCTGGTTTTCAACAATTCGTTTGCTCCAGGGATTCATGCGATAAATGACGTTGTAAACTTCCTTATCAGTCCCTTTGATTTTTTTTATAAACCGGGCGCTTCTGACAAAGCCGTCGGAAGAAACAGTCCATTGCCGGTTCTGCACAGGTGTCTGGTCGATATCCGCGTACGTATAGCTTTTAAGAGAGTCATTTTCACTGGAAAGAGAAGCCGGCGGATTGAGAAGCGCTGAACTTCCAAAATCCTCCATTGGTTGATTTTTGAAACGAGAGTCGACAATGTCCCTGTAGGGTTCAGTTTTAAAAAATTCTACACCTGTCATTCTGCAAAAGAGTTCCAGTATCACGAACAGAACTACCAGTCCGATCAGGTTATAAGCAAAAATCTTTAAAACTTTCATGTCTTGAGTCTAAAGCAAATTTGCCTGAAAGAAAAAAGTTTGCGAACATTTTTGTATGAAAAAAGAATTCCAAATGCAAAGACTCTCAGTTCTGTTTTTTATTACATTTTTGTTTCTGATCGTCGTTGTGGGGTTTCAGGCGATCGCCGTGACTGATGATTACTGGCTGGCAACTTACGTTTTAAAAAAAGGGAAGCCATTCGTTTCGCCGTTTATGTGGGCTTATGAACAATACTTTTTCTGGTCGGGGCAAATCCTTAATCATTTTCTACAAGGTCTTTTTACTTTTAAACCACTGAAGACCAATTATACAAGTGCACTGCATGCCTTTATCTTTGTCGCCGCCAGTTTGACCTGGATTTTACGTTTTTATAAAAACTTTGAAGAAGATCGTATGAACCGATTCTCTTTTGGAGCAGTCATTCTCACTGGCTTTTTTATTTTCACATATTCAGTCATGGGGCTTTCAGTTTATCTGGCCGCTTCCACTATGATCTGGTCCTATTTATTTTTCATGCTCGCGTACGCGATTTTTTCATCCGAGCTGTTCACTAAATATCATTTCCTTCGCTACGTCGTCTTTTTCTGCGCTGGAAACTCATCTGATTCTCTGTTGATTCCGCTTTTTATTTTATTCTTTTTCAATAGAAAAAATGAAAACTTTCCCAACAGGAAAAAATATTTCATTGTCCTTTTAGCCGGAGTTTTAGTTAACGTTCTGGCACCATCAACACTGGGGCATTTAAAAGTCGGTGTGATGAATTTACCTTTGAATCCCGTCGATTATCTGTATCGTTGCTATAAGCTTACCCTTGCTGTTGCTGAAATGATTGGTTGGAAATTCTTCTTGTATCTTCCTCTTTGTTTCTGCTTTCAAGTGAGCAGTTCAATGAATCCAGACGATTTAAAAAAGGCTACTCTGGAGAGTTTAGCGCTCGCCTTTGGTTCCGTCTTTCTTTTCCTGTTTGCCAATGGACCGGTGGATAATAGTTTCTTTTTCTTTTGTCTCATCTTTTTTTCACTGACTGTTTTCTGGGGAATACAACTTTTGAAAAGAAAAGTTCTTCAGTTTAGAATGCCGAACTGGATTCATCACTTCGCTGTCTTCCTGGGACTTCTCGGGTGTATTGAAGTCCTAGGCGAAAACTTCATTAATGCCGCAAGGGTGAGAGTTAGTTTTCTTCAGCAAGTTGCAGAAATTGATTATCAAAGCGCTGGTCATGCGCCCGTTGCAGCTCCTGCACACATGATCCCAATGGAAAGACATATTCTTTTCTATGAAGACATTACTAAGAACAAAGACGATATGAGCAATCAGGCGCGCAGAGAGTATTACGAAGTGGAGTCAATCGTTGCGAAATAAAAAATTACTGCTTCTATCTGGCTCTATTATACTGTGTTGGCTTCTTTTAGAAGCGACTTCATTTTTTCTCGTTCCGGTGAATCAGCGTTCACTTCCTCCGGCACAGATGATGAAAAAATATCACAATGAATATCTTCAGGAGTATTCATTGAAAACGGGGTGCACTTTTGCCGAATCCGTCATTGCTCATCCGACGCTGGGCTTTGTTCACAGACGAGCTCCCTTTATTTCCAAAAAATGTACTCAGGTTTTTAAAGCAAACAACATCGGTGTTCTCTCTGAGCGCGACTTGCCTCTGAAAAAAAATCCTGACGATTTTGCGATTATGATTCTGGGAGGATCCGTAGCAGATCACATGGCCAATTATAAAATAGGCAACGTCTTTCAACTGGAAAAACTATTAAACGAAAAGTTTATTCCACTTTCCGGGAAACAATTTAAGATTTACAACGGAGCCTTGGGGGCATGGGCCATGCCTTCGCAGGTGAATATGCTTTTGATGTATGGCGATCGAATAGATGCTGCTATTTCGATTGATGGCTATAACGAAGCTTTTCCTGTTCAGGAAGGAGCGCGGCTGGAAAAAGTTCCGGCGGGAACATACTTTTTATCGTTTGCTGACAGAAGCAGTCTTAAAATCCGCTATCTCAATATGCTTTGGGCCTATCAGTATGCGGTCTCACATTCTTTTTTAAAACATTCCTATTTCTTTCCGACTTTCTACCATGTGCTCACTCAGATTTATCAAAATTTTATTGTCTCACCTGAGGATCTGGATCCCTTCATCACTGGAAATACGGAGCAGATCAATTTGCCAAAAGAAGAGGCCCGACTCTGGAGTGCTGAGAGCCTTGGAAAATACATGCAGGCTTTCCATGAAACCGGACGCTTTAAAAAAGTTAAGACGGCTGAATTTCTCCAGCCCACAAGATTTACCGGCAAGGTTCTGACTGATGAAGAAAAAGCCTACCACGAGTTTATAGAAGCTCCGGTGTACAACCTGGTTTCTGCTCAATATAACCGTCTTGAAAAAGAAAAGTATCCGATCAAAAGCCTCGCCACTGTTTTCGAAAAAGAGCAGGGGACGATTTATTCTGACCACATTCACTACCGGACTGATCCTGATGGCGAACGCTCGCGTGGAAAGGACCTGGTGGCCGAGGCCATGGTCAATGAACTGGGCCACATCTGGAACTTAAAAAAACGCTAATTCCGTGCTGAAATCAAAACGCGAGATTCTCTTTCGAGAACGTTCCGCTTTTTTACACGCTTGTCGCTGCTGATTTTCCGATAGCTTACCCCTTTATTTTTTTGGCACACGTCCTGCTTTAGAGGACTACATCAAAACCAGAATAGGGGGAACAATGGATCTGCAAAAAATCGTGTTGAGTCAGTACATGCTGCTAAATAACGAACCAACTTTAAAAAATATTTCTACAGACACCGGCATTCAGATCACCAGAATTTTCAGACTCTTTAACGGGGCGACGATGAAGCTTTCTGAATACCAGATTTTTCAACAGCGAGTCCGCGAAAAAATGGGACTCGATGATTCTCTTGAAACGATCGCTCTCGATTGCTCGCTTAAATTGAGCCCATCGGCCATTAAAGAAATTGAAACATTTCTCAAGCGCAAGATCGAGATCTGGAAAATTAAACAATCGGCTGAAGAAAAAACAAAAACAGCAAAACAACTAACTGCCTAAGAGGAAAATATGAAAGACGGATTATTAATTATCGAAAGAATCATCGTTGAATCGCTTTCAAAAAAAGAAAGAAATCTTCAGGAAATTATTATGGATACCAATCTGGACCATTCTCTTCTCCTGAGTGTTCTTCCCAATCTCATAATGAAAAACATGGTTCGCTATACAAAAGGTATTTATTCCCTTGAAAAGGAAAATTGTTTTCAGTGGCTTAATGAGATTAACCAGGTTGATCACGTAAAAGAAGAAGCTAAGGAATTGTTTATCTCTCTGGTTAACCAGTACTTCGCAAAAAGCAATGAAAGAAAATCTTCCACGGAGCCACAACTTAAGATACAAAAAGTATGGTTGACCAGAGATGAAGAGGTCGTTCTACGCTCTCATATGGCCGGTCTGGAGAGTTTTTTCACTCAGGTGAAGGCCTCAAGAAAGGTGAGACCAGAAAGAGAAAAAACGTGCGAACAGAGAGTGGTTATCTGGGGATTGTCCCAGTATTCGGATCTGGTGGACGGCGTTCTTCAGGCCGTTTAGAAAATTTTGCAATGCTTCATGAGAAATTTTTTTTGCGAAATAGTTGACTTAAATAGCGCATTAGTAGTAAAAATTTATAGCTCATTCATTGTGCGCGTATAACTATCATCTTAACGTATTTTAAGGAGAATAAAGATGAAAACATTATTAGCTCTAGTACTTATCGTTTCTGCTGTTTCTTTCGGCTGTTCAAAAAAAGAAGAAGCTACAACTGAAGCTGCACCAGCTGCTGCTACAACTGAAGCTGCTCCTGCTGCTCCAGCTACTGAAGCTGCTCCTGCTGCTCCAGCTGCTACTGAAACTGCTCCAGCTGCTAACGCTGAAGCTGCTCCAGCTGCTCAAGCTCCAGCTGCTACTCACTAATTATTCAAAACGCGAAAGCGGATTAAATAATAATAAAAAAGGCTC
>DAIQAU010000001.1:0-43141 GCA_036781565.1 Bacteriovorax sp. | reverse complement strand
TACTCACTAATTATTCAAAACGCGAAAGCGGATTAAATAATAATAAAAAAGGCTCACTTCGGTGGGCCTTTTTTATTTCTATTGTTTCCTAAATATTCCATCTCCGTCGTCGCTCAATCGTTCACTCAGTCGACGTACAGGCGTACGACTCCTTCGTTCTCTCAATCACTCCTAGGATCTGAAACATTTATGAAACAATAGTTCTAGCCGACGTATCCGTGATCTTTGATCATCTCTTCAACTAGATCCACGAAATTTTTTTGAATGTCTTTGTTCTCTGGGGATTCTTCACAACATTGAAGGTAGCCGAGCATTTTAAAGAAAGGCGTTTTTCTATTTTCTTTTTCGAGCCAGTTTGAAAAATAGGTTACAGCTTCCAGCCAGTCAAAAAGAGCAAACTCTGAATGATCGACGACTTTAAAAAATTGATCGATGCCGGGAATGCCGACCGGTCTTTCTTTAGAGTCCATATAGAGAAGCTTCACCATCAGTTCGAGGTGAGGAATAGTACAGCGGCCTTTGGTGAGGCGAATAAGATTGCGATCGCTTAAGTGTTTATCGGAAATAGTCGTGCGTGCGTATTCAAGAGGCGCGCGCCACTCTTCGCCTTTTTCTGCGATCACATCTTCTAATGTTCTAAAAATTCTATTTTGGTTCATAACCTAAATTGGGAGCGAGCCATCGTTCGATGGTGCTCACGCTCATCCCTTTTCTTTCAGCATAGTTTTTTATCTGATCAACGCCAACCTGACCTACGTTAAAGTAGCGTGCTTCCGGATGATTGAAATAGTAACCGGACACAGAGCTGGGCGGATTCATTGCAAAGCTTTCTGTTAAGCTGATTCCGGTTAAGGCTTCAGCGTTTAAGAGCTTCCAGAGAGTTTCTTTTTCAGTGTGATCAGGGCACGCAGGATAGCCAGGGGCGGGGCGGACACCACGGTATTTTTCTTTGATCAGATCTTCGTAGCTTAAATTTTCCGTCAGACCGTACCCGAAAATTTCTCGTACTTTCTTATGTGTAAGTTCAGCAAGAGCTTCGGCAAGTCTGTCTCCGATCGCTTTAACCATAATCGAATTATAATCGTCGTGCTGCTCTAAAAATGTTTTAGCGTAGCGTTCAACTTCGTGGCCCATCGTTACGGCGAAAGCGCCTACATAATCATTTTGTGATTTTTCCGGTGAGACAAAATCGGCCAGAGAATAATATTTGATTTCATCGCCAATTTTTTCTTTTTGCTGGCGGAGAAAATGAAGAGTAGTGCCGTTGTCGAGATGAACATCGTCGCCCTCAGCGTGGGCCTTAAAAATTCCCACAACTGCTTTTGGAGCGAAGATTTTATTTTCTACAATGGACTGCAAATGCTTTTGAGCATCGTTGTATAATTTCTGCGCTTCCACTCCGTAAACTTCGTGGCCTAGAATTTTCGGGTATACACCTTTGAGTTGCCAGGTCCAGAAGAACGGTGACCAGTCGATGAAAGGCACAATTTCATCAAGTGTAAAATCGAGAGTGAAAACTCCTGTGCGCGACGGAGCGGCAATGGCGGCTTCCGTCCAATTCGTTTTGAATGATTGAGCTTTCGCTTCTTCGTAGCTGATCAGCTTGGTTTGATCTTCCATGCTGCTTGCGTGACGTTCTCTGAGTTTTACGTATAGGTCGTTTAATTCCTGAGTGTAAGCTGAGCGCTTTTCCGGATTCAAGAGATTGTTGCAGACTTCAATGACCAGCGAAGCATCGCCAACCTGTGCGACGGCCGATTCATAATGAGGAGCAATTTTAATCGCAGTGTGGGCCTTTGACGTTGTCGCGCCTCCAATCAGAAGCGGAAGTTTGAAGCCTTGGCGTTGCATTTCTTTTGCAACATGGATCATTTCATCCAAAGACGGAGTGATAAGGCCGGAAAGACCAACGATATCTGCTTTGTGCTCGATAGCCGCGTCGAGAATCTTCTGGCAAGAAACCATAACTCCCAGATCGATGACTTTGTAACCGTTGCAGGCAAGAACAACACCAACAATATTTTTTCCGATATCGTGAACGTCGCCTTTAACTGTCGCGATGACAAAGACGCCTTGTTCGCGGGCATTGGCATTGTTTCTCTTTTCCTCTTCCATGAAAGGCTCAAGAAATGCCACGGCTTTTTTCATGACTCGCGCGGATTTAACGACTTGAGGAAGAAACATTTTTCCTTCGCCGAAAAGATCGCCGACGACTTTCATTCCATTCATCAAAGGACCTTCGATGACATTTAGCGGGCGACCGTATTTCAGACGCGCTTCTTCTGTATCGAGGTCAATATAAGTATCGATACCTTTGACAAGTGAGTGGCTGATGCGCTCTTCAAGTGAAAGAGTGCGCCATTCCTCAGCTTGTTTATCTTCTTTTTTGTTGGAGCCTTTGAGTTTTTCAGCGAGTTCAAGGAGCTCTTCAGTGGCGCGCGGATGTTTGTTTAAAACAACGGCTTCACATTTCTCTTTTAATTCAGGTTCAATTTCATCGTACAATCCGAGCATACCGGCATTGACGATTCCCATGTCGAGTCCAGCTTTTATAGCGTGATACAGGAACACGGAATGAATGGCTTCGCGGACAATATTGTTTCCGCGGAAGGAGAAGGAAAGATTGGAAACTCCGCCGCTCGTTAAAGCACCCGGGCAGACTTTTTTAATTTCTCTCACGGCTTCGATGAAATTCACACCGTAAGCATCGTGTTCTTCAATTCCTGTCGCCACTGTGAGGATGTTGGCATCAAAGATAATGTCATGAGGATCAAAATTTAATTTTGAAACAAGAAGATCGTAAGCGCGTTTACAGATGCGCACTTTTTCGTCTTTAGTTGCAGCCTGGCCATTTTCATCGAACGCCATAATGACAACTGCAGCTCCGTAGTGCTGAATCAGTTTAGCTTGCTCAAGAAATTTTTCTTCACCTTCTTTGAGGGAAATCGAATTGACGATTCCTTTTCCCTGGATGCATTTCAATCCCGCTTCGAGAACTTCCCATTTGGAAGAGTCGAGCATGATGGGAACTTTAGAAATATCTGGTTCACTCGCGACGAGATTTAAAAAATGGGTCATGCACGCTTTTGAATCGAGCAAGCCTTCGTCAAAATTTATATCGATAATGTTGGCGCCGTTTTCCACTTGTTGTCTGGCAACTGATAAGCCTTCTTCAAAATTGCCGGCCTTGATAAGTTTGGCAAAAAGAGGAGAGCCGGTGACGTTCGTTCTTTCGCCGACCATGTAGAATGGTTTATCTTTTCTGTTAAAAATAGTCAGAGGTTCAAGACCGGAGAGTCTCGTCGCTTTTTCAATCGCAAGAATTTTTCGCGGCTTGATGTCTTTAACTTTTTTAACGATCGCTTCGATGTGGGGAGGAGTTGTTCCACAGCAGCCGCCGAGAATATTGATAAATCCGCTCGTCGCAAATTCAGCAACAAACTGGGCAGTCTTCAAAGGCGTTTCATCATAACCTGTGGGAGAAAGCGGGTTAGGAAGTCCTGCGTTTGGATAGCAGCTGATAAAGCAGTCTGCAATTGTGGAAAGCTCTTCTATATACGGACGCATTTCTTTTGCGCCGAGAGCGCAGTTGATTCCCACAGAAAGAGGTTGTGCGTGTCTGATGGAATTGTAAAAGGCTTCGACGGTCTGGCCGGATAAGGTTCTTCCGCTGGCATCTGTAATCGTTACAGAAAGCATCAGCGGATATTTGGTCTGAGTTTCGTCTTCGTATTTTTTAATCGCGAAGATACACGCTTTTAAATTGAGCGTGTCGAAAACTGTTTCGGGCAAAAGAATATCGACTCCGCCTTCGATCAGCGCTTTGGTTTGTTCGTAGTAATTGTCTACGAGTTCATCAAAGGTGACGGCGCGGTAAGCGGGATTGTTGACGTCAGGGGAAAGCGAAGCAGTTCTGTTTGTCGGGCCTAAAGCGCCGGCAACGTAACATTTGCGCCCGGGATTCTTTTGCATGAATTCAGCGCAGGCAACTTTCGCCAATTTGGCAGCTTTGAAGTTGAGATCATAAACGATGTGTTCGAGATCGTAATCCTTTTGAGCGAGGCGCGTGCCTGAAAAAGTATTGGTCTCGATGATATCGGCACCGGCCGCGAGGTATTGCGTATGAATAGCCTTGATGACATCGGGGCGGGTGAAAACGAGAAGATCGTTATTGCCTTTTAAATCTTTGTGATGAGATTCAAAATGCCCTTTGCGGAAATCTTCTTCCTGCAATTTATAAGTTTGAATCATGGTGCCCATGGCACCATCGAGGAACATGATTTTTTCTGCGAGAGTTTTCTCGAGTTCAAGAAGAGTGGAATGTTTTTTCATATGCTACTTTTGAAAAGTTTTAACAATATCAACAATCGTGCTGGTGTCGTTCATAATATAAAAATGAACACAAGGAGCTCCGCCTTCGAGAAGTCCACGGACCTGATTAGTTGCCCATTCTTTTCCGATGGCATTTACGTTCTTTGGATCTTTTGTAATGGATTCAACTAATTCATCCGGAAAATCGATGTAGAAGTTTTTAGGGATGCTGGTAAGTTGAGTGGCATTCTTTAAAACTTTAACTCCGGGAATAATTGGAATAGTGATGCCAGCTTCGCGGGCAGCCTTCACAAAGTCGAAGTAGTGTTTGTTGTCGAAAAACATCTGAGTGACGACATAATCAGCGCCGGCATCAACTTTTTTCTTCAGGTTCAAAATGTCGAGTTTCAGGTTAGGGGCTTCGAAGTGTTTCTCCGGATAGCCGGCGACACCGACGCAGAAATCGAATTTTGAGCAGCCGTCTAAAGGCTCGAGGAAAACGCCGTTATTGAGGGCCTTGATCTGCTCAACAAGATCAGACGCAAAGAAATTCATTTTGCGGTCTTTTGAAATTTCTTTTTTATAGTTGGGCCCATCGCCTCTTAAGGCGAGAATGTTGTGAATGCCAAGGAAGTTCAATTCCAGAAGCGCGTCTTCCGTTTCTTCTTTGGAGAAACCAAGACAAAGCAAATGAACCACGGTGTCTATGCGAAAACGATTCTGGATAATTCCACAAATGCCGATTGTCCCCGGGCGCTTTTTAAAGATCTTGCGCTCAATAGTTCCATCTTCTTTTTCGTTGTAATATGCAGAAGAGGAGTGGGCGGTGACATCAATCCAGGAAGGATTTATCGGATTTAAAGCCTCAACTATATCGATAATTTCCTGAACCGATCTTCCACGAGGTGGAGGAACGATCTCGAAACTAAACAGAGGATTTTTCGCGCGATCTAAATGCTCAGTAACTTTCATAGTGGATTTTCAATTTTAGGGTGACTTATTAGTCTCTCATTGTAACAATTATCTGGGAATCACACTAGAGAAAACAGAATTTTCTATTGGAGAATTGACCAATGTCTGATTGGTATCAAATCGAAAACAGCTACTATACAGTTCAATTGACTTCATTGGGAGCAGAGATGAAGAGACTCTTTTCCAAACCATGGAACAGAGAATTGCTGTGGAATCCTCAAGATGAAAACGCAAAACGCCTCTGGAACCGTTCGGCTCCGGTTTTATTTCCCATTGTCGGTAAATTAAAAAACGATGCATATGAATGGGGTGGAAAGACTTACCAATTAAATCAACATGGTTTTGCGCGAGATATGGAATTCAAATGTATCGAGTGTGGAGCGAGTGAGGCGACGTTTCGTCTTGAGGCTACAAAGGAATCCTATGCTCGCTATCCGTTTCTTTTTCAACTTGATGTGATTTATTCGCTTGATGGAAAGCGTCTGAATATTATTTACGTTGTAAAAAATGTCGATCGTCAGGATATTTATTTTTCGATTGGGGCACATCCTGGTTTTGCGACGGCTCAGTTAGAGGATTATGAGATTCAGTTTGAGAAGAAAGAGCGTGGCTTTTTTCAGCTTGAGAATGGTCTCGTTAATTGGAAAAACCTGACTGCGTTGACTGATCCAATTTTAAATCCTGCGAGAGAAACTTTTGCCAATGATGCGTTGATTTTGAAGGATGTGAAGTCTCGTCATATTGATCTCGTCAACAAGCGTCGGCATGAAACGATCCGGGTGCATGGAACGAATACTCCTTTCCTTGGGATTTGGGGGAAGGAGTCGGTGCCGTTTGTTTGTATTGAGCCTTGGTATGGGGTTGGGGATGATTTGCTCACGGATCAGAAGTTGGAAGGGAAGATTGGGATTCAGACTTTGGGAGAAGGTGGGAGTTTTCGGTTTGCTTATGGGATTGAACTAATTTAAAAGAATTTATGAGCAAATTTTTAATTTTATTAAAGAATAGAGGCGAATCTGCTTCAAGCACAGACAACTTTCTCTGGCGAGATAAAAATATTTTCGTAATGGATAATCACCGTCTAGCGCTCTGGTGCTGGTTTCAGGCGATGAAAAAAGGACAGAGATATAATCTTTTTCATATCGATGCTCATCCGGATATGAGTGAGTCGGCGCTGAAGTATTTTTCGCACGATTTGTGGTCGATGAGTCTCGAAGATTTTCGCACGACCTGGCAAGAGGATATCAATATGCCTCTTTTCCGCTGGGATAATTATGTTGAGATTTTTTTGCAGAAGTATCCTGCTCAGGTAGGTCATACGGTTTCTGCGACTCATCATCTTGGTTCGGGTAAAGGCCTGAGTGAAGAAGTGAAGCCATACGATCTGCTAAAGCGCATGAACGAAATATTTGGCGGCGAAAAATACGTTAACGAGCTGCCTTGGATTTTTAATTTGGATCTGGATTATTTTTATTCTGCTGCGCCTGAGAAAATTGAGCTTTTTAGTGAGAGCTATATCCAATCTCTAGGAGATTCCATCAAGCTTGGACTTGAGAATGGAATGATTCAGATGCTGACTGTTTCGCTTAGTCCTGAATGTTGTGGGGATTGGGGGAAGGCGGAGAGTATGCTGGCGAAATTTGCGAAAAGTTTAGATTTATCGCTTAAGTTAGCTTAAAATTTTTCAAACTCAAATCAGGTGCGAAATGGATATCAAAAAAATTCACTGGCTGACTTATGCCTCATTAATGTCTCTGGCCCTAGGCCTTTTTACATCAATTACATTTTCAGCACTTCATCATATTTTTCTGGTGATTCCTTGTTTGTATTTTCTGAACAAGACCGATTTTAAGAAATGGCCGAAAAGTGCCTGGGCCTTGCTTGGTTTGGTGGTTGTGATTTTTCTTTCGGTCATTGTGAATCATGACATTATGAAAGAGGGTTATGCTCCTTTGACGAGAACAAAATATTATATTTTGGCGGTGCTTGGGATTGCTCCGGTGTCTGCTTATTTTCAAAGTTTGACTGAGGAAGAACGAACGAAGCGAATTTCCTGGTTGCTATATGCTTTGTTGATTACGACGACGCTTGCTAGTTTGTCGGGGATGGGGGCGTTGTTTTTTGGTTACAATGTTTTGAAGTTTAAAGCAGGTTTTGTAGCTCGTAACGGTGGGCTGTTTGGAATGCTCATGAATTATGCTCAGAACATGGCTTTCTTTATGACATTTGTGACTGGGCTGATAATTTATCGTAGTGAGTTTAAGAAATATATTAATTTGAATTTTCTTTATGTCGCTTGGTTTGTGAATCTGCTGGGGCTTTATACTAGTTATACCCGTGGGGCTTGGTTGGCGTTTGCAGTTTCGATTCCTTTCTTTTTTATTCGGAAGCATTTAAAAGGATTTTTGGTAAGTTTTGCAGTGTTGGCGGTTTTGGGGACTGGGGCTTATTTTGTTGCTGGAAAGTCAGTTATCCGTCCAGATTCTGATATGGAGAGATTGAGTCAGTGGAAGACAGCGATTTATGCTTTTAAGGAGCGTCCAGGATTGGGATTTGGGTATATGAATTTTGAACCCCATTGTAGTGAATTGAAAGGGAAATATAATATTGAAAGACAAAATTTCTGCGGTCATGCACATAATAATTTTTTAGAAATTTTATCTAGTCTAGGTTTTGTGGGAATTATATTTTTTACTTTTTGGATTTTTTTGTGGGGAAAAGAGCTATTTATTCTCAAGAATTTAAAATCGAGAATTGGTCTGCCTTTGTTTGTAGTATTTCTCATTGCTGGAATAACGCAATCAACGTTTACAATAGGCGCGAGTTTGATTCTCATTATGCCAATGTATTTATTATTAAATATTAAAGTTGAGAATCATTCATGAGGTTCCTTGTTACAGGTGGGGCTGGCTTTATAGGTAGCGCAGTTGTCAGATATTTGATTAATGAAACTGAGCATGAAGTCCTTAACCTTGACAAGCTTACTTATGCTGGAAATCTAGAAAACGTTAAAGAGGTTTCTTCCAGTGCTAGATACAGCTTTGTTCGCGGTGATATATGTGACCGTGAATTATTACGAAAAATTTTTGCTGAATTTAAGCCAGATAAGGTAATGCATCTGGCAGCTGAGTCTCATGTGGACAGATCAATTTCTGGCCCTTCTGATTTTATTAATACAAATATTATTGGGACTTTTTCTATGCTTGAAGAAGCATTGAAATATTTTCAGTCGCTTGCTGACGTAGAAAAAACTGCGTTTTTATTTCATCACATTTCAACTGACGAAGTTTATGGTGAATTAGGTGAGACCGGTCTTTTTACTGAGGAAACACCTTATGAGCCTAGCTCTCCTTATTCTGCCAGCAAAGCATCCAGCGATCATCTAGTAAGAGCCTGGGGGAGAACATATAAACTTCCTGTAGTGATTACAAATTGCTCGAACAATTATGGTCCTTATCAGTATCCAGAAAAGCTGATTCCATTGGTGATTGCTAATGCATTAAAGGGAAAAAGTCTTCCGGTTTATGGTAAGGGGGAAAATGTTAGAGATTGGCTTTACGTGGAAGATCATGCGCGTGCTCTTTACAAAGTGGTAACTGAAGGAAGAATTGGAGAAACTTATAATATCGGTGGAAATAGTGAACGAAAAAACATTGAAGCGGTGAGAGAGATTTGCAAAGTTTTAGATACGCTATTACCCAATTCAAATTTTATTCCTCATGAAAACCTCATAGTGTTTGTGACTGATAGATCAGGTCATGATTTCCGGTATGCAATTGATTGTTCCAAAGTTAAGCGCGAGTTAGGGTGGGAAGCAATTGAAAGTTTTGATACAGGGGTTAAGAAAACAGTGGAATGGTATCTTCAATCAGAAGAGTGGATCAATAAGGTAACAAATACTTTAGATGATCGTCTCGAGCTCGGAGATGAAAAATGAAAGGAATTATTTTAGCAGGTGGATCTGGCACAAGATTGTATCCTGCAACAAGAGGCGTCTCCAAGCAACTTCTTCCCATTTATGATAAACCTCTAATTTATTATCCGTTATCTGTTCTAATGCTTGCTGGAATTAGGGATATATTGATCATAACTACTCCAGAGGATCAAACTTCATTTGTGCGCCTTTTAGGTAATGGTGAAGATTTTGGCGTTCGTTTAAGTTATGCAGTTCAGCCTAAGCCGGATGGCTTGGCGCAGGCATTTATCATCGGTGAAGAGTTTATAGCAAAAGATCAATGTGCATTAGTTTTGGGAGATAATCTTTTCTTTGGTCAAGGCTTCACCCCAAGATTAAAAGCAGCTGTAGAACGAAAGGAAGGAGCAAGTATTTTTGCTTATCAAGTTATGGATCCAGAACGCTTTGGAGTTGTGGAGTTTGATGATCGATTTCAGGCTATCTCTGTTGAAGAAAAACCAAGGAATCCGAAATCCAATTGGGCCGTTACTGGATTATATTTTTACGATAATGATGTGGTGAAAATAGCGAAGAAAGTAAAACCTTCACATCGTGGTGAATTAGAAATTACATGCATAAATCAAATATATCTTGAAGAAAATAAATTAAAGGTGGAATTGCTGGGAAGAGGTTTTGCTTGGCTTGACACAGGAACCCATGATGCTCTTAGAGAAGCCTCTTCTTTTGTAGAAACAGTTCAAAAACGCCAGGGGATGATGGTGGCATGCTTAGAAGAGATAGCTTGGAGAAATGGTTGGCTAAATGATGAAGAGCTTATTACTCAGGGAAAAAAGTATCAAAAAAATTATTACGGTCAGTATTTATTGAATTTAGCCCAACATTCAAAACTTTTTTTGGGTAGATAGATTATGACCATTAATAATGAATATCTTTTGTCTGTATGTATTCCTCTTTATAAATGTGAAGAGTCTATCGAAGTCCTTTACCATGAGCTCGTACGCAATTTAAGCGTTATTACGCTAGATCGTTTTGAAATTATTTTTGTTAATGATTGCAGCCCACAGAATGATTGGGAAATTGTAAAAAAAATTGTCCAAAAAGATCCTAGAGTTAGAGGATTTTCTCTTTCTAAAAATCATGGCCAACATCCAGCTATTTTTACAGCTCTAGGTAAGGCGCGAGGAACATGGGTAGTAGTTATGGATGGAGATTTACAAGATCATCCTGATGAAATTCCTTCTCTTTATAATTTGGCAATATCAAAAGGATATAAAAAAGTACTAGCTCGACGAGTGAATCGCAAAGATTCATTTTTGAAATGTTTTTTATCTAGAAAATTCTATTCCGTTCTCAGTTTCATGAGTGGTGCTAAGCTCGACAGCTCAATTGCTAATTTTGGAATTTATCATAGAGATGTCATACTCGCTGTTTTAGATATGGGGGATAGAATTAAATATTTTCCAGCAATGGTAAATTGGGTTGGATTTAAAACGGGCTATCTCAACATTGAGCATCGTACTCGATATGCAGGGAAAACTTCTTACAATATTATTAAATTACTAAAGCTGGCCTTTAATATAATCATTTCTTTTTCAGAGAAACCACTGAAAGCCATGATATGGTCTGGTTTCGCTTTATCTTTTCTTTCATTCTGTATTGCACTTTATTATTTATGGCTCGCATTTTTTCATCGATTTACAATTCAGGGATGGGCCAGTCTTATTATTTCTATCTGGTTTTCAACAGGACTTCTTATGTTTTGCCTGGGCATAGTAGGAATTTATCTCGGTAAAATTTTTGAACAAGTTAAAAAACGCCCCGGTAATATTATCGAGGAGTTTTGTGAATAAAGTTAGATTATATTTAATGGGCGAGAAAGGCTTATTTGTTCTGCAGAATCTTGAACGTGAGTTTGGCCATCTTGTTATAGAGTGTGTTGTTTCCACAACAGATAAAAATGTACAGAATGATTTTTTTCACGAAATAAAATCTTTTTGTCAGATTAAGGGGATTCCATTTTATAAAAAAACTGATGTCATTCCAATAATTGATGTTAAATATTCTTTTGCTATCGGCTGGAGATATCTGATTGAAGACGAAAAAAAATTAATTGTTTTCCATGATTCACTCTTACCTCGCTATAGAGGGTTTAATCCTCTGGTGACAGCATTAGTGAACGGGGATGAACAAGTTGGCGTCACTGCTCTTTTTGCAACTTCTGCATATGATTGCGGAGAAATTGTTGATCAAAAAATAATGCCGGTTAAATATCCGCTAAAAATAATGGAAGCTATTGCTAAACTTAAAATTCTTTATTCTGACATTGCTAATTCGTTAGCTCGAAAAATAATTAATGGAGATACCTTTGATTCATTTCAACAGGATGAATCTCTGGCAACTTACAGTCTCTGGAGAGATGATTCAGATTATTTTATCGATTGGGCGTGGGATTCTTCTAAGATTTGCAGATTTATTGATGCTGTTGGTTTTCCATATCAAGGGGCTCAAACTTATTCTGGTAAAACGCATATTGTGATAAATCACGCAATTTCAATGCCCGATTTAATTATTGAAAATCGCGTACCTGGCAAGGTGATACGGGTGGAAGATACATTTCCAATTGTAGTTTGCGGAATTGGTTTGTTGAAAATACTTGATGCCAAGATTTATGGGACAAATGAAAATTTTCTGCCGTTGAATAAATTCCGCACTCGATTTTCAAATGGCCGTGAGATTTAAAGGGAGCAAGAGGTCTATGGATTTTGCAAAAATATCTGAAGGTTTAATTTACCGTGATGGAATCTGGTTTGGGTCAAATCAGACAAATATATCATACCCTAAAGATGGTAATTCTGATTTTATGAAAGTTGAAGACTCCAGCTTTTGGTTTATTCACCGTAATAAATGCATTCAGGCTATAATTAAAAAGTTTCCTACTGTCGATTTTTTGCTTGATATTGGAGGAGGTAATGGGTTTGTTTCTATGGGACTTTTAGATGCTGGTGTGTGTGAGGTGGCATTAATGGAACCAGGCATAGATGGAATATTGAATGCTAAAAACCGCGGAGTGAAACATCTATTAAATTCAACGCTTCAAGATGCCAAATTAAAATTAAATTCTTTACCAGCGGTGGGCTTATTTGATGTTTTGGAGCATATTAAATATGATCAAAAATTCTTAAATGATTTAAGTGGATTAATTGCACCAGGTGGATATATTTTTATTACTGTTCCCACATTTTCATTTCTTTGGTCTAAAGACGATGTACGGGCTGGACACTTTCGTAGATATAAAATGAGCGAGTTAAAGAATCTTCTTGAGCAGAGCAATTTTGAACTCTGTTTCGCTTCGTATTTTTTTACATTTCTTATTATTCCCATATTTTTCCTAAAAACTCTTCCGAGTCTTTTTTTAAAAAAGAAACTTAATGCTGATTCAATTAATAATGACCATGTACCATCTATTGGCAGATCTTTCATTGATCTCATTTTAAAAGTTGAATTATTTTTTTTAAAAAAGAACGTGCGTCTTCCATTTGGATCAAGTTGTATTGTTGTAGCAAAGAAAAAATAGGCACAAAAAATGAACGTCATTCCATTCAATATACCGTTTAAAGTTGAACCTGATAAATTCGCACTTTGTTTAAAAGATATGTTAAAGTTTTCAGGGGATGGCCCATGGACAAGTAAATGTCATTCTTGGTTTCGAGATAAATTAAAATCTGAAGTACTTCTTACAACCTCTTGTACTCATGCTCTAGAAATGATGGCAATTCTTATTGATGTTAAACCCGGGGATGAGATAATTATGCCCAGTTACACTTTCGTTTCTACTGCCAATGCATTTAGTATGAGAGGAGCTAATATTGTATTTGTAGATATTCGCCCTGATACTATGAATATCAATGAAAAATTAATTGAAGCGGCAATTACTGAAAAGACCAAGGCTGTTGTGGTTGTTCATTATGCCGGGGTAGCTTGTGAGATAAATATTATCAAGTCTATTGCGGACAAGTATAATCTTTATCTTCTTGAAGATGCTGCTCAAGGGATGATGAGTACTTATGAAGGCCGCCCACTTGGTACATTAGGACATTTGGGAGCTTATTCCTTTCATGAAACAAAAAATTATCATTGTGGAGAGGGCGGGCTTTTAATAATTAATGACAAAAGTTTATTTAAAGATGCCGAAATAATAAGAGAAAAAGGTACAAATCGTTCATCATTTTTCAGAGGGGAGATTGATAAATATACTTGGCAAAAGCTTGGCTCAAGTTACTTGCCAAGTGAACTAAATGCAGCTTATCTCTACCCTCAGCTTGAAAATGCCAACCATATCAATGACGTCCGATTGCTTGTTTGGAAAATGTACTACGAAGGTCTTAAGCCTTTAGCAGATAAAGGACTTCTGGAGTTACCTGTTGTTCCAGAAAATTGTACTCATAATGCCCATATGTTTTTTATTAAGTTGAAAGATCTCTCAGAAAGAACCGATTTTGTGGAGTTTTTGAAAAGTTCTGGAATAAATCCAATGTTTCATTACATTCCATTGCATACTTCCCCTGCCGGAAGCAAATTGGGAAAATTTTCAGGAATTGATGTTTTCACCACGAATGAAAGTGAGCGCTTAGTGCGTTTACCACTTTTTTACGGATTAACCAAAATTGAAGTCGAAAGAATAATTAAGCAAGTTAATTATTTCTTTAATCAAGCTTGAATGGAAAAAAGTTAATGCTGATAGATTTGAATGAATTTTTTGGTAGGGAAAACAAATTAGCAGTCGCTATTTTAACTTTTACTTATTTTGTTTCAATGTTTTTATTTTTGTTAAATTGGGGCGTTTATTGGGATGACTGGTGGCTTTTAAGTTTAAGTGATAACGACTTACTCGACATGTTTCGACAAATGGGCGGTGGTGCAGGGCAAATCTTTGGATATTTACATTCAATGCTACTTCATTCTGCCGTTACAGTGAAAGGCTATAGAATTATTCTTTTTTTATCTGGTTATATAACACTTCTTTCATTCTATTTTATTTTGCAAAAAGAAATTTTGAAAAATAAATATTGGGCATTTTGGACAGCTATGTTGTTTGCAGTAGTCCCTCTTAATTTTGCCAAGGTTACACTTATCTGTTTGCCATATTCAATAGCGTTAGCGCTTTTCTATTTTGCATTTACAATAGCGATTTATGCAAAAAATACATACAAGGTACGCCTTCTTGTTAACGCACTTTTTTTTGGTTCTTTTTTCGTTAATTCATTGGTTATTTTTTATCCGATTTTTCTGCTGACTTTGTTATGGAGAAAAGTTCGTTTAAAGGATTCATTTGTTTTTAAAAATATTTTAGAGTTTATTAGTGAATATTGGGATTTTGTCCTAATTCCATTTCTTTTCGTTTTTTTTAAATATTTTATTTTTGACCTTCCCCATGGTGCTTACCGTGGTTATAACTCTGTCGTCATTTCATTGAAACTATTTCCAGAAACTTTTTATAGTCTTCTCACTGTTCTTGGGCGGATTAATTCTAGTTTGTCGTTTAATCTTTTTTCGTTTTTGTTTATTTTCTTATTAGTTGGAGTGCCGGTTACTTTTTTAAAAAAACAAATGCAAAGCCCAGATAAAGGTGACCTATTTTTTTTAAAAAAAAATGATCTGTTAAAAATAATCATTTTAAGCGGGGTATCACTATTTCTTGCTGTGGTGCCCTATGTCTTGGTTGGCCGTACACGAGCAATTTTTGGTTTGGAGTGGCTGGATAGAGATACTTTACTCTTACAATTTGGGATCTCATTATCGCTAATTCTCATAATTTTAATTCTTCTTTCTTCCCAATATTTGTTCTATTGGAGCAGATTAAGACAATGTTTGGTTGTGCTTTACCCTATGATTTTTTTTTATTTATTTTTAATCCCGTCGATTAAGGGCCAGGTAATACTTTTGAAAGATGCGATTAAGCAGGATGCTATTATCGATTTTATGAAAAACGAAAAAGAAATGCGCAAGAGTTTTACATTTGTATTTCACGATCAATCTCTCTCATCGAATATCTATGGAAGATCCTATCGCGACTATGAATTAAATGGCCTGGCATATTCTATCTTTAAAGATCAGAAAAGATTTTTTTCGTTAACGGGAATAATTAAAGATGCTTGTCCTACTGAACTTAGAATCACTCAGATCTGCAAAGATTGGAAACGAAGTGCTTTGACTAATAATTTGTATGTAAATGAATCTCCCGTATTAAAACTAAGTGCACAAAGAATTTTATATCTTGCTTTTTTAAAATATTTTAAAAAAGATGAATACATAAAAGAAGCGACAAGTTATTTCTTGATAAGTCTGCGACCCCAGGCAGGTTAGACAATTTGCCTGTGTTAGTTAGTTTTTGCCTGTTATTTTCAAGTGCTTTGCGGCTAGTTGCTTTGAAAATTACCTTTTTAAAAGTAAGATTCTAGCTATAGTGAAACTTCTCTTAGGTAATTATGAAAAAATTTAGAAAGTGGCTTAGTGACGCTTTGATTATAGTTGATAGTAAATCAAGAAAACTGCTGTTTCTTTCAAGCCTACTTGGCTTTTTATGGTTTGGAGTTGAGCTTTCCTTTGTATATATTCTCCAAGGTTTTTTACTTTCATTAAATATTTTATCTCCAGGTCAATTAAAAGTACCGCCTTGGTTCCCATTGGGAATTTACCAGAGCACGTTGTTGTTAATAACGTTTGGAATTCTTCGATCTGCTTTAAATTATTTTAAATCATACTTTTCAATTGTCGCAATGCATTCCTTTATCCGTTCTTGCAGAGAGCAATTAACAGAATATGGGCTAGATTCAAATTTATTTCTATCAAGTTCAGAATACCTCACTTTATTTGCAGAAAGAGTAAATCAGTCTGGAGTTTTTGTTCAGTATATCTCTCTGGGCCTCGTATCAATCTGCTCCGTTTTTTTGTTTTTCGTTTTTGGAGTTTTTTACGCCCCAAAAGAAATGCTTTTTTCCTTAAGTGTTACCATTTTATTAATGATTCCAATTAAAAAAATGACTCACAAGATTCAAGGCTACGGAGAGTCACTGATTGAAGAATGGAACCAAATAAATGAAAATGTCTTGAGTAGTAAGCGAAACCTTTTTTTTCTTTCTGTATATAATTTAATTAAGTTTAAAAAGGATGAAATACATAAAAGCTTGAAAGAGTATGAAAGCCATTATGCAAAATATGCTTCGGTTGCCTCGATTATTTCGTCTGTTCCTTTATTTGTAGGAGTATCTGTTTTAAGTATATGCACTTATCTTTCTATCACATATTTTCATACTGAAGGTGTAAAAGTTTTATCCTTTTTCTATATTTTCTTAAGGCTTGTTCAGGGACTAAGTGAGCTCAATACTACAGTTGGGGCATTGAAATTGACCCAACCTTTTTTTAGCAATGTCCGAGACGTAATCATTGAATTGAGAGAAAAGAAAGTACAAGAAGAAGAGTCAATTAAATGGCAAGGCTTTGAAAAACGAATTAATAATGTTGAAATAGTTTTTGAATCTTTAAGCTTTGCTTATCCAAATAAGTTACCATTATATGAAAATATGGATTTTAGAATGTCTTTAGGAGATATTCTTGTCATAAAAGGTCCTTCCGGTTCTGGCAAAAGCACTTTATTAAAACTTCTTTTAAATTTAGAAAATCCTACCAAAGGCAGAATACTCATTAATGGCTCAGATGTGAGAGAGCTAAACCCAAATTGGAAGCAATTCCTAGGTTACGTTGGGCCAGATCCGTATTTAATTAAAGGATCAATCCGCAACAATCTTGAGTTTGGTAATTTTGATGTTTCTAATCTTACGGATGGAGATTATTGGGAAGCATTGACAATGGCGGGTCTCTCTGCTGAGTTTCGCGCAAGTAAAATCGATTTAGATACAATGCTGTCGGAATTGTCTTTTCTTTCTACAGGTCAAAAACAACGATTAGCAATCGCGAGAGCATTTTTAAGGAAACCGCTGTTTGTTATTTTTGATGAAGCTACGGCAAATCTAGACTCTGTGACAGAACAACAGATTCTTGAAAGTTTAGTGAAGTTATCTTCTGGCATTGTGACAATTATTGTGACTCACAAAAATTCGTTTGATAAAATTGGAACAAAATTTATTAGCGTAGGTGATTAATTAAGGAATAGTTTCATGAGTGATTGGAAAACACTTTGCGTAAATGAAAACGACAACATTTTTCAAGCAATGAAGAATTTAGATGAGTCAGGTGCAAAGCTTGCAATCGTAATTTCCAATGATTGGATTTTGAAAGGAATTGTGAGCGATGGCGATATTAGAAGAGCTTTGCTAAGCGGCTTAAATATTCAAGATTCAGTAACGAAAGCCATGAATAGCAATCCAATTGTTGCACCAGCTTCATTACGACATTTTGAACTACATGAACTAATGTTAGCAAATAATATTTCGCATGTGCCCGTTGTTAACGAAAATGGAAAGTTAATTAGAATATGCTCGCTTAAAGAAGTTGAAAATTCCGAGCCGAAAAAAGAAAATGCGGTAGTGTTAATGGTGGGGGGACTTGGCACTCGCTTGGGTGAATTAACTGCCAATTGCCCCAAGCCGATGCTAAAGCTCGGTGATAAGCCTATACTGGAAATCATTATAGAGAATTTAAGAGAATATGGTTTTTATCATTTTTTTCTTTCGGTTAATTACAAATCTGAAATTATTGAATCTTATTTTGGAGACGGTAGTAAGTTTGGAATTAATATAAAATATGTTCGTGAAAAGGAGAGAATGGGTACAGCTGGCTCTTTAAGTTTATTTGAACCGATTAACCAGTTACCAGTCATTGTAATGAATGGAGATGTGTTAACGAAAATAAATTTTTCTTCCATGATTGAATTTCATAATCAAAATAAATTAGATGCTTGTATGTGTATATTTCGACATGATTTTCAAATACCTTTTGGTGTAGTTAAGTTTGAGAATGATTTAGTTGTAAAAATTGAGGAAAAGCCAATTCATTCTTCAATGGTAAACGCTGGCATTTATTCAATTGATCCAGCCTTGTTTGAATTGATTCCAAAGAATTCTTTTTATGACATGCCGTCATTTTTAGAAAAAATTATTTTTGCGAAAAAGAAAGTTGGAACTTTTGAATTGCGTGATTATTGGCTCGATATAGGTAGACGCGATGATTTCCATCGTGCAGAAGATGAATATAAAAATAAATTAAAATAGGTGTGAAATGAAAAGTTATAGTGAACGATTGAATACAGTTATCCCTGGTGGCGCACATACTTATAGCAGGGGGGATGATCAGTTTCCCACGAATGCTCCTCAAATTCTGAGCCGAGGAAAAGGTGCTTATATTTGGGATGAAAAGGGAAACAAGTTTCTTGATTACGGTATGGCGCTCAGAGCAGTCACGCTTGGCTATAGCAACGAAGAGGTAAACAACAAAGCAATTGAGCAAATACATCTAGGAAATAATTTAACTCGTGCAACCCTTGTTGAGCTTGAAGCAGCTGAAGCATTGGTCGAACTTATTCCTTGTGCAGACATGGTGAAATTTGCAAAAAATGGTTCATCTGTAACAAGTGCAGCAGTAAAACTGGCCCGTGCTTACACTGGTAGAAAAATTGTAGCTCGATGTTTACAGCAGCCCTTCTTTTCATATGACGATTGGTTTATTGCGGACACAATCATTAAGAGAGGAATTCCGTCAGAAGTTGGAGAGTCAACCGTTAATTTCAATTTTAACGATACAGCTTCCCTTGCAGCTCTTTTTGAAAAATATCCAAATCAAATAGCTGGAGTAATTCTAGAGCCTGCAGCTACCGAAGAACCTAAAAATAACTTCCTTCAAGATGTAAAAAACCTTTGTGAAAAAAATGGCGCTGTATTTATTCTCGATGAAATGATTTCTGGATTCAGATGGCATCTTCAAGGTGCGCATACATATTACAATGTAAAGCCTGACCTTGTGACTTTTGGTAAAGCAATGGCAAATGGATTTTCAGTTGCTGCCATTGCAGGGAAAAAAGAAATTATGGATTTAGGTGGAATCAAAACCCCAGGACAGGAAAGAGTTTTTCTGATGTCGAGTACTCACGGTGCTGAGATGTCGAGCTTGGGGGCATTTGTTGCGGCTTTAAATATTTACAAACGAGATAACGTTGTTGATCACTTGTGGAAATATGGAAACAAATTAAAAGCGGGTATGAATGCAATCTCCAATGATTTGGGCATACAAGAATATATCGGATTTGAAGGTGTAGATTGCTCACCTGGATATTATACAAAAGGAAAGAACGGTCAGGTTTCACTAGAGTTAAGAACTCTTTTCTCGCAAGAAATGATTAAGCATGGCGTTCTAATTCCTTGGGTTGCACTGAGTACGGCACATACAGACATTGAACTTGAAATTACTTTAGATGCAGCCAAGAAGGCCATGAAAATTTATGCGCAAGCTCTAGAAGATGGTGTTGAAAAATATTTGGTTGGTCCTGCCATAAAACCAGTTTTTCGTAAAAACAATTAGGATATATATGACTAATCTTAAAGTAGGATTAATTGGCTACGGCTTGATCGGTAAAAAAATTCGAGATTTTCTCATTGAAATGGGAGCTGAGGTTTTTGTTTTTGATAAAAATAAAATCGACGTTCCTAATTTTTTCCAAACTGATATCACATCAACGCCTGTTCTTGAAGCAACCATTAGAGACTTAAAAAAAAATAATATTAAACTTAATTCCGTTCTTAATTGTAGCTATCCAAGATCAAATAGTTACGGAAAAAAGCTAGAAGAAGTGACTTATGAATCTTTTAACGAGAATGTAAATCTTCACCTAGGTGGTTATTTTAATGTTATGAAACAATTTGGTTTCTACATGAAAGAAAGTGGTGGTGGCTCAATTGTTTCTTTCTCTTCCGTGTATGGTGTTGTAGCTCCTCGCTTCGACATATATGCAGAGGAAAATTTTACAATGCCGGTTGAGTACGCCGCGATTAAATCTGCAGTCATTCACTTGTCGAAATACATGGCGGCTTATTTCAGAGGAAGCGATGTACGTTTCAATGTTCTTTCTCCTGGTGGGGTTTATAGCTCACATGAAGATTCTTTCGTTAATGCTTATGGAAAATACACTTTGAGTGCTCGTGGTGGAATGTTGAATCCGGAAGATCTTCTGGGGGCAGTAAAATTTTTAGTTTCGAATGACTCAAAATATATGAATGGACAAAATTTAATAATAGATGATGGCTGGACGCTTTAAAATACAGGATAAATTATGAAAAGGTTTTTAGTAGTAGGTTTAGGCTCAATGGGGAAGAGGCGTATTCGTTGTCTCCAATCACTAGGTTATAAAAACATTTCTGGATATGATCCAAGAGAAGATAGACGAAAAGAATCAAAGGAAAAGTATAATATAGAACTAATTGATAATCCTGAAACTTATATTTCAGAGAATAAACCTCACTTGATTATTTCGGTCCCTCCCCATCTCCATCATTTGTACATGAAAATGGCAGTGAGAAACGATTGCCACTTTTTTGTTGAAGCGAGCGTTTTGGATGAAGATTTTGCAGAATTGATTGTTGAAGTAGAAAAAAAGGGAATCGTGGCAGCACCTTCTTGTACATTGCTTTTTCATCCTGCGATTCAATTAATTAAAAATATTGTTGATAAAAAAGAACTCGGAAAACTTTCGAATTGGTTATACCACTCTGGACAATATCTTCCAGATTGGCACCCTTATGAAAAAGTTTCTGATTACTACGTATCTAGAAAAGACACCTCCGGAGGCAGAGAGATTGTCCCATTTGAATTGAGCTGGTTATGCAAGGTTTTTAATTTTCCACTAGTGGTTTCCTCAACATTTGGCAAGACAATTGATTTTGAGGGAGGTGAAAATGTCGACGATACTTATAACCTTCTAATGAAGTTCAATGGTTTTTTCGGAGTGCTTACCGTTGATGTAGTTTCAAGATATGCAACTCGCAGATTGATGATTAACGGACAAGAAGGACAATTGCGTTGGGACTGGGAAGATGATTTTGTCAGCGTTTATAGCGCTAAGAAAAATGTTTGGGAAAAAATCACTTTTAAAAAAGGTGAAGCTCACGAAGGTTACAATCCGAATATTGTAGAGGATATGTACATTAACGAAATCAGATCATTTTTAAGCGCATGCGATAAAACTGGAATATATCCGACTGACTTAAACTACGACTGGAATGTTTTAAAGACATTGTATAAGGCAGAGAAGAATGTCATCTAGAAAAATTGCTTTATTCATTACAGCACGTCTTGGATCTAAGAGGCTGCCCAATAAACATATTATCGACATGGGTGGAATACGTCCGATTGAATTATTAATCCGTCGTTTGAAAAAACTTGGCTTTCCAATTGTCCTTACGACTGGAAATGAAGAAATCAATAAGGGGTTTGTTGACATTGCATCAAAAGAGGGTGTCGAGCTATTCTTTGGAAGCGTAAATAATATCCCGCTGAGACATCTGGAAGCCGCCAATAAGCTTAACTATGACTTTATTTTTTCTATTGATGGGGACGATATACTAACTGCACCGGAAGGAATATTGGCCATCTATAATAAGATCAAAGAACATACGCCTTTTACTGATGGTTATTTTTATTCAGATGGATTTCCTTTTGGAATGAATGCCGGTGGTTATTCAAAAAACTTTTTGGAAAAAGCAATTAAATCATTTTCAGGAGTATCGCTTGAAACAGGTTGGGGGAGAATTTTTTCAAAAGATAGTTTTGTTCCAGTTACATGTATATCGACAAACGCATCGAATTGGCGATTGAGTCTTGACTACGATGAAGATCTCGAAGTTTTTATAAAAATTTGGAAACACTTCGGTTCTTCTTTGATTGATGCCAGTTCAGAAGAAATTTTAAAATATTTTGCTGATCAAAAAATTTGGGAATTCAATGCTCATATCATAGAGAAATACTGGCAAAATTTTAATGCAGAGAAAAGCCAAGAGATGGCGAGAGAGTTAATAAAATAAGGAATAAAAATGAAACGTGTTCTAGTTACAGGCGCTGACGGATTTATTGGCTCACATTTAACTGAGCTTTTGATTCGCGAAGGTTATCAGGTTCGTGCTCTTTCACTTTACAACTCATTCAACGATTGGGGGTGGTTGGAAACAATTGGAGACTTAAGCAAAGTTGAAGTAGTAACTGGAGATATTAGAGATCCTTTCTTTTGTAATGAAATTACTAAAGACATCGACATCGTTTTTCATTTAGCCGCCTTAATCGCGATTCCATTTTCTTACAAAGCTCCTCAAAGTTATGTTGAAACAAACATCACGGGAACTTTAAACATATGCAAGGCAGCTCTAGATAACAAAGTTAAAAGAGTAATGCATACTTCGACGAGTGAAGTTTACGGTACAGCCCGATATGTTCCAATTGATGAGAAGCATCCTCTACAACCACAGTCACCATATAGTGCATCTAAAATTGGTGCCGATGCTATGGCAATGAGTTTCTATTTATCGTTTGGTTTACCTGTGACTACTGCTCGTCCGTTTAACACATTTGGTCCAAGGCAATCAGCTAGAGCAGTTATTCCTACAATTATTTCGCAAATTGCTTCGGGCAAAAAAGCGATCGAACTTGGAGATACGACTCCAACGAGAGATTTTAACTTTGTACAAGACACATGTCTGGGAATGTTGAAAGTGGCTACTTCCGAGAAAGCAGTTGGCCAAACGATCAACATCGGATCTAACCGTGAAATCTCTATTGAAGATACGTTTAACTTGATCAAAAAAATTATGAACAAAGATGAAGTAAAATTAATAAAAGATGAGAAACGTCTTCGCCCAGAAAACTCAGAAGTACATCGCTTATGGTGTGACAACACCCTTGTGAGAACACTAACTGGATTTGAACCACAGTTCTCACTGGAAGAGGGTATGAGACAAACTATTGAATGGTTCTTGAATCCTGAAAATTTAAAACGCTACAAGGTAGATATTTACAATGTATAATGAAATTGTAGATTTTGTTAAATCGCTTTATCCAAATGAGAAATTCATTCCTCTTCACGCTCCTGTATTTCATGGAAATGAAAAAAAATACCTAAATGATTGCATTGATACGACATTTGTTTCTTCAGTCGGAGAATATGTAAATCGTTTTGAAGAGATGGTGTGTCAGTATACAGGGGCAAAATATGCGATCGCAACAACCAATGGAACGTCTGCTTTGCATGTTTCGTTAATTTTAGCCGGCGTAGAAAGGGACACAGAAGTTCTTTCTCAGGCTCTTACTTTTGTAGCAACGACAAATGCAATTTCGTACATCGGCGCGGTTCCTGTATTTATTGACAGTGCTAAAGATAATCTTGGAATGTGTCCACAGAGTCTTGAAAATTATCTTGGACTTAATGCAGTTATTCGCAACGGTCATTCTTTCAATAAGGTTACAGGAAGACGTATTTCGGCTTGCGTTCCTATGCATGTTTTTGGAAATCCAGTTAAGATTGATGAGATTGAAGCAATTTGTACTAGGTACAAAGTTCCACTTGTTGAAGATGCAGCTGAGTCGCTTGGAAGTTTTTACAAAGGTGAGCACACGGGGTTAAAAGGGATCGTAGGTACCTTGAGTTTTAATGGGAATAAGATTGTGACATGTGGCGGTGGTGGTATGATCATTACTAATGATGAAAAAATCGCGAAGAAAGCTAAGCACATTACCACTACGGCTAAAGTTCCTCACAAGTGGGAATTTTTTCATGATGAAGTTGGATACAATTATCGTCTTCCAAATCTGAACGCGGCTATGGCTTGCGCCCAAATGGAGTCTCTCCCAAAATTTTTGGATAACAAGCGACAGACGGCAGATGCTTACCGTAAATTTTTCAATGGAAGATTAATTCGTTTTGTCGATGAAGGGCCGGGTTCAAAATCTAATTTCTGGTTAAATGCAATTCAGTTTGACACTAAGTTTATGCGTGATGAATTCCTAGAATATTCCAACAATAATGGAGTCATGACTCGTCCAATTTGGCGTTTAATGAATGATCTCCCGGCTTTTAAAAATGCTCCGAGCATGCCTTTAGAAAATGCCAAAAAATATGTTGAAACAATAGTGAATCTACCAAGTAGCGTAAGGGGACTTTAGTGAAATCTCTTTATCTTGTTGGCGGTGGAGGACACTGTCATTCGTGTATCGATGTTATAGAACAAAGTGCAGAATATAAGATTGCCGGTATTTTTGATATCAAAGAGAATGTCGGCAAGAACGTCCTTGGTTATCCGATCATTGGCATTGATGATGATCTAAAAAAATATATTAAGCCTGAGAATTATTTTTTTATTACTGTTGGGCAAATTAAAAGCGCAGACTTGCGAATTACTCTCTACGAGGTATTGAAAAATAATGGAGCTAATATAGCGACAATTATTTCACCACGTGCCTATGTCTCAAAATATGCAAGTGTAGATGAAGGAACAATTGTTATGCACGATTCATTAATTAATACGTATGCAGAAGTTGGAGTTAATTGCATTATAAATACAAAAACTCTTATTGAACACGATGCTAAAGTAGGAAATCACTGTCACATTTCAACAGCAACAGTCGTAAATGGTAATTGTGTGATTAAAGATCAGTGCTTTATTGGTAGCAACGCTGTTTTGAAAGAAGGAATAATTGTAGCAGAAAAAACTATTATTCCAGCAGGGAGTTTTTATCGTGGAAAATAATCACGTACTAATCATTGCTGAAGCAGGCGTAAATCACAATGGTGATATAAAGCTTGCAAAAAAAATGGTTGATTTAGCCAGTGATGCTGGAGTTGATATAGTAAAGTTTCAAACTTTTAAATCTGAAAATCTTGTAACAAAAAATGCAGCAATGGCCAATTATCAAGTTCAAAATATCGGCAAAGAGGATTCTCAACTAGCGATGCTAAAAAAGCTCGAGCTCTCAGAAAGCGATTTTGAAGATTTGCAAAAATACTGTGTTGAAAAAAAAGTAAAATTTTTTTCAACTGGATTCGATTTAGAAAGTCTCGCTTTTTTACAGACTCTCAAAATGGGTCTTTGGAAAATTCCATCTGGAGAAATAACAAATTATCCTTACTTGGAATTTATTGGCAAATTTAATTACCCAGTCATTCTTTCAACGGGAATGTCAAATTTACAAGAAATCGAAGAAGCAATGAAAGTACTTATTGATTCGGGCACGACAAAAGAAAATATCACTGTTCTTCACTGCAACACTGATTATCCAACCCCTTTTCAAGATGTTCACTTGAACGCAATGACGACAATTAAGGATTCTTTAAAAGTTAAAATTGGCTATTCTGATCATACTCCAGGAACAGAAATTTCTGTTGCAGCAGTTGCTATGGGAGCTACAGTTATTGAAAAACATTTTACACTAGATAAGAATCTACCTGGCCCAGATCATAAAGCATCGCTTGATCCGGATGAATTGAAATCTCTAGTTAAGCAAATCAGAAATATTGAAAAAGCTTTGGGAAGGTTTGAAAAAATTCCTAGTGAAGGAGAAAAGAAAAACATTGCTATCGCACGAAAATCTATTGTTGCAAAAAAGGCAATTAAAAAAGGAGAACTACTAAGTTCTGAAAATCTAACTACAAAGAGGCCGGGTACTGGAATAAGCCCCATGATGTGGAAAGAAATCATTGGTACGTTGGCTCTTCGTGACTATCAAGAAGACGATCTAATATGAAAACAATTTGCGTAGTAACTACGACGAGAGCTGATTATGGATTGCTTTATTCGCCGATAAAAGAAATTTTAAAACTAGAAACAGTCCAAGTGAAGATTGTTGTTACTGGCACTCACTTAAGCCAAAAACACGGTTACACTGTAGATGTGATTAGACAGGATGGCTTTCAAATTGATTCTGAAATAGACATTGGAATTCAAGGCGATCGACCGAAAGATATTTTAAAAATAATGAGTAATACCTTGCTTAAGTTCTCTGATTATTTTGAGCAAAGCAGGCCAGATATCGTTCTTCTTTTAGGAGATCGTTTTGAAGTTTTTTCTATTGCCCAAGCTGCTTTTATTCACAATATTGCGATTGCACATATTCATGGTGGAGAAGTTACAGAAGGTGCTCTGGATGATGCTTTTAGACATTCAATAACAAAAATGGCCAAGATACATTTTGTCGCTAATGATATTTATAGGAAAAGAGTTATTCAATTAGGTGAAGATCCTCAAAAGATTGTTGTTTCGGGTGCTCCTGGATTGGACAATATAAAGAACTTAAAATTATTATCTCGTTCTGAACTTGAGGGTTCATTGGGAGTAAAGTTCAAAGCAAAAAATATCTTATGTACATTTCATCCAGTTACAAGCAATGAATCAATTTCAACCAAGGAAACGACAAGTCTATTCGCCGCTATTTCTGAGCTTGATATAGACACTAATGTTTTTATTACAATGCCCAACGCGGATTCATATTCCTCTATAGTGGAAAGTGAAGTTCATCGGTTAAGAAAACTTAACTCTGATCGAATATTTATTTTTACATCGTTAGGACAACTTCGATATTTAAGTCTAATGAAAGAAGTAGATTTGGTTTTAGGAAATTCTTCTAGTGGTATAATTGAAGCACCTTTTTTAAAAAAAGCTGTCGTGAATGTTGGAATTAGACAGCAGGGTAGAGTTACGAGCGGGCATGTTATCCAAGCTTCAGGAGATAAACAATCTATTTCCAAAGCCATCGCCTTAGCTTTTTCAAATTCATTTCAAGCTAAACTACAAAATATTGAATCGAATTATGGTAAAGGTGATGCTGGTGAAAAAATTGCATCTGCTTTATCTATATTTATTGATGATGGAATCCCTAAAAAGTTTTACGATTTAGCATGAGTTTTGCTATTTTTAATTTTAAGAATTGCTTCAAAATATTTTTTAATTAGCTTATTACTTTCAATTCCTTTTGTTTCAACACTGGTTAAGTAATTCATTTTAAAGTTCTGATAATGATCCTGAGTTGTGATTTTATCGAAGTTTGGTAGCGAATTAATATTATCATCCATGTTAATTATCGGCGCCGCTAATTCCTTTGCCAAACTGTTAATGTAATCAGAAATTGGCTGATTTTTCTTCGAAAACTCAGTTATTAATCCACATGTTAGAAAGTATATGGGCTTCTCGTAACAAACGGCATAACTAATAGATGAACTAAAGTGAGCAAATACGAAAGAAGAACGTTGAACCAGTTCTCTGGTTTTGTGTTTTACAATCTCGCGATTTCCAAATGAACCTGGAGGGTGATTTACTTTAGGGTGAGAAGCTATGATTATTTTTTTTCCTGATAAAGCTTCCAGCTTATCAAAAAAAAGATTAAGAATTATTTTATAATTTCTTCTTATGTCCTCATTCGTGCGATTTCCAACAATTTCGTCATCTGGATGATTAAATAGCGCATCATCCAAAAAAAGAAGAAAGTTGTTGTTAAGTTTTTCGGGATTTTTTAAGTATTGATCATAGTCGAAGTAATTAACTGGAAATTGGTATGAGTAGGGCTGGCCTTTTGATAAACTCTCTCCAGCATAAAACATAACGTCTTGTAGCTTGAGATATTTGATCTTCAATAAGATTTTTGACAAGAGTTTATTCTTGGCTTTGATTAAAATTTTAGAGACAGAAGCTTTTGCAATTCTTTTTCTTAAAGTAGTTTTTGCATGAAAAGGCAATTGTCCTAAAAGAAATATCGTATAGCTGTATTCTTGATTTTTAGCTATCAATCTAAAAATTTTTCGAAATCTCCATTCATAAACCATCTGTACATTGACAACTGTAGTGGTGGGGTCATGTGACAATAATACTTTGCCTAGTTGTTCAAAGGATCTTATTTTCATTACCAAGTTTGAATATTTTTTCGAATGTTCAGGAGGGGAAAAGTTGAAAAGTGAATTAATCTCTAAAATGTGCACCTGCATGCCATTTTTCAATGATTCCTCGATTTGCAGACCTTCGCCTAAGTAATCGGTTATGGCTGAAAATGTTATATGCAATATTGTTTTCATTGGGCTATTATTAATAAATAAATCAATGCTTACAAGCAGTTAATTTCCCATAGAGGATTTAGAATGAACCAACTTTATAAAATACTTGACTTAGGTTGCGGTACACGTAAGCGTCCTGGAGCTATTGGGGTCGATATTAATCCAGCTACTGGAGCAGATATAATCCATGATCTCGGTATTTTTCCTTATCCATTTACCGATGACTCTTTCACGGAAGTATATGTAGATAACGTGCTTGAGCATTTAGATAACGTAATTAAAACGATGGAAGAACTTCACCGTATTTCTCAACCTGGTGCAGTGATTAAAGTAATTGTTCCCTATTTTAAGAGTCGTTGGGCATTTATCGATCCAACTCATAAGCACTTTTTCACAGTTGGTTCTTTCTCTTATTTTGATCCAGATAGTGAGGTCAGTAAAGTTTACCCATATTCGAAAGTAAGATTTAAACCCATTAAGATAATATTTAATGAAACAGTTGAGCGCGGCTGGTTTATGTCTATTGTAAAAAAAATCGCTAATCGATGGCCAGATGCTTATGAAAGAAATTTGGCAAATTTTTTTCCTCTTGATGACATTACTTTTTATTTGCGAGTTTTAAAGTGAATTCTTTTCCGGAATCAGATGCATTTTATTCTAAAAAACGGATTCTCATTTCTGGTGGTACTGGGTTTATAGGAACGCATCTGCTTAACCAGTTACAAAGAGTAGGAGCAGACGTAGCAATTATTTCGCGTTCTGCTAAAGTTCAATTTTCTGAAATAAAAGTTTTTGTGGGTTCTATTGATGATAATGACTTTGTGACTAAAACCGTTGAAGAATTTTCACCACAGATTATTTTTCACTTAGCAGCAGTAAGAGCTCGGACATTATCTTATGAAGCGTTTAGTGAAACAATACAGTCGAACTTAATTGGTTCATTAAATCTTCTTTATGCTTCACTGAAGTTGAAACAATTAAAACGCTTTGTCGTTCTAGGCACAGCTGAAGAATATGGTAAGAACCTTGCTCCTTTCAACGAAAAGATGAGAGAATCTTCTGTCAGCGCTTATTCTTTTTCTAAACAATCTGTAACTCACTTGTCTCAATTAATGTATGAAAGCTTTGAACTTCCTACAGTTGTCCTAAGACCATCGATTGCATATGGACCAGGACAAAATAAGGACATGTTTCTTCCTGCCCTGCTGGAAAGTTTAATAAAAAATAAACCATTTCCAATGACTCATGGAGAGCAAACGCGAGATTTCGTTTATATTGATGATTTGGTTCAGGCCATACTTCGCGCTGGCCATTATCCCCATTTGGAAGGTGAAGTTATTAATATTGGCAGTGGAAAACCAATATTAATTTCGAATTTAGTAAAAAATGTTGAGGAATTATTGCATGTCAAAGGGTTGGCTCAGTTGGGAGCAATTCCCTACCGCCAGACGGAGCAAATGAATTATTGGTTAGATATTACAAAAGCAAAGAATTTACTTGGCTGGGGTAACCTAACTACGCTCGATGAAGGATTAAAACGTACTATCAGCTGGCACAAAAGATATGCCGAAAAATAAGCCTCATATTCACTATCATTCCGATTGCGATTTCTTTGCTGGTTGTGAAAACATGGTTGCTAACTTTTTAAACAGCGATGAATTATATGAAGAATTTACAGTATCTTTTAGCTATCGAAAATCTAGTCGCTATGAAGAGGGGTTGAAATCTCGAGTGAAAGAAACGGCTCCGAGAGAATTCTATAAAATTTTTAGTGGAAATATTTTAATTGATTCTTGTGTGAACCGGTCAAAGTTCATCAGGTCAGCATGCAGGATTTTTAATTATATTTTACTAATTAGAGTATGGGTTTTCTGTTGGAATACGATTGTATTTTATAAAGAATGGAGGAAAAAAGAAATTGATATTCTCCACATTAACAATGGCGGATATCCTGCTGCGATTTCATGTTTGTCGGCAAGCGTTGCAGGCAAGCTTTTAAATATAAAAACCGTGCTAATGGTTGTAAATAATTTAGCACCCCCAAGTCGATTTTATAGGTGGCAAGACATTGTAATAAATTTTTTAGTCAAACGCTCCGTCACAACCTTTATAACTGGATCGATAAATACGAAAAATTTTTTACAACAACTTTTAAAGCTTGAAAGTCATAGATTTAAAACGCTGTATAACGGTATTTCGATTAGACCGATAACCGAAACAAGGGAGCAAACTCGCGCTCGACTTGGAGTAAAAAACAAACTTGTTTTTGGTGTTGTAGCCTTGCTAGAAAAAAGAAAAGGGCATCACATTTTAATTGAATCAGTTTCTTTATTAACGAAGAGTCTTTCTACCGAAATTGTGCCGATTTTTTTGCTGGAGGGGGATGGAACTGAAAAAGAAAATTTAATGAAATTGGTAGAGAAATATGACTTAAATTCGACAGTTCAGTTTATCGGAAATGAAAAAAATATCTTTAATTTTATTCAATCGTTGGATGTACTTCTGTTACCTTCTATTTCTAATGAAGATTTTCCCAATGTTATACTTGAGGGGATGAGTTTAGGAAAACCAGTGATCGCGAGTAGAATTGCAGGAACAATTGAGCAGGTTATTGATGGAATCACAGGGTTTTTAGTTCAACCAGCAAATCCTGTAGAGTTGGCAGAAAAAATAAAAAAAATAATCGAAGAAGAAAGTTTAATAGAGTCCATGGGAAGCGCGGGTAAAAATCGCTTTCAAAATGAATTTACCTCCAAGGTCGCAATCCGTCGCTATATTGATCTTTATAAGGCACATTTAAATGGAGTTAAGTATGATTGATGGAGTGAAAATTACTCAATTGAAGCAAATCCTCGACGAGCGTGGGAAAATTATGCACATGATTCGTTCTGACTCCGAACAATTTAAAAGCTTTGGAGAAATTTATTTTTCATGTGTTTATCCAGGGGCCATAAAAGGTTGGCACATACACAAAGAAATGGTTTTAAATTATGCAGTACCTCACGGAAATATAAAGTTTGTTCTTTACGATAATCGTGAAACTAGCCCAACGAAAGGTGAAATTCAGGAAATTTTTCTTGGACCAGATAATTATTGTCTTGTAACAGTTCCACCTATGGTTTGGAATGGCTTCAAAGGGGTCGGGCAAGAAATGGCAATCATTGCAAACTGTGCATCAATCCCTCACCGTGCTGATGAAATTGATCGCTTAGATCCTTTTGATCCTTCAATTCCATATAATTGGGAAATTAAGCATCGTTAATCGAATCGATAATCATGCTTAGTGTTTTTGTGAGTTCATCATTGATGGAAGTTTTTATTTTAAAACCCAAAGCCTTTATTTTTTCGGTGGAAAATACAAAGCTCGGAAAACTGTCAGGAGTTAATGCATCTATTTTTCGTTCTATTGTAACTTCTTTCCCTGTAAGGTCCTTGTAGGCTATTTGAATTTTTTCAACTAATTCAAGAATGCTAATTGTTTGACTGGAGCCCAGGTTGTAAATTGGAACTTCAGTTCTATTCAGATTGTTAATTGACAGCAATAAATCTAAAGCATCGCTCACACATGACACTGCTATGAAATCTCTTTTTTGATAACCACTTGAGTTCAAGATTATTTTAGTATTTTTTACAGCTTGAAGACACGCGTCGTTAGCAACTAATCCCCACGCACTGAGCTCAGGTGAAAGAGGGGCACCTAAGGCGTTAGAGAGTCTAATAACTTTTCCATCAATTTTTTTTAAAGCACTTTGCTCTAAGAGAAATCTTTCAGCTTCATAATGCGTGAGAGCATATGTATTTGCTGGATGAGTAGTTGTTTCTTCAGTTATGGTGTCTGAAATATTTTGGCCATATACATGAAATGTTGAAAGATAAATGAATTGTTTTACACCTTGGCTTATCGACTGTGAAACGAGCTCATTGACCATTTCTACATTTAGAAAGTCCGCGAGTTTTTTATTTTTTTCACAGTCTGCATAATTCATTGATGCGAGATGGATTACTGCATCCATTCCTTTGGTTGCTCCGGAAAAACTCGCGGAATTGCCAATGTCAAAAAAACGAACATTTTCGATAGGCACATTAAGATTTTTAGCAAGTTTTGAAGAGTCGCGACAACCAGCGAAAAGATTATAGTTATTTCTCAAGTCAGAATAAACTCTACCTCCAAGATAACCTGTAGCCCCAGTTATAAGTACATTCTTTGTTTCTTTTTTATTCATGATGGCTGCTTTGGAGAGAGTTGTTTTTTGATAAGAAGTAATATACCAGCATAAGTTTTTATTCTAAAGGGATTCTGTTTTAAAGACTTAAGAAAATAATTCCATGAAAGTATAAAATTATTTTGATGTGTAAGCTGCCGTCCAGCTCCATAATAGATCAATCCATAACAGATTCTTCGAGTGAAAGTGGGCCAAGTAGTTTTAACTTTCATTAGATGATCATCAACTACCGCCTTAACCGCATTAAGGTGTGTAGTTGCTGACGAGCTGCTGCTTCCATAATATTTTAAATGCCCTCCTAGGACCTCATTTAAAAATTTAACTCTCGCCCCTGATTTAATAAGTCGAAGCCATAAATCATAATCTTCTGCTGTAATGAATTGCGGATCCTCTCTGAAAAAACCAATGTTGTTTAACAGTTCTCTTTTCAGCATCATTGCAGAGGTTGAAAAGCAATTTCCTTTTATCAGCATTGATCGATATGTTGCTTTGTTTTCTGGACCATGATGCCAAACATCTACTTTTTTATCGTTTTCGATCAAGTCTTCACTGTTGCAAACGATGTCACATACATCATCTGTAAGTAAACGAACACACTTCTCTAGTTTGTCGGCATACCAAAAATCATCAGAATCAAGAAAGGCAACATACGGTGCATTCGTTGCTTTCAACCCAACATTTCTTGAAGCTGCAATTACTCCATTATTATTAAAATTTATGAGCTTTAATCTTTTATCTTGATAGGACTGTACTAGCTCAACTGTATTATCGGTTGAATAATTATTTATAATTATGGCTTCCCAATTTTTTAAACTTTGCGCGATTAAAGAGTCAATTGCCTTTTTTAGAAAATGAGCATGATTGTAAGTTGGAATGATGACCGCTACAATTGATTCTTTTGCGGTGGTATTAGCGTCTTTGTTTTCCATAAAATTCCTCTGAGAAATTTATGATATGTTCAAATAATTTATTGTTAAAGCTAAATAATCCTTTGCAAGCAGTGTTCAAACACTAAATAATCTTTTATAAATTAAGCATTAAAATTTTTTTAATGATTTTTAAACAGGGAATGTTATGAAAGTTGTTTTGTTGTGCGGCGGGTTGGGGACTCGTATAAGTGAAGAAACGCATTTAGTACCTAAACCCATGGTGCGAGTTGGTGATCTACCAGTCCTATTACACATAATGAATATCTACAGTCATTTCAAGCATGAAGATTTCGTTTTAGCACTTGGATTTAAAGCAGAAGTAATTAAAGAATTTTTTCTAAATTTCTACGCCTTAAGCAATGATTTGCGAATCAATCTTCAAAATGGGTCAGTTGATTATCTCAAAGAAGCACCAAAAAATTGGAAAATTGATCTAATTGATACTGGTCTTAATACTATGACGGGCGGAAGACTTGCTCGATTGAAAAATCATGTAGGAAATAGCACCTTCATGCTCACTTATGGCGATGGCGTCTCAGATGTGAATATTGAAGAGCTAGTTAAATTTCACAAATCACATGGAAAAGTTGCCACATTTACTTGTGTGCGACCACCTTCACGCTTTGGAGTCATTGAATTCGATGGTGATAGAGTTACAGCATTCAAAGAAAAACCTCAAACTCAAGATGGTTGGATCAATGGTGGATTTTTTGTTTTTGAACCAGAAATTTTTAATTATATCGATGAAGGCGATGAGGCTATTTTAGAGCGTAAACCACTTGAGAGGCTTGCGGCAGAAGGACAATTGATGGCCTTCAGGCATGAAGGCTTCTGGCAATGCATGGATACATTAAGAGATAAGCAATATCTAAGCAAGTTAGTGAGCGATGGTGATGCTCCTTGGATTTACTAGGAAATAAAAATGTTTTTTGGAAATAAATATAAAAATAAAAAAGTAGTTGTTATCGGTCATACTGGATTCAAAGGGTCATGGCTAGTGAGTTGGCTTAAGCTTTTGGGAGCAGATGTTGCTGGCTACTCAAAAGATATTCCAACTACGCCCTCACATTTTGAACTAGCAAATCTATCTAAAGGAATTAGAGATGAGAGAGGGGATATCATCAATTACTCTGAGTTACTTTCATTTCTAAAAAGTTACCAGCCTGACATTATTTTTCACTTAGGTGCTAATGCGATCGTTAGTGATTGCCTCGAGCATCCTCAAGATGCGTTCATGACAAACACAATTGGAACAGTAAATGTAATGGAAGCCATTCGCCATCTGCCCAAATTACAAGCCGCTGTTATTATCACGAGTGATAAATGTTATGAGAATGTTGAATGGGAATATGGTTATAGAGAAGTTGATCGATTGGGGGGGAAAGATCCTTACAGTGCTTCAAAAGCTTGCGCTGAATTGGTGTTTTCAACGTACTATCGTTCCTATTTACACAATTCTCCAACATTGAAAATTGCAACGGCAAGAGCGGGAAATGTAATTGGTGGTGGGGACTGGGCTGTTAATAGAATAATTCCAGATTGTATACGAGCTTGGTCTAAAAAAGAAGTTGTGAAAATTCGCAATCCCAAATCAACTAGGCCTTGGCAGCACGTACTTGAACCATTAAGTGGATATTTAGCTTTAGGAGCTGAACTGTTAAAAAATGAAACCAAGTTAAATGGTGAAGCCTTTAATTTTGGACCGAAAGCTGAAGTTAATAAAGAAGTTGCTGCTCTAATTGATGAAATGAAGAAACACTGGTCAAATGCAGAATTTGCCGTCGAACAAATACATCATCTACATTCCAAAGAAGCTCTATTACTTAAATTGAGTTGCGACAAAGCTCTAACAAACCTTTCTTGGACGCCAACATTGAGCTTTGAAGAAACAGTAGAAATGACGGCAACATGGTATAAAAATTGGTCTGAAGGTCATTCCGATATTAATCATTTGACTAATTTACAAATTAATCAGTACCAAAACTTAGCACGTGAAAGAAACATTGCCTGGGCGGTTAGTTAGTTGGACCAACAGTGACAAAACTCTCAGATAAAAAGATTAACTACAGTGTTCTTCCATGTTTTTTAATGCCAGCCATGGGCTTTTTTTGGCCAGCTTATTTAATTTCCCTAATTCACACACTTCTAAAATTTAATTTAGACTTTTTGAAGAAGGAAAAAATTAATATAAGCATTCTAATTATTTTTATAATTTTGAAAATTATTCAAGCCCCTACTATTTCAACGTTACTGTTTACAAAGACATTTTTAGGTTTCTATTTCTTTTACTATTACTTTAAATATTTTAACAAAACTGAGTTTGATAAAATTCTTATTTCTTTTGTGATCTCATATTCAATAATAGAGTTTTTTTTCAAAGTAATTACGCATTCAAATGAATTCGCGAGAAGATGGTGGGCCATTGCTTATCCTCGCCCTCTGGGAATTGGAGAGAATGCGACTGTTACTAGTGTCATTTTAATATCTTTTTTTCTTTGTTTAAAAAAAGATATGAGAACAAAGCTTTGGAATCGCTTATTTACCATTGCTTTAATAATAAGTGGTTCAGGTGTTGGATATTTTGGATTGATATATATCTTTATCGAAAGAAATCTGAGTGAAATAAAAAAAATAAAATTAAAACTTCTGATAATTACTTTTTTCATTTTAATTTTTTATTCAATTTTTTTTCATTACATGGGACCGATAATTTATAAAGGAAATCCATTATATAAAATTTCGCCAAAATATATTTCTTTTCTTTTCTCTTATAAGTCAGGACAGTTGATGGATATATTCACATCGATGCCGGATAAGGTAAATTTGCTTATTGGCTATGACTGGGGAGGAAGCTTTGCACATGTTGGAGATGATTTTGGTTGGCGCGATATTTTTTTAATGAGTGGATTAATTGGAATTGCTTTAAATCTTTTTTTACTGACACGTTTTGTAAAAATAAAACAATTAAAATTCTTCTTAATTATATCATTATTTCACTATGGCTCGATCTGGTGGCCAGCTGGGCAAATTTTCTTAGGTTATATCATCGGTAGCAGACACAGAGAAGAACTCTTAAGCTAGCTTGCTGAATTTTTTAAATTTTTTACTATAGAGTTAGTTATTGACTCAATATCAAAAGGATCAAAAGTTGAGATTGGCGTACAGACTTCAAAAACAAAATCAAGATTAGAGGCTAAAATTTTAGTCCCTAATGCTTGGGCTTCAATTAAAGGCAAGCCTAAAGATTCTAGATATGAGGGGAAAATTAAAAAATCAGCACAATATATGCTTTTTAGAATTTCTGATCTTTCATTTGCTGTAATTAAAATCAAGTTAACGTTATTTTTTTTTGCTAGTTTACAATAATATGAATTGGGTGGAATGTTTAAATATAGCGTATAATTCAGTTTCATTGCACCAACGTTAGAAAAAGCTAAAATCAACCGCTCTAGGTTTTTATGTGAATCTTGCGAGCAGATATAAATAAATGAATTTTTTTCCTTAGGTAAATTCTGTAATTCAAATTCATTTCTAAAGTTTGTTAATTCTTCAACATCTAGATAGTTTGCAATCTCACATTTTTTCATGATGTAATTTTTTTTGAAAATATTAAGCATCGTGGAAGTTTGAGTTTGTACTATATCTGCATTCTTTAAAAATAAATTAAACCAGCATAACTCTAAAAAAGATCTGAGAGCTGCTTTCAATGAAGCTTTATTTATGTATGGGGGAGAAATAAGAAGTCTATTTTGTAAAAAGAGTACAGTCTTATTCTCTAGTTTAAATATGGGCGGAAGATTCCCTAGGAAAAAGAATTGATCAAAATTTTTTGATGCTTTTTTATAAAAATATTCTTGTTTCAATCTACTAAATAGTGATGGCTTGACTTTGACAAACCTAACATTGGAAAAATTTTCAAATTCAATATTTAAACGTGAATCAATAAAGCAAGTAATAGAGCTAAACTCGGCAGTTTTGGATTTTAAAAAAGCCAACAAAACAATCTTTCCCCCTCCAGTATGAATATTATAAGCAGATACACCGAGTTTTTTATTCAATTTTTTTCTCTCTAAAAATGATTTCCAATCTTAGCAACAATAGCGCAGCAAATACAGATGAATGACTTGTGCATTGCTGTAAACGCTATAATGAAAGATAGTTGATATCTAATTCCTAAAAACGTACTATAAATACCTATGAAAATATTGATTTTGGGTGCTGGCGGAATGCTAGGCCATTCGCTTTTTAAGGAATTATCAAAACGTCACCAAGTTTGGGGTACTGTACGTAATAACGCGTGGAGTGCGAATTTATTTCAAGATTGCGATGTTAATAATTTAGACAAAATTGAATCATTAATTTCCAATTTAAAGCCAGATTTTGTAATAAATTGTATAGGAATTATTAAGCAACTTAAGGCCAGCTCAGACAAGATTGCCTCATTGGAAATAAATTCTCTGTGGCCGCATCGATTGGCGGAACTTTGCGATAAGAATAAGTCAAGGATGATTCACTTCAGCACCGATTGTGTATTTGCAGGTTCAAAAGGAAATTATGAAGAGTCAGACCTAGCAGATGCGAGAGATACTTATGGTCTTTCAAAGTTTATGGGCGAAGTTGATTATCCTCACACTTTAACTTTAAGAACATCCATAATTGGGCACGAATTAAACTCGAATGTAAGCTTAATTGATTGGTTTCTTTCCCAAAAAAAAGAATGTAAAGGTTATACGAAAGCGATTTACAGCGGATTTCCAACCGTTGTGGTTGCTCAATTTCTAAATGATTATATTTTCAAAAAATTTATTTCTGGCGTTTATCATTTTTCTTCTGATCCAATTAATAAATATGATTTGCTGAAGTTAGTTGCTACTGAATATAAAAAAGACATTCAAATCATTCCAAGTGAAGACGTCATTATCGATAGAAGCTTAAACTCTGACCGACTAAGGAAAGAACTTAATTTCAAGCCACTGCCTTGGCCTGATATGATTAAACTAATGCATACGCAATATACAGAATTGGGATTATATAAAAATAAGGAAATACATTAATGAAACTTTTTGAAAACAAAACTGTAGTAATAACAGGCGGGACAGGCTCACTTGGAAAAGTCCTGACTAGAAGAATTCTCGAAGGCAAAGCCGGTACTCCTAAAAAAGTAATTATTTTCTCTCGTGATGAGGCAAAACAACACTATATGCGGTTAGAGTTTCTTCAAAAAAAGACTGCAACTGACGAAGTAATTTTCAAAAATTTTCAATCTTTACTCGAGTTCAGAATTGGTGACGTCAGAGACTATTCTTCAGTAGTAAGCGTTCTTAAAAATGCAGATATTGTTGTCAATGCAGCTGCATTAAAACAAGTTCCTTCATGCGAATATTTTCCTTATGAAGCTGTAAGAACCAACATTGAAGGAGCTGAAAACATTGTTCGCGCCATTCGCGAACATTCAATGAAAGTTCAGACCGTCGTTGGTGTTTCAACAGACAAAGCATGCAAACCAGTCAATGTCATGGGAATGACAAAATCAATTCAGGAAAAAGTTTTTATTGCGGCCAATATCACTTGTCCAGAAACTAGATTCATTTGCGTAAGATACGGAAACGTACTCGCAAGCCGCGGTTCGGTTATTCCTTTATTCCACGATCAAATTAAAAATGGTGGCCCAGTTACAATCACTACCAAAGATATGACTCGCTTCCTTCTTCCACTAAACAGAGCAGTAGATACAATTTTCAACGCCCTCGAAAGAGCTCTGCCTGGGGAAACGTTTGTTCCAAGAGTTCCGGCATGTAACATGGTTACACTTGCACAGGCATTAATTGGTAACAGAAAAATTGAAATTAAATACACTGGAATTCGTCCTGGTGAAAAAATTGATGAAATCATGTTGTCGGATGAAGAAGCACCGAGAGCATACGAATCTGGAGAATACTACGCTGTTCAACCAATGCTTCCTGAATTGCTAAAAGAATTTAAACAGGGACCACTTTCAAAAGAATACTCTTCAGGTGATATTCTTATGAACCTGGAAGAGACAACAGCTTACTTAAAAGAGCACAACCTTTTAATTGATCAAAATTTTGTCGAAGACGGGGAGTTCCTAAGATAATGGCTACAAAAAAACTGAAAGTCTTAACTATCGTAGGAACAAGACCCGAAATCATCAAGCTTAGCCTCATTATGGCCGAACTTGAAAAACACGTTGAACATATTCTTGTTCACACAGGGCAAAATTTTGATTATGAATTAAATGAAATTTTCTTTCACGACCTCGGAATAAAAAAACCAAATCATTTTTTGAATGCTGTCGGTAACAACGCTGCTGAGACTATTGGCAATGTTATTTCTAAAATTGATCCAATTCTTGAAAGTGAAAAACCTGACGCTGTTTTACTTTATGGCGATACCAATTCTTGTATTTCTGTCATTGCCGCTAAAAGAAGAAAAATTCCTATTTTCCATATGGAAGCAGGGAACAGATGCTTCGATCAAAGAGTACCAGAAGAAATTAATCGTAAAATCGTAGACCATCTTTCAGACATCAACATGGTTCATTCTGAACATGCAAGAAGATACTTAATTGATGAAGGAATCAGACCAGAGACGATCATAAAATCTGGAAGTCCAATGCGAGAAGTTCTGGAGCATTATAAATCAAAAATCGAATTTTCTGATGTCATCTCTCGTCTAGGTTTAAAAGAGAAAGACTTTTTCGTCGTAAGCACTCACAGAGAAGAAAATGTAGATTCTGAAGAAAACTTTAAGAATTTATTGGAAACTTTGGATGAGTTGACAAAAATTTATAAGAAAAAAGTTATTGTTTCGACTCATCCGAGAACAAAAAAGAAACTTGAAGCAATGAACTTTGAATCAAAAAATCCTCTTATCTCATTTATGAAGCCTCTAGGATTTTTTGATTATATTAAATTACAGCAAAAAGCTTTTTGTACTCTATCGGACAGTGGCACAATCACAGAAGAATCCTCAATACTTCACTTCCCGGCAATCATGATTCGCCAGGCTCACGAGCGTCCAGAAGGTATGGATCGCGCTTCCGTTGTAATGAGTGACTTATATTCGGAGAGTGTAATTCGATCTGTGGATTTGGTTACAACGCAAAAACTTCCTATGATCGATATTGCTGATTACGATGCAAATGATGTTTCAAAAAAAGTAGTGAGAGTCATTTACAGTTATACGGATTACGTCAATCGTACAGTCTGGAAGAAATAGCTGAATGAGAATTCTGATAGTCACTCAATATTTCTGGCCGGAAAATTTTCGAATCAATGACCTTTGCGATGCTTTGATCGAACGTGGCCACGACGTGACTGTTTATACCGGGCTTCCAAATTATCCAGAAGGATCCTTTTTTAAGGGGTATGGTTTGAAAGGTCCGTACCATGAGAACAAAGGAAAAGTTAAAGTAATAAGAAGTCCTCTCATTCCAAGAGGAAAAAACAAAAGCTTAAAATTAGCTTTAAATTTTGCTTCATATTTCTTCTTTGCCTCAATTCTTGCGCCTTTTAGAGTTCGCGGAAAATTCGATAAGATTTTTGTTTATGAACCTTCTCCAATTACTGTGGCAATACCCGGCATTGTTTTAAAATATTTAAAAAGAGCACCAATGTTTTTCTGGGTAACTGATTTGTGGCCTGAAAGTCTAGAAGCAACGGGCGTGGTGAAAAATAAAAGAATACTAAACGCTGTCGCTGTTTTGGTTCGATGGCTCTATAAGCACTCTGATAAAATTTTAGTCACCTCTAAAGGCTTCATTCCTCGAGTCAAAGCATTAGGTGGAACTGATCAACAAATCGTTTATTTTCCACAATGGGCAGAATCTTTATTTTCAAATTCAGAGATTGATTATGAAGATAAAAATATGCCAACTGAAGGTTTCAAGTTGATGTTTGCCGGCAATATCGGTAGCTCTCAAGATTTTGAAACATTAGTTGAATCGGCCAAGATATTAAAAGAGAACTCAGAAATTCATTTTGTTGTTCTGGGCGATGGCCTTATGAAATCATGGGCAGAAAAAGAAGTTCAATTACATCAATTGAAGAATTTTCACTTCCTAGGGCGAAAGCCTGTTGAAACAATGCCATATTATTTCAAGAAAGCAGATGTAATGTTGATGAGTTTAACGAACACCGCTTTATTTTCTATAACAGTTCCATCTAAACTTCAATCTTACCTGGCGGCAGGTAAACCTGTGTTAGCATCTTTGAATGGTGAGGGAGCTGATATAGTTCGTGAAGCCAATGCTGGATACACTTGTCCCGCAGGTAATCCAAAACTCCTTGCAGAAACGATTTTAAAAATGTCCCTTTTGACTAAAGATGAGTTAAATCTTCTAGGAGAAAATGCCTTTAAATGTTACCAAACTGAGTTCGAGAGAGAGAAATTAATCTCGCAACTTGAAGAAGAATTTAAAAAGATATCATGAAGAAAGTATTTATCACCGGCGCCGATGGTTTTGTCGGTAAACATCTGCAGCGAGTTTTAAAAGACAAAAATATTTCCTTTGTAGCCGGAAATCGTGCACTTTATGGTGATATGAGCGAGCAATCAAAATGGGGGCAATTTTTAATTGATTGTGATTCGGTTGTTCATCTTGCAGCTAGAGTTCATGTGATGAATGAAACCGAAACAGATCCATTGATTGCTTTCAGAAAGTACAATGTAAAAGCGACAATTGAATTAGCGAAAGCTGCCAAATCTGCTGGCGTAAAGCGTTTTATTTTTATTAGTTCTGTAAAAGTAAATGGCGAGGAAACTTTCGACCGACCATTTTTTTCAAATGACATTCCTGCTCCCCAAGATCCCTATGGAATTTCAAAGGCTGAAGCTGAAAAAGAGTTATTAAAACTTCATGAGGAAAACGTTTTTGAAGTTGTTATCATTAGGCCACCGTTAATTTATGGTCCTGATGTGAAGGCAAATTTTGAAAATCTAATGAAGGTTGTGAGTAAAAATATCCCACTACCATTTGGAGCTGTTAAAAATAAAAGAAGTCTTGTCTCCGTATACAATCTAGCTGACTTAATTGTGACTTGCCTGAATCATCCATCTGCTGGAGGAAAAATTTTTTTAGTTTCAGATGATAATGATCTTTCCTTAACAGATCTCATCAGAAAAATGGCTTTAGTTCAAAACAAAAGTGCAAAACTTATCCCAATACCCACTTCAGTTATGAAGTTAGCAGCGATATTAATGGGAAAAAAAGCATACGCAGATAGATTGTTTGGAAATTTACAAGTTGATATCAGCGAAACAAAAAGTCTTTTGGGGTGGAAGCCACCATACACTTTCGAAAATACATTTCATTCTTAATGAGAAACATCTTCTCGCACGATAACTTTATATGCAGTTAGAAACAGAATTTTTAAATCAAACAAAAAGCTGCGATGATCGAGATATTCTTTATCCAGTTTAACTTTCTCTGGAATTGCAATTTCATCTCTTCCATTAATTTGTGCCCAACCTGTCACTCCTGGCGTCAGAGTGTGAACCCCACATTGAGTACGCAATTCCTTCAAGTCGTCCTGATTAAAAAGTGCAGGGCGCGGACCAACGAGATTCATGTCTCCAACAAGTACGGACCAAATTTGCGGCAGTTCATCCAAGCTGGTTTTTCTTAGAAACGAACCAACTGGCGTAATGTAATTTTCAGCTTTGCCACTCGAGCTGAGTAGGTGAGTCGCAACTTGAGGGGTATCGATTCTCATCGTTCTGAATTTAGGCATCAAAAAGATGA